>NZ_JBHYPS010000005.1:0-327065 GCF_042746075.1 Streptomyces sp. NPDC058758 | reverse complement strand
GTGGGCCTTGCCTTCGTCTTTGGTGTCGTTTGCCGTGGTGTTGGGGTGGGGTGGTCTCATGGGGGGGGGGGGGGGGCGGGCGCGCCCCCCCCCCCCCCGCGCCGAGGGGCTTACGCCTCCTCGTCGTTCACCCAGCTCATGAGCTTGCGGAGCTCCTTGCCGGTGGTCTCCAGGAGGTGCTTCTCGTCCTGGGTCTTGTACTCGTCGTACTTCTTCAGGCCGCCGTGGTACTCGTCCATCCAGTTCTTGGCGAAGGTGCCGTCCTGGATCTCGGTGAGGACCTTCTTCATCTCCGCCTTGGTGTCGGCGGTGATGACGCGCGGGCCGGTGATGTAGTCGCCCCACTCGGCGGTCTCGGAGACCGACCAGCGCATCTTCTCCAGGCCGCCCTCGTACATGAGGTCGACGATGAGCTTCAGCTCGTGGAGGCACTCGAAGTAGGCGATCTCCGGCTGGTAGCCAGCCTCGACCAGGGTCTCGAAACCGGCCTTGACCAGGGCGGAGGCGCCACCGCAGAGGACGGCCTGCTCGCCGAAGAGGTCGGTCTCGGTCTCCTCGGTGAAGGTGGTCTTGATGACGCCGGCGCGGGTGCCGCCGATCGCCTTGGCGTAGGAGAGGGCGAGCGCGAAGGCGTTGCCGGTGGCGTCCTGCTCGACGGCGGCGATCGCGGGGACGCCGCGGCCCTCCTCGTACTGGCGGCGGACCAGGTGGCCCGGGCCCTTCGGGGCGACCAGGGCGACGTCGACGCCGGCCGGGGGCTTGATGAAGCCGAAGCGGACGTTGAAGCCGTGGGCGAAGAACAGCGCGTCGCCGTCCTTCAGGTTCGGGGCGATGGACTCCTCGTAGACCTTGGCCTGGATCGGGTCCGGGATCAGGATCATGATGAGGTCGGCCTCGGCCGCCGCCTCGGCGGGGGTGACCACGCGCAGGCCCTGCTCCTCGGCCTTGGCCTTGGACTTCGAGCCCTCGTGCAGACCGACGCGGACGTCGACACCCGAGTCGCGGAGCGACAGCGCGTGGGCGTGGCCCTGGCTGCCGTAACCGATCACCGCGACCTTGCGGCCCTGGATGATCGAGAGGTCGGCGTCGGCGTCGTAGAACAGCTCGGCCACTGGAAATCTCCTTGAGGTGCTGGTGTTGCGTCCCACCGTACGGCGGGGAGCGGGAGGGAAGTTCTCGGGTCTCGTCAGTCGGACCGCCGGATGGACCGGCGGTCGACCCACGGTGACTCTCAGGCGCTGCGGTCGAGTGCCCGCAGGGACCGGTCCGTGATGGACCGGGCACCACGCCCTATGGCGATGGTGCCCGACTGGACGAGCTCCTTGATGCCGAACTGCTCCAGCATCTTGAGCATGGCGTCCAGCTTGTCGCTCGAACCGGTGGCCTCGATGGTGACGGCCTCGGGCGAGACGTCGACGGTCTTGGCGCGGAAGAGCTTGACGATCTCGACGATCTGGGAGCGGGTCTCGTTGTCGGCGCGGACCTTCACCAGGACGAGCTCGCGCTGGATCGCGGCGCTGGGCTCGAGTTCGACGATCTTCAGGACGTTGACCAGCTTGTTGAGCTGCTTGGTGACCTGTTCCAGGGGCAGCGACTCGACGTTGACCACGATGGTGATGCGGCTGATGTCGGGGTGCTCGGTGACGCCGACGGCGAGGGAGTCGATGTTGAAGCCGCGACGGGAGAACAGGGCGGCGATCCGGGCGAGGATGCCGGGCGTGTTCTCGACGAGGACGGAGAGCGTGTGCTTGGACATGGTGTGTGGGCCTCTTCCCTGTGGCTCGTCGCTGCTCAGTCGTCTTCGCCGTCGCCGAAGTCGGGGCGGACGCCCCGGGCGGCCATGACCTCGTCGTTGGAGGTGCCGGCGGCGACCATGGGCCAGACCTGGGCGTCCTCGTGGACGATGAAGTCGATGACGACCGGACGGTCGTTGATGGCGTTGGCCTCGGCGATGACCTTGTCGAGGTCGTCCGGGGACTCGCAGCGCAGGGCGACGCAGCCCATGGCCTCGGACAGCTTCACGAAGTCCGGGACGCGGGTGCCCTTGGCCTCCGGGTTGACGTCGTCCGGGCCGGAGTGCAGGACGGTGTTGGAGTAGCGCTGGTTGTAGAACAGGGTCTGCCACTGGCGGACCATCCCGAGGGCGCCGTTGTTGATGATGGCGACCTTGATCGGGATGTTGTTCAGGGCGCAGGTGGTGAGCTCCTGGTTGGTCATCTGGAAGCAGCCGTCGCCGTCGATGGCCCAGACCGTCCGGGCGGGCGCGCCGGCCTTGGCGCCCATGGCGGCCGGGACGGCGTAGCCCATGGTCCCCAGGCCGCCGGAGTTCAGCCAGGTGCCCGGCTTCTCGTAGTCGATGAAGTGGGCGGCCCACATCTGGTGCTGGCCGACGCCCGCGGTGAAGATCGTGTCGTCGGGGGCGAGCTGCCCGATGCGCTGGATGACCTGCTGCGGCGAGAGGCTGCCGTCCTCCGGCAGGTCGTAGCCGAGCGGGTAGGTCTCGCGCCAGCGGTTCAGGTCCGACCACCACGCGGAGTAGTCGCCCTGGTTGCCCTCGCTGTGCTCGGCCTGGACGGCCTGGACCAGGTCGGCGATGACCTCGCGGGCGTCCCCGACGATCGGGACGTCGGCGGCGCGGTTCTTGCCGATCTCGGCCGGGTCGATGTCCGCGTGGACGATCTTGGCGTACGGGGCGAAGCTGTCGAGCTTGCCGGTGACGCGGTCGTCGAAGCGGGCGCCGAGGGCGACGATCAGGTCGGCCTTCTGGAGCGCGGTGACGGCGGTGACGGCGCCGTGCATGCCGGGCATGCCGACGTGCAGCGGGTGGCTGTCGGGGAAGGCGCCGAGGGCCATCAGGGTGGTGGTGACGGGGGCGCCGGTGAGCTCGGCCAGGATCTTCAGCTCGGCCGTGGCACCCGACTTGATGACGCCGCCGCCGACGTAGAGGACCGGGCGCTTGGCGGCGGTGATGAGCTTCGCGGCCTCGCGGATCTGCTTGGCGTGCGGCTTGGTGACCGGGCGGTAGCCGGGCAGGTCGGTCTGCGGCGGCCAGGAGAAGGTGGTCTTCGCCTGCAGGGCGTCCTTGGAGATGTCGACCAGGACCGGGCCGGGGCGGCCGGTGGAGGCGATGTGGAAGGCCTCGGCGATGGTCTTGGCGATGTCCTCGGCCTTGGTGACCAGGAAGTTGTGCTTGGTGACCGGCATGGTGATGCCGACGATGTCCGCCTCCTGGAAGGCGTCGGTGCCGATCGCCTTGGAGGCGACCTGGCCGGTGATCGCGACCAGCGGGACCGAGTCCATGTGCGCGTCGGCGATCGGGGTGACCAGGTTGGTCGCGCCGGGACCGGAGGTCGCCATGCAGACGCCGACCTTGCCGGTGGCCTGGGCGTAGCCGGTGGCCGCGTGGCCGGCGCCCTGCTCGTGGCGGACCAGGATGTGGCGGACCCTCGTGCTGTCCATCATCGGGTCGTACGCGGGGAGGATGCAGCCACCCGGGATGCCGAAGACGGTGTCCGCACCCACCTCTTCGAGAGAGCGGATGAGGGACTGCGCGCCCGTGACGTGCTCGACGGTGGGGGCGGGCGTCGCGCCGCTGCGGGGCCGCGGCTGCGGATGGTGCCCGGTGGCCTGCTCGGTCATCAGCATCTCTTCTCGAAGCAGAGGGTTTTTTGCGGGGGTTTTACGGGGTTTCGCGTCGACGTCCGGGAGAACCGGTGCAACAAAAAACCCCTCGTGCCGGAAGGCAAGCGAGGGGAGCGCGTCGGTTGGTTCTCAGCCGGCCTTCAGGGGCCCGGCTTCAGCCGACGCGCTTTCCAAGTACGAGAATTCGGGTGCGCATGGCACTGACCCTCCCTCCCAGGCCGCACCACTGTCAAGTGGGTGGGACGCGCGTCTCATCATGTGAGCTGATCGGGGGACGGATTCCGCCGCGTCTCCCGGCCCGTCCCGGCCGGTACGGAGACGGCTCCGGGCAGCGGATAGGCGCCCCGCACGAGGGCCCGGCGGAGCCGGTACTCGTCGAGCGGGCCCGAGAAGGCCATGCCCTGCGCGTGCCGGCAGCCCATGGCCCGCAGGGCCAGCACCTGCTCGGGGACGTCGACGCCCTCGGCGACCGTCTGCATGCCCAGCTCCCCGGCGATGCGGAGCACACCGCTGGTGATCTTGCGGAGCCGGGCGGATTCGACCACGCCTTCCACGAGTGCCCTGTCCAGTTTCAGTATGTCGACCGGGAGGCGCCGCAGCGCGTGGACGGCGACGTGTCCGCTGCCGAAGCCGTCCAGGGCGATCCGCACGCCGAGCCGGCGCAGGGCGACCAGACGCTGCTCCAGCTCGTCCAGCGGGGTCCTGTGGTCGGTGTCGGCCAGTTCCAGGACGAGCGAGCCGGACGGCAGCCCGTGCCGGGCCAGCAGCGCCTCGACGGAGCCGAGGGGCATCGAGCGGTCGAGGAGGCGGCGGGCGGGGAGCCGGACCGAGACCGGGGTGTGGTGGCCGATGCCGGCCCGCTCGGCGGCCTGCTCGACGGCCTCCTCCAGGAGCCAGCGGCCCAGCTCGGCGGTGCGCTCGCCGTCGTCGGTGACCCGCAGGTACTCGGCGGGGGTGAAGAGGATGCCCTGGGCGGAGCGCCAGCGGGCCTGCGCGCTGACGGCGGAGACCCGGCCGGTGGCGAGGTCCACGACGGGCTGGTGGAGGAGCGCGAACTCGCCGTCGTGGAGCGCGCTGCGCAGCCGTGCGGCGAGTTCGGTGCGCCGGACCACCTCGGCCTGCATCTGGGGCACGTACAGCTCGACGCGGTCCTTGCCGCCGGCCTTGGCGCGGTACATGGCGAGGTCGGCGTTGCGCAGCAGGTCGCCGGCGCCGATGCCGGGCTCGGCGAAGGCGACGCCGATGGAGGCGGCGACCCGGACCTCGGTGCCGCCGTCGACGCGGTAGGGGCGGGAGAGGGTGAGCCGGAGCCGGTCGGCGATCTCCTGGACCTGGGCCTCGCGGGCGGCGCGGTCGCGCAGGCCGTCGCCGAGGATGAGGGCGGCGAACTCGTCGCCGCCGAGCCGGGCGGCGGTGTCCCCGGACCGCACGGCCTCCTGGAGGCGGCGGGCGGCCTGGACCAGGAGGTCGTCGCCGGCCTGGTGGCCGAGCCGGTCGTTGACCGCCTTGAAGCCGTCGAGGTCGATGAAGAGGACGGCGGTGCCGGGGTCGGAGGAGCGGCGGCCGCCGAGGGCCTGTCCGACCCGGCGGGTGAAGAGCGCGCGGTTGGGCAGGTCGGTGAGCGGGTCGTGCTCGGCGTTGTGCTGCAACTGGGCCTGGAGCCTGACCCGTTCGGTCACGTCGCGGCTGTTGAAGATCAGGCCGCCCTGGTGGCGGTTGACGGTGGACTCGACGTTGAGCCAGTGGCCGGCGCCGGAGCGGAAGCGGCACTCGATGCGGGTGGTGGGCTCCTCGGCGGGCGAGGCGGCGAGGAAGCGGCGCACCTCGTGGACGACGGCGCCGAGGTCCTCGGGGTGGATGAGCGAGGCCAGTTCGGAGCCGACCAGCTCCTCCGCGTCGCGGCCGTAGACCCCGGTGGCGGCGGGGCTGACGTACCGCAGGACGCCGCTGGGCGCGGCGATCATGATGACGTCGCTGGAGCTCTGCACGAGCGACCTGAAGTGGTTCTCCTTCTGGGCCAGTTCGTGGGTGAGGGCGATGTTGTCGATCAGCATGATGCCCTGGCGGACGACGAGCGCGAGGACGACGGCGCAGCCGGTCAGGACGACGACGCGGTCCACCCGGCGGCCCTCGACCACGTTGTACAGGATGCCGAGGGTGCAGACGGCGGCGGCGAGGTACGGGGTGAGGGCGGCGAGCGAGCCGGCGATGGGCCGGCTGGGCAGCCCCGGGCCGCGGGCCGCCGCGGGCTCCGGCGGGCGGTGGACGCCCCAGGGAGCGTAGGCGAGCAGCAGGGAGCCGGCGAACCAGCCGGCGTCGAGCAGCTGTCCCGAGACGTAGCTGGCGCGCAGCAGCGGCGAGGTGAAGAGGGCGTCGCAGAGCACGGTGAGGGCGAGCGCGGCGATGGCGGTGTTGACCGCCGAGCGGTTGGCCGGGGAGCGCCGGAAGTGGAGCGCGAGGACCATGCTGACGAGCACGATGTCGAGCAGCGGGTACGCGAGCGACAGCGCGGCCTGGGCCACGGACTCGCCCTGGAAGTGGGCGGTGTGGGCGAGGGCGAGGCTCCAGGAGAGGGTCAGCAGGGACCCGGCGATGAGCCAGGCGTCGAGCCCCAGGCAGACCCAGCCGGCCCGGGTGACGGGCTTCTTGGCGAGGACGAGGAGGCCGACGATGGCGGGCGGGGCGAAGAGTAAGAAGAAGAGGTCGGCGACGGAGGACTCGGGGACCTCCCGGCCGAGCACGACCTCGTACCAGCCCCAGACGGCGTTCCCCGCGCCCGCCATGAAGGAGGAGAAGGCGAACAGGAGCCAGGCGGGGCGGGTGCCGCCGCGCTCGGTCCGGGCGTAGAGGAAGCAGGAGACGGCGGCGGTGAAGGCGGCGGCGCTCAGCCCGAAGTCGCCCATGAACAGGGCGAGCCGGGGGGACCCCCAGCCGAGGGCGGCGCCGGTGGTGTAGCCGGCGCAGACGAGGCCGAGGGCGATCTGCGCGAGGAGCGAGCCGGCCCAGGAGGGGCGGTGGCCCGGCCCGGGGGCGGAGCGCCCCGGGCCGGGGAGGCCGGTCCCCGCCGGTGCGGGCCCGCGCCGCACGACCGCGGTCGCGCCGGTGCCGCTCACCGCGCCCTCCCGCTCCTCGCCGTGCCCGAAACCGCCGTCCTCGCCGTCCGCCGCGCCGAAGGCGTGGGGGCCGGGGGGAGCGGGCGGCGCGTCGGGGCCGGGGTGCGCGGGGGCCGGGAGGTGCGCGCCGGGGGCGTGGGCGCACGCCTCGGGGGCGGAGACGGCGGCGCGGGCCGGGCCGGGTGCGGCCGGGCCCCGCGCGGCGTGGCCGCGGTACGGGACGGCGCCGGCCGGCCGCGGCGTCCCCGCGCCGCAGTCGGGGCAGGGGTCCGGGACGCGGGGCAGGCCCGTGGCGCCGGTGTGCGGCGGCGCGCCGTCCAGGCACTCCGCGCGGTGGGGCGCGGCCTGGTCCGGCACCGACCGCGCGAGACCGGCAGCGAGGCGCGGGAGAGGCGTCGTCGGCGTCGCCGCCGCGCCGGTCCGTCGGTCCGTCGGCCGTGCTTCACCCGTCACCCCCCTCGGCATCTGATGTCCCGTCACTTCGCTCCCCGGCGTCAGCCCGTACACGACGCAGTCCCCCGATCCGGGACGATACACCAGGACCGTCACTCAGGGACAGGTTCGCAGTACTCTCCGTGACTGCCGGGGGGCTTGCGGGCGGCGCGCGGCGGGGGCGCGCACGGCCGGGCGGCCCCGGCGGCGGACCTCAGGTGGTGCGGAGGACGTTGGCGAGCTCCTCCCCCGCCGCGAACCGTCCGACCTGCGCCGCGATCAGCCGCTTCGCCCGCGGCATGAACGCCGAAGTGGAACCGCCGACGTGGGGGGTGAGCAGCACACCGGGAGCGTGCCACAGGGGGTGCCCGGCCGGCAGCGGTTCCGGGTCGGTCACATCGAGCGCCGCCGTGATCCGCCCGCTCTCGACCTCCTTGAGCAGGGCGTTCGTGTCGACCACCGGCCCCCGGGCGACGTTGACGAGCAGCGCCCCGTCCTTCATCCGGGCGAGGAACCCCGCGTCGGCCAGGTGCCGGGTGTCGGGCGTGAGCGGAGTGGAGAGCACCACCACGTCGGCCTCGGGCAGCAGGGCGGGCAGATCGGCCAGGGCGTGCACCGGACCGCGGACCGTGGTGCGCGCCGAGCGTGCGACGCGCGCCACCCGCGCGCACTCGAAGGGCGCGAGCCGGTCCTCGATCGCCGAGCCGATCGATCCGTACCCGACGATCAGGACGGACTTGTCGGCGAGCGCCGGGTAGAAGCCGTCCCGCCACTCCTCGGCGTCCTGGCCGCGCACGAAGCGCGGGATGCCGCGCAGGGAGGCCAGGATCAGGGCGAGCGCGAGTTCGGCGGTGCTGGCCTCGTGGACGCCCTTGGCGTTGCAGACCGAGACGCCGGGGCCGAGCGCGCCCAGGCCGGGCACGACGTGGTCGATGCCGGCCGAGAGGGTCTGGACGACGCGCAGCGAGGTCATCGCGGCGAGCGGCCGGACCGCGATCGCGGAGCCCTTCATGTACGGGACGACGTAGAAGCCGCAGTCGGCCGGATCGGCCGGGAAGTCGGCCCCGCCGTCCCAGAAGCGGTAGTTCAGCCCCGACGCGCCCGGGTCGGGCAGCCCGTCGATCTCGTCGGCGGGGATCGGAAGCCACACGTCGGCGGCGGTGGATGCGAGTGTCATGACGGGGAGGCTATGCGAAGAAACCCGCACGCCATTGGTTACTTTGGGGGGCGGCACAAGGAGGGGTAGCGGCACGTGGAGCGCAGGACTATCGGGGCGACGGCGCTCGACGTGGGGGCCATCGGCCTCGGTTGCATGCCGATGAACTGGGCCTACGGCCGCTCGGAGCAGCGGGGAGACCGCTCGCTGCGGGCCGTGCACGCGGCCCTCGACGCCGGGGTGAGCCTGCTCGACACGGCGGACATGTACGGGCCGTTCACCAATGAACTGCTGCTGGGGCGGGTGCTGAAGGAGCGCCGGGCGGACGTCTTCGTGTCGACGAAGTGCGGGCTGCTCGTCGGCGACGGGCACGTGGTCGCCAACGGCCGTCCGGAGTACGTCCGCCGGGCCTGCGACGCCTCCCTGCGGCGGCTCCAGACGGACGTCCTGGACCTGTACCTCCTCCATCGCGCGGACCCGGAGGTCCCGGTGGAGGAGACCTGGGGCGCGATGGCGGAGCTGGTGGCCGCGGGCAAGGTGCGGGCGCTCGGGCTGAGCGCCGTCGGGGTGCGGCGGACCCGGCGGTCGCGGACCGGCGACCTGTACGAGGGAACGATCCGTCAGCTGGGCCGGGTGCAGCAGGTGTTCCCGGTGGCGGCGGTGCAGGCCGAGCTGTCGGTGTGGGCGCCGGAGTCGCTGGCGCGGCTGCTGCCCTGGTGCGCGGCGCGCGGGATCGGGATGCTCGCGGCGATGCCGCTGGGCAGCGGTTTCCTGACCGGGACGCTGACGCCGGGCGGCGGCTTCGAGCCGGACGACCCGCGGGCCCGGCACCCCCGCTTCACGGCCGAGATGATGGCCGCGAACCAGCCGCTCGTGGCCGGGCTGCGGCGGGTGGCCGCGCGGCACGGCGACGGGGTGACCGCGGCGCAGGTGGCGCTGGCGTGGGTGCTGGCGCAGGGGCGGCACGTGGTGCCGGTGCCGGGGACGAAGCGGGAGCGGTGGGCGGTGGAGAACGCCGGGGCGGCGGGGCTGCGGCTCACCGAGGGCGACCTGGCGGAGCTCGCTGCGCTGCCGGCGGCGCGGGAGTCCTGGGACTAGCGCGGCCCCGGCCCGCGGTTTCGCCGGCGGTCCGGAGAAGTCGGCCGAGGCGGGACCGTGAGCGGGGCGGGCGGTGTATCAAGGGAGGGAGGGATGCCGCTCCTCTCTTCCCCCTCTCGTCGCCGTCGAAGGGACCGGATCATGAGCCGTCCTGCTGTGCTGAGGGCCGTGGGGGCCGTCGCCGCGCTGGTGTGCGCGGCGGGCTGTTCCCCGGGCGGTGACACCGGCGCCCGGAACACCTCCCCGCCGGGCTCGCCGCCGGCCGCCTCCTCCCCCGCCTCCGCGGCCCCGGCGGGCGAGGGGCGGGTGACGGTGGCCGGGACGCTCGCCGAGGGGCTGCGCTCGCCGTGGGGGCTCGCGGCGCTGCCGGGCGGCGACCTGCTGGTCTCCTCGCGGGACGACCGGACGGTGACCCGGGTGGACGGGCGGAGCGGGGCGAAGCGCTCCCTGGGCGAGGTCCCGGGCGTGGTGCCCGGCGGCGAGGGCGGGCTGATGGGCCTGGCCGTGCGCGAGGGGTGGGTGTACGCGTACCTGACCGCGGAGGCGGACAACCGGATCGTGCGGATGCGGTACGGCGGCGGGGCCGGCGACCGGCTGGGGACGCCGGAACCGGTGCTCACCGGCATCCCCAAGGGCACGGTCCACAACGGCGGGCGGATCGCCTTCGGGCCGGACGGGATGCTGTACGCGGGGACGGGCGAGACGGGCCGGACGGGGCTGGCGCAGGACCGGGCGTCGCTGGGCGGGAAGATCCTGCGGATGACCCCGGAGGGGAAGCCGGCCCCCGGCAACCCCTTCGCGGGCTCGGTGGTCTATTCGTACGGCCACCGGAACGTGCAGGGGCTCGCCTGGGACGACGGGGGGCGGCTGTGGGCGGCCGAGTTCGGGCAGAACACGTGGGACGAGCTGAACCTGGTCGAGCCGGGGCGGAACTACGGCTGGCCGGAGGCCGAGGGGAAGGCCGGGAGGGCCGGCTTCGTGGACCCGGTGGCGCAGTGGCCGACCTCGGAGGCCTCGCCGAGCGGGATCGCCTGGGCCCGGGGCGCGGTGTGGATGGCGGGGCTGCGGGGCGAGCGGCTGTGGCGGATCCCGCTGTCGGGGGCCGAGCGGTCCGGCGAGCCGGAGGCGTTCCTGGGCGGGGAGTACGGGCGGCTGCGGACGGTCCTCGCGGACGGGGCCGGACGGCTGTGGCTGGTGACGAGCGAGACCGACGGGCGGGGCACGCCGGAGCCGGGGGACGACCGGATCCTGCGGCTCGACGTGGGGTGACGGCCCGGCCCGGGACGCCGTACGGGCCGGGGCGGGGGCGCGAGGTCAGCGGACGGCGTCGAGGAGGTGGAGGCGGTGGGCCATCGCCGCGGCCTCGCCGCGGCCGGAGACGCCGAGCTTGGCGAGGATGTTGGAGACGTGGACGCTGGCCGTCTTCGGTGAGATGAACAGCTCCTCGGCGATCTGCCGGTTGGTGCGGCCGGCCGCGACCAGGCCCAGGACGTCCTGTTCGCGGGGGGTGAGGCCGAAGACGTCCGCCTCGGGTTCCGCCGCCGCCGGGGTGCCGGGTCCGGTGCCGTCGGCGAGGGCGACGCGGGCGCGGGCGGCGAGCAGTTCGGCGTCCTCCCGGAGCGGGCGGGCGCCGAGGGCGACGGCGGTGGCGTGGACCTGCCGGAGCAGGGCCGCGGCCTCCTCGCGCCGGCCGCCCTCGGCCAGGAGGGCGTCGGCGAGCCGGTGGCGGGCCCGGGCCAGCGGATAGGGCTGGTCGAGCGGGGTCCACGCGTCGACGGCCTCGGCCCAGCGGGCGGAGGTCTCCCGGCCCTCGGCGCGGGCCAGCTCCTCGGCGACGTGGACCGCGTGGGCGGCCCAGACCGGGGCGGGGGCGGCGAGGGCGCGGACGCAGCGGCGGACGACGGCCAGCGCCTCGGCGCGCCCCTCCTCGGCGGCGGGCAGGCCGCGGCTGTCGGCCTCGGCGGTGACGGCGGTGAGGACGAGGGGCCAGCCGTAGCGGTGGGTGCCGGGCGGGAAGCCGGCGTCGGCGGCGGCCGCGAGGCGGGCCCGGACGTCGGCGAGGCGGCCCTCTGCGGCGGCCGCGGCTGCGTCGATGCCGGCCAGCGGGAGGGTGTACTGCGGGATCGGGTCGCGGGTGCCGTAGACGGCGCGGGCCTCGTCGAGGTGGCGGAGGGCGGCGGCCGTCTCGCCGCGGGCGACGGCGATCTGGGCGAGCCGGAGGTGGGCGGAGCCGCGGGGCTTGGTGCTGGCGTGGGAGGAGAGGAGGCGTTCGGCCTCGGTCCTGGCCTCGTCCCAGCGGCCGAGGGAGTGGAGGGACTCGGCCTTGTTGCCGCGGATCCAGCCGGCGGACTCGACCAGGCCGCGGGTGCGGGCGAGTTCGAGGCCGGCGTCGGCGAGGGCGACGGCCTCGGCGGAGCGGCCGAGGGACTCCAGGGCGGAGGCGATGTTGATGTGGGCGCGGGCGGCCTCGTGGAACTGGCCGAGGGCGGTGGACCGCTCGCGGACCGCGTGCATCTCGGCGAGGCCCGCCTCGCGGTCGCCGGCGGCGACCATGATGGTGCCGAGGGTGAGGCGGGCGTTGAGTTCGGTCGCCTCGGCCTTGACCAGCCGGGCGTACTCGACGGCGCGTTCGGCGGCGACGAGGGCGTCGGGGCCCGGCTTGCGGAGCATGCCCCAGCCGGCGGCTCCGGCCAGGACGGTGGCGTGGACGGCGGACGGCGGCAGGCCCTTGACGAGCTCCTGGGCGCGGGAGATCTCGGCCCAGCCGTCGCCGCGGCCGAGGTTGGACTGGAGCTTGGCCCGCTCGGCCCAGAACCAGGCGGCCCGCAGGGGGTCGTGCTCGTCGTCGCCGTCGAGGAGGCGGAGCGCCGTCTTCCCGATCTTGAGGGCGCGTTCGCGTTCGCCGCAGAGGCGGGCGGCGACGGCGGCCTCGGCGAGCAGGTCGAGGTGGCGCAGCGGGGTGGTCTCCGGGTCGCAGCCGCAGGCCGGGTAGGACTCGGCGTAGTCGATGGGGCGCAGGCCGGCGCGGACCTCGGCGGGGGCCTCGTCCCAGAGTTCCATGGCCCGTTCGAGGAGGCGGAGCTGCTCGGCGTAGGCGTGGCGCTTGCGGGTGGCGACGGAGGCGTCGAGGACGGCGGGGAGGGCCTTGGCCGGGTCGTGGGCGTGGTACCAGTACGTGGCCAGCCGGGTGGCGCGCTCCTCGGGGCGGACGAGGCCGGGGTCGGCCTCCAGGGCCTCGGCGTAGCGGCGGTTGAGGCGGGAGCGCTCGCCGGGCAGCAGGTCGTCGCCGACGGCCTCGCGGACCAGGGAGTGGCGGAAGCGGTAGCCGTCGCCGTCGGGGACGGCGAGGAGGAGGTTGGCGCCGACGGCGGCGCGCAGGGCCTCGATGAGTTCGTCCTCGGTGAGGCGGGAGACGGCGGCGAGGAGTCCGTGCTCCACGGTGGAGCCGCCCTCGGCGATGATCCGGGCGACCCGCTGGGCGGGCTCGGGGAGGGCCTCGACGCGGACCAGGAGGAGGTCGCGGAGGGAGTCGCTGAGGGGCCCCGTGCCGTCGCCGCAGGAGCGGGAGGCGACGAGCTCCTCGACGAAGAAGGCGTTGCCGTCGGAGCGGTCGAAGATCTCCTCGACGAGGCCCGGGGCGGGTTCGGCGGCCAGGATGCCGGTGAGCTGGCGGCGCACCTCGGTGCGGGTGAAGCGGGCGAGCTCGATGCGGCGGATGGTGCGCATCCGGTCGAGTTCGGCGAGGAGGGGGCGCAGCGGGTGGCGGCGGTGGATGTCGTCGGCGCGGTAGGTGGCGACGACCACGATCCGGCCGCGGCGCAGGGTGCGCAGCAGGTAGGTGAGGAGGTGGCGGGTGGAGGTGTCGGCCCAGTGGAGGTCCTCGAGGACCAGGACGAGGGTGCGGTCGGCGGCGAGCCGTTCCAGCAGGCGGACGGCGAGTTCGAAGAGGCGGGCGGTGGCGTCCTCGTCGCCGGCGTCGGAGCCGCCGGGGTCGCCCAGCTCGGGGAGGAGGCGGGCGAGTTCGCCCTCGTGCCCGTCGGCGGCGGCGGCGAGCTCGTCGGGGAGGAGCCGGCGCAGGGTGCGCAGGGCGGCGGAGAAGGGGGCGAAGGGGAGTCCGTCGGCACCGAGCTCCACGCAGCCGCCGAGGGCGACGACGGCGCCGGCGTCGCGGGCCGCGTCGCGGAACTCCTCGACGAGCCGGGTCTTGCCGACGCCGGCCTCGCCGGCGACGAGCAGCGCCTGGGGCTCTCCCGCGGTCGCGCGGGAGAGCGCCTCGGTGAGGGCGGTGAGTTCGCCGGCGCGGCCGACGAAGACGGGGCTGACGGACCTGGTCTCCACGGCGCCGAGCATCGCACAGGCGCCCCGCGGGCCGCTCATACGGGGGTCACGCGACCGTGGCGTAGCGGTCCTTGCCGGTGCTCACCCGCCCCTCGGTCCCATGGCGGCCGCTCCGGCGGGCGGCCTTGGCGGCGCGGGCGGCCTCGCGGCCGAGGCGCTGGGCGGCGGCCTCGCGGACCAGCTCGGCGTGGGCGGTGCGGTGGAGTTCGTACGCGAACATGGGGTGCTCCCTGGCTGTGGTGTCGGTATCGCTCCTCGCGATGCCTCCACCTTCCCCGCCCAGCCGGTGCGGGGGCATCGGGCGAGTGCCGCATGTTCGGGACGCGGGGGGCCTTAGGGAGGGGCGGGGGATGCCTTAGGCGCCCCTCCGGGTGCCGTACGGGCGCGGTGTCCGGGTGCGGTACGGGCACGGCCGGTGCGGTGTCCGGGTGTCGTGCGGGCGCGGCCCGGGTGCCGTCCAGTGCCGCCGGGGTGCGGTTCAGAGCCGTACGGGTGCGGGCGCGGCCCGGGTGCCGTCCAGTGCCGCCGGGGTGCGGTTCAGAGCCGTACGGGTGCGGGCGCGGCCCGGGCGTCGTCCGGGTGCGGTCCGGGGGTGTTCAGGTGGTCCTGGCGGCGCGCCATTCGGGGGCGAGGACGGCCCAGATCTCGGTGTCGGTGCGGGTGCCGCGGTGGATGTAGTTCTCGCGGACGACGCCTTCCCTGGTCATGCCGAGGCGGCGGGCGACGGCGGTGCTGGCCGTGTTCGCGGTGGAGGCGTACCACTCGACGCGGTGGATCCCGCGCCGCTCGACGGCCCAGTCGATGATGATCCGGCAGGCGCGGGTGACCAGGCCCCGGCCTGCGGCGGAGGGCTCCAGCCAGCAGCCGACCTCGGCGTTGCCCGCGGCCACGTCCATGGTGCGGAACATGACGCCGCCGACGAGGGTGCCGTCGGTCCAGATGCCGTAGAGGCGTCCGGCGTCGTTCGCGGTCTTCTCCGCGTAGCCCTGGAGGAAGGCGCGGGCGGAGTCGAGGTCGTGGACGACGTCGGCGAGGCCGATGTGCGTGCCGACGTACTCCCGCCCCCGGTCCATGTGGGCGAGGAACTCCTCCGTCTGCCAGGGCTCCAGGGGCCGCAGCTCGGCCCCGTCGTCACCCAGCGGTATCGCGAACATCCTCGGTCTCCTCCGTGCTCGGTGCGGTCACGCGCTGCCCCGGGATCTTCGCACGGACGTCCGCGGCGACCCGGCTCTCCGGCGGCTCGATGCTGATCCGGGGCAGGATCCGGTCCAGGCTCCTGGGCAGCCACCAGTTGGCCCCGCCGAGCAGGTGCATGAGGGCGGGGACGAGGAGGGTGCGCAGGACGAAGGCGTCGAGGGCGACGGCGGCGGCGAGGGCGATGCCGAACATCGCGATGACCCGTTCGCCGGAGAGGACGAAGGCGAGGAAGACCGAGATCATGATGACCGCGGCGGAGTTGATCACCCGGCTGGTCTCGGCGAGGCCGACCCGGACGGCCCGCCGGTTGTCTCCGGTCTCCAGCCACTCCTCGTACATCCGGCTGACCAGGAAGACCTGGTAGTCCATCGAGAGGCCGAAGAGCACCGAGACCATGATCACGGGGAGGAAGGGCTCGATCGGGCCGGAGCTGCCGAGTCCGAGGAGTTCGGCGCCCCAGCCCCACTGGAAGATCGCGACGACGATGCCGAAGGCGGCGGCGACGGCGGCGACGTTCATGGCGGCGGCCTTGAGCGGGATGCCGACGGACCGGAAGGCGAGCAGCAGGAGCAGGCAGCCGAGGGCGACGACGACGCCGACGAAGAGCGGCAGCTTGCCGACGATGATCTCCGCGAAGTCGTCGTACGAGGCGGTGATGCCGCCGACGTGGACGTCCAGGGAGGTGCCGGTCTCCGCGGCCGGGATCACGTCGTGGCGGAGCCGGTCGACGAGTTCGCTGGTGGCCTTCGACTGCGGGGAGGAGTCGGGGACGACGGTGAGGAAGGCGGTGTCGCCGGAGCCGTTGTGGGTGACCGGCGAGACGGAGGCGACGCCCTTGGTGGCGGCGAGCGCCGCCGGCAGCTGGTCGAGGGCGACCCGGTCGTCGGCGCCGTCGAGGCCGGCGACGAGGGTGAGGGGGCCGTTGACGCCCGGCCCGAAGCCGTCGGCGAGGAGGTCGTAGGCCTGCCGGGTGGTGGCGGAGGCCGGGTTGTTGCCCTGGTCGGAGGTGCCGAGGTGGAGCGAGAGGGTGGGCAGCGCGAGGACGGCCATGACGACGGCGGCGACGGCCCCGAGGAGCTTGGGGTGGCGCTCGACGAAGGCGGACCAGCGGGCGGCGAAGCCGGTGGGCGGCTCGGGCTGCGGGCCGTGCTCGGCGAGGGCGCGCCGCTCGCGCCGGGACAGGGCCCGCATGCCGATCAGGGAGAGCAGCGCGGGCAGCAGGGTGACGGAGGCGGCGACGGTGAGGACGACGGTGAGGGAGGCGGCGAGGGCGACGCCGTTGAGGAAGCTCAGCCGGAGGATGAGCATGCCGAGGAGGGCGATGCAGACGGTCGCGCCGGCGAAGACGACGGCCCTGCCGGTGGTGGCGACGGCGGTCTCGGCGGCCTCGGCGACGCCCAGGCCGCGTTTCAGGCCCTTGCGGTGCCGGGTGACGATGAAGAGCGCGTAGTCGATGCCGACGCCGAGGCCGATGAGCATGCCGAGCATCGGGGCGAAGTCGGCGACCGTCATCACGCGCCCGAGGAGCACGATCCCGGAGTAGGCGATGCCGACGCTGACCAGGGCGGTGGCGATGGGCAGCAGGGAGGCGGCGAGCGAGCCGAAGGCGAGGAAGAGGACGACGGCGGCGACGGCCACGCCGACGGCCTCGGCGACGTGCCCGCCGGGCGCCTCGGTGAGGGCGACGGCGCTGCCGCCGAGCTCCACCCGGAGCCCGTCGGTCCCGGCGGCCTTCGCGGTGTCGACGAGGGCCCGCGCCTGGTCGACGGGGATGTCGTCGGCCTGTTCGCGGAAGGTCACGGTGGCGTAGGCGGTGCGCCCGTCCTCGCTGACCTGACCGGGCGCCGCGCCGGCCCCGTACGGGGAGGCGACGGCGGCGACGCCGGGCAGGGCGGAGACCTCCTCCAGCATTGGCCCGACCCGCTCGCGCACGGCGTCGGCGCGGACGCTGCCGCGCTCGGTGTGCCAGACGATGGTGTCGGTGTCGCCGCCGAGCCCCTGGAAGCCGCGGTCGAGGAGGGCGGTGGCGCGTCCCGACTCGGTGCCGGGCACCTCGTAGTCGTTGGAGTACGCGCTGCCGGCGAAGGCGGCGGCGCCGCCGACCCCGACGAGGGCGAGGACCCACAGGAGGACGGCGACGAGGCGGTGCCGGATGAACCACCGTGCGATGGCTGCCAAAGGACGTGCTCCCTGCCTGGATCGGTGCTCGCGGCCCACTGTCGCAGGGAAACGTGATCGTTTGCCCGTTTCGTGTCGATCCTCACAGCGCGCCCGGGGAAGCCTCCGGCACTGCGGCCCGCCGTTCGGACGCGGTGCGTGGGGACCCCGGCGGGGCGCCCTTCCCCGGGCGGACGGCTCCGCGTGCCCGCCCGCGGACGGTGCGCGACGGCGCCGGTCGCGCCCCTCCCGCCCGCGGGACGTGCCCGCCGCCCGGGGCGCCGGTCCCGGCCCGGGCCCCGCCGTCCGTCTCGGTTGACCCCGGATCCCCCCGAACGGCAAGCTGACCCCCTGTCATTCACTGTGCCTGGGGGGAATGTTGAGCAAGTCGGCACACCACATCGGGCCCGACTCCGCACCTGACCGCTACCGGCTGCTCCGCTCCATCGGGCGCGGCGGCGAGGCGGTGCTCTATCTCGCGGAGATCGAGCTGGCGGGCGGCACCGAGCCGGTCGTGGTCAAGGTCCTCGACTCGAAGACGACGATCACGCCGGAGATCTTCGAGCGGATCAGCCGCAAGTGGAACGAGCAGGCAGAGCTGCTGCGCTTCGTCAGCCGCCCCGGCGTCGTCGGCGTGCGCGAGCACTTCCAGGGCTCGCCCATCCACGCGCCCGGCGAGTCCGGCACCCTCACGGGCCGGGCCCTCGTCCTCGTCATGAACCACGTCGACGGCCTCGACCTGCGCGACTGGCGCGCCGAGCGGACGCTGGCCACCCCCGCCGAGCGGCGCGAGGTCATGCGGACGCTGGAGCAGCTCGCCGACGTCCTCGACTGGCTGCACTCCGGCAAGGCCACGCCGTCCGGCCGGACCGTCGTCCACGGCGACCTCTCGCCGGGCAACGTGATGGTCGACGAGCACGGCCAGGCCACCCTCGTCGACTTCGGCCTCAGCAAGCTGACCGCCGACCACCAGACCGCCGAGGTGTGGTTCACCCCCGGCTACGCGGCGCCGGAGATCTTCGAGGGCAAGCGGACCCCGGCCACCGACCGGTACGCCTTCGGGGCCATCGCCTACTTCCTGCTGAGCGGCCAGTCCCCGCCGGCCTCGCCCGAGCAGCTGGCGGCGGCCCTCGGCGCCCTGCCGCAGATCGCCGCGCTCCCCGAGGAGCAGCGCCGGAAGGTGCTGGCGATCGCGGCGTCCGACGCCGACAGGCGCCCGCTGCTGCTCTCCTCGTGGGTCAAGGAGGTCCGGCACGGGGTGGTGTCCACCACGACCACCTCCCGGCCCGCGACCCCGCAGGACGCGATTCCGCCCCGCCCGGACGGCGCCCCCGCCGTGCCGCCGCCGCTGCCCGCGGCGCCGCCCGTGACGCCCCCGGCGAAGCCGGCCGAAGCGCCGTCCGCCGCGCCCTGGGACGCCGGGCCGCAGGACGCCGGCCCGCAGGACGCCGTGCCCCGGCCCCAGGCGGCGCCGACGCTCCCGCCGGCCCAGCCGCCGGTTCCCGCGCCGACTCCGACTCCGACGCCCGTTCCGGCGGAGCGGTCCGCGCCCGCTCCCGCCCCGGCCCCGCAGTCCGCCGCCGGCGCTCCCCCGGCCGGCTTCGGGGCGCCCGCCCCGGTGCCGCCGGCCCCCGGCCCGTACGACGCCGGCCAGGGTCCGTACGGGCCGCCGACCGCCGGGACGCCGGCGTACGGCGGGCCGGGCTACGGCGGCCAGGGCTACGGGCCGCCCACGGCCGGGATGCCCACCGTCGGGGGGCCCGGCGGGCCGGCCGGGCCCCGGCAGCGGTCGCCGGAGCCGCGCAAGCGCCGCAAGGGGCCGCTGATCGGCGCCGTCGCCGGTGTCCTCCTGATCGCCGTCCTCGCGGTGGTCGGGGTCCGGCTGCTCGCCGACCGCGACGCGAAGGACTCCAAGAACGACCGGGCCGGCGGCTCCACCACGTCGGCGTCGGCGACCACCGAGGCGCCCACCGGCGAACCGGCCGCCGAGCCGACCACGGACGCCCCCACGGAGGAGCCGACCAGCGAGGCCCCGGCGGAGGAGCCCGGCGAGAGCGGCAGCCCGTCGCTCGACCCCGGCTCGGTGCCCGACAGCAAGCAGGCGGACCTGACCAGCCTCACCCCGATCGACACCCTCGACGGGTTCACGGTGACCTCCTCCGCCACGCTCAACGCCAAGGACTACGGCTCCGCCTTCGTGGCCGGCTGCTCCAACGAGTCGTACATGGAGTTCAACCTCGGCCGGGCGTGGGAGACGCTGGAGTTCACCGCGGGCATCGACGACGACTCCCCGACCGAGGAGGCGCGGATCTCCATCTCCGTGGACGACCAGCCCGCCCCCTTCGCGCAGGCGGTGTCGCTCGGCAAGCCGGTCTTCAAGAGCATGTCGGTCAAGGGCGCCCTGCGGCTGCGGATCCGCGTCGAGGACACGTGCAGCTACTCGCAGGAGGCGCTCGTGGTCATCGCCGCCCCGGTGCTCAAGCGGTAGCCCGTACGACGCGGGAGCGGCCCCGCACCGGATCTCCGGTGCGGGGCCGCTCCCGTCCCCCTCGGGGACTCCCGTACGTGACCGGGGTCAGCCCTCGCTGACGCCCAGCTTCTCCAGGATCAGGTCCTTGACCTTCGCCGCGTCGGCCTGGCCACGGGTGGCCTTCATGACCGCGCCGACCAGCGCGCCGACCGCCGCGACCTTGCCGCCGCGGATCTTGTCGGCGATCGCCGCGTTGCCCGCGATGGCCTCGTCGACGGCCGCGCCGAGCGCGCCGTCGTCGGAGACGACCTTCAGACCGCGCTTCTCGACGACCTCGTCCGGGGTGCCCTCGCCGGCGAGGACGCCCTCGATGACCTGGCGGGCCAGCTTGTCGTTGAGGTCGCCGCCGGCCACCAGGGCCGAGACCCGGGCCACGTCCGCCGGGGTGATGGGCAGCTCCTCCAGGGAGACGCCCTTCTCGTTGGCGTTGCGGGCCAGCTCGCCCATCCACCACTTGCGGGCCGAGGCCGCGTCCGCGCCCGCCTCGATCGTGGCGACGATCGGGTCGACGGCGCCGGCGTTGAGGATGGACTGCATCTCCTGCTCGGAGACGCCCCACTCCTCGCGCAGCCGGTTGCGGCGCACGCGCGGCAGCTCGGGCAGGCCCCGGCGCAGCTCCTCGACCCACTCGCGGGACGGGGCGACCGGGACCAGGTCCGGCTCGGGGAAGTAGCGGTAGTCCTCGGCGTTGTCCTTGATGCGGCCCGAGGTGGTGGAGCCGTCGTCCTCGTGGAAGTGACGGGTCTCCTGCACGATCGTGCCGCCGGACTCCAGGACCGCCGCGTGGCGCTGGATCTCGAAGCGCGCCGCCCGCTCCACGGAGCGGAGCGAGTTCACGTTCTTCGTCTCCGAGCGGGTGCCGAAGGCCGTGGTGCCGTTCGGGCGCAGCGACAGGTTCACGTCGCAGCGCATCTGGCCCTTGTCCATGCGCGCCTCGGAGACGCCCAGGGCGCGGATCAGCTCGCGCAGCTCCGCCACGTACGCCTTGGCGACCTCGGGGGCCCGCGCGCCCGCGCCCTCGATCGGCTTGGTGACGATCTCGATCAGCGGGATGCCGGCCCGGTTGTAGTCGAGCAGCGAGTGCGAGGCGCCGTGGATGCGGCCGGTCGCGCCACCGATGTGGGTGGACTTGCCGGTGTCCTCCTCCATGTGGGCGCGCTCGATCTCCACGCGGAAGACCTCGCCGTCCTCCAGCTGGACGTCCAGGTAGCCGTTGAAGGCGATCGGCTCGTCGTACTGGGAGGTCTGGAAGTTCTTCGGCATGTCCGGATAGAAGTAGTTCTTCCGGGCGAAGCGGCACCACTCGGCGATCTCGCAGTGCAGCGCGAGGCCGATCTTGATGGCGGACTCGACGCCGATCTCGTTCACGACCGGCAGGGCGCCGGGCAGGCCGAGGCAGGTGGGGCAGGTCTGCGCGTTGGGCTCGGCGCCCAGCTCGGTCGAGCAGCCGCAGAACATCTTGGTCTTCGTGCCGAGCTCGACATGGACCTCCAGGCCCATGACGGGGTCGTACGAGGCCAGTGCCGCCTCGTACGACAGCAGTTCAGTGACAGTCACGGTGGAACTTTCCCTCTCAGCCCAGCAGGACGTCGTCGTCGCCGAGGCGCTTCAGCTCGCGGTACAGGATCGCGAGGCCGGTGACGATGGCGGCGGCGGAGACCACGGCGTCGACCAGCTTCAGCGTGTCGTGCTCGGTGCGGGCCTTCTTGATCTGCTTCGTCACGGTCACCGCGCCGAAGGCGGTGGTGGCCATGGACAGGTACGTGCCGGTCCTGGACTTCTTGAAGCCCTTGGCCTTCTGCAGTGCACTGGTACTCACAGCGACGGAGCCTCCTCGATCAGCGGGTGGCCCCACTTTTCCACGAAGGCGGCCTCGACGGCGGCACCGACCTTGTAGAGCCGGTCGTCCTGCATGGCGGGGGCGATGATCTGCAGCCCGACCGGGAGGCCGTCCTCCGGCGCCAGGCCGCAGGGCAGCGACATGGCGGCGTTTCCGGCCAGGTTGGTCGGGATGGTGCACAGGTCCGCGAGGTACATCGCCATCGGGTCGTCGGCGCGCTCGCCGATCGGGAAGGCGGTGGTCGGCGTCGTCGGGGAGACGATCACGTCGACCTGCTCGAAGGCCTTCTCGAACTCGCGGGTGATGAGGGTGCGGACCTTCTGGGCCGAGCCGAACCACGCGTCGTAGTAGCCGGAGCTGAGCGCGTAGGTGCCGAGGATGATGCGGCGCTTCACCTCGGGGCCGAAGCCGGCCTCGCGGGTCAGGGCGGTGACGTCCTCGGCGGAGCGGGTGCCGTCGTCGCCGGCGCGCAGGCCGTACCGCAGGCCGTCGAAGCGGGCCAGGTTGGACGAGCACTCGGACGGCGCGATCAGGTAGTACGCCGAGAGGGCCAGGTCGAAGGTCGGGCAGTCCAGCTCGACGACCTCGGCGCCCAGCTCCTTCAGCAGCTCGACGGACTCGTCGAAGCGCTGCATGACGCCGGCCTGGTAGCCCTCGCCGCGGAACTGCTTGACGACGCCGACGCGCATCCCGGCCACCGAGCCGTTGCGCGCGGCCTCGACCACGGGCGGGACCGGCAGGTCGATCGAGGTGGAGTCGAGCGGGTCGTGGCCGGCGATCGCCTCGTGCAGCAGGGCCGCGTCCAGGACCGTGCGGGCGCAGGGGCCGCCCTGGTCGAGGGAGGAGGAGAAGGCCACCATGCCGTAGCGGGAGACCGAGCCGTAGGTCGGCTTGACGCCGACGGTGCCGGTGACGGCGGCGGGCTGGCGGATGGAGCCGCCGGTGTCCGTGCCGATGGCCAGCGGGGCCTGGAAGGCGGCGAGGGCGGCCGAGGAGCCGCCGCCGGAGCCGCCGGGGATCCGGGTGAGGTCCCAGGGGTTGCCGGTCGGGCCGTAGGCGCTGTTCTCGGTGGAGGAGCCCATGGCGAACTCGTCCATGTTGGTCTTGCCGAGGATGACGACGTCGGCGGCCTTGAGGCGCTTGACCAGCGTGGCGTCGTACGGCGGGATCCAGCCCTCCAGCATCTTCGAGCCGACCGTGGTGGGGATGCCCCGGGTCGTGAAGATGTCCTTGAGGGCGAGCGGGACGCCGGCCAGTGGGCCGAGCTCCTCGCCGCGGGCGCGCTTCTCGTCGACGGCGCGGGCCTGCGCGAGCGCGCCCTCCCGGTCGACGTACAGGAAGGCGTGGACCTTCTCGTCGACGGCGTCGATGCGGGCCAGGTGGGCCTCGGTGACCTCGACCGCGGTCAGCTCGCCGGAAGCGATCTTCGCGGCGGTCTCGGCGGCGGTGAGCTTGATGATGTCCGTCATGGTCAGTCCTCCCCCAGGATCTGCGGCACCTTGAAACGCTGCTGTTCCTGGGCGGGGGCGCCGGAGAGCGCCTGCGCGGGGGTGAGCGAAGGACGGACCTCGTCCGCGCGCATGACGTTCGTCAGCGGCAGCGGGTGGGAGGTCGGCGGGACGTCCTGCTCGGCGACCTCGGAGACGCGGGCGACCGCGCCGATGATGTCGTCGAGCTGACCGGCGAAGTGGTCGAGTTCCTCTTCGGCGAGTTCCAGACGCGCCAGCCGAGCGAGGTGTGCGACCTCCTCGCGCGTGATGCCAGGCATGCAGCGATCCTCTGGGGTGAGTCTGATGATGTGGGGCCAATCCTATGGGGCCCGTACCGCTGCCCGTGAAACGGTCGGCCCGGAGAAGTCCCCGAGCGGACCCGGAGGGGTCCGCTCGGACGCTCTTCCGGCCGGTCCCCCCGCCGCTCTGCCTCCCGGTCCTCCGGCCGTCCGCCGGGTCACTGCACGACGTGTCCGGGGGCCGGGCCGAGCTCGATCACGGGGGCCGTGTCGACCGCCCGGCGCCAGCCGTGCTCGCCGCGGGCGCGCAGCCAGGCGGTCGTCTCGGCCGGCGGCATGGCGGCGGAGACCAGCCAGCCCTGCACGGCGTCGCAGCCCAGGTCGCGCAGCCGCTCCCAGGTCTCGTCGTCCTCGACGCCCTCGGCGACGACGAGGAGGCCGAGGGAGTGGGCCAGGTCCACGGTGCAGCGGACGATCTCGGCGTCCTCGGTGTCGACGGCGAGCCGGGCGACGAAGGAGCGGTCGATCTTCAGTTCGCTGACCGGGAGCCGGCGCAGGTGGACGAGGGAGGAGTAGCCGGTGCCGAAGTCGTCCAGGGACATCTTGACGCCGTGGCCGGTGAGGCCGTTGAGGGTGTCGGCGGCGCGCTGGGGGTCCTCCAGGAGGACGTGCTCCGTTATCTCCAGCTGGAGGGAGCCGGCCGGGACGCCGTGGCGGGCGAGCCGGGCGGCGACGGCGCCGGCGAAGCCGGGGGTGTGGACGTCGCGCGGCGAGACGTTGACGGCGACGGGCACCTCCAGGCCCTGGGCGCGCCAGCGGGCGACCTGGGCGAGGGCGGTCTCCAGGACGTACTCGGTGAGGTGCGGCATCAGGCCGGAGGACTCGGCGATGGCGATGAACTCGTCCGGTGGAACCTTTCCGCGCTCGGGGTGGACCCAGCGGACGAGGGCTTCGAGGCCGGCCACCTGGCCGTCGAAGCGGACCTTCGGCTGGTAGTGGAGCTCGACCTCGCCGGCGTCGAGCGCGCGGCGCAGGTCGCCGAGGAGACCGAGGCGGTCGGGGGTGTTGGAGTCGCGCTTGGACTCGTACACCTCGACGCCGGTGCGGTCGCGCTTGGCCTGGTACATGGCGACGTCGGCGCGGCGCAGCAGGCCCTCGGCGTCGCCGGCGTGGTCGGGGTAGACGGCGACGCCGGCGCTGGCCTCCAGGACGAGGGTGAGCCCGTCGAGGTCGAGCGGGGAGGAGAGCTCGGCGACGAGGTGGCGGGCGACCCGCTGGGCGCTGGTGGTGGAGTCGGCGACGGGCAGCAGGACGGCGAACTCGTCGCCGCCGAGCCGGGCGGCCTCGGCCCCGCGGGGCAGGGCGAGGCGGAGCCGTTCGGCGATCTGGAGGAGGAGCCGGTCGCCGGCGAGGTGGCCGAGGGTGTCGTTGACGGAGCGGAAGCGGTCCAGGTCGATGAGGACGAGGGCGGAGCGGGTCTGCTCGCCCTCGGCGTCCTCCAGGGCGGTCCAGGTGCGCTCGAGCAGCCACTGGCGGTTGGGCAGGCCGGTGAGCGGGTCGCGGAGCTGTTCCTCGGCGCGGGCCCGGGCGATCCAGAGGGTGGAGTCGAGGGCGATCAGCGGGATCGCGAAGAGCGGCAGGAGGACCGGGAAGGCGGCGGCGACGACGCAGATCAGCGGGGCGATGCCGAGCAGGGCGACGGCGACGAGCCCCTGCCGGAGCAGGGCGGTGCGGGCGACGGTGGGCAGGCCGCGGCCGGGCGGGGCGAGCGTGTACCACAGCAGCAGGCGGGTCGCGAGCAGGTAGGCGCCGGCGGCGAGCACGATCTCGGGGACATCGCCGATCGTCCAGTCGAGCGGGTGCCAGGGGGTGTCCACGCCGGGGACGTCGCCGAAGAGGGCGAGGACGAGGGCGGCGGCGCCGACGCCGAGGATGTCGGCCGCGCCGTGCAGCAGGCCCTGTCGCCAGCGGTGCCGGCGGGCGGCGCTGACGAGGACGACGACGGTGAGCGAGACGAGTCCGGCGGGGACCCAGCCGTACAGGAGGAGGACGGCGAGGGTGAGGGCGGCGCCGGAGCCGGTGCCGCCCCACCAGCGCTCGCGGCCGAGCGCGACGAGGTGGCCGACGATGAGGCCGGTGAGGAGGGCGAAGGACCAGCCGGCGACCCCGCCGGGGAAGAGCGGGTGGCCCGTGCTCAGGGCCCGCTGGAGCCCGGTGACGAGCACGGCGGCGGCGGTGCCCACCACGGCGGCGGGCAGGCCGGTGAAGCCCGTGGGGAGCACCCGGCCGCGCGGCCGTGGCACCGGGGCGGCACTCTCGGTCGGTTCCATTCCCGTCCCTCTCGCAGGCGGCGGCGCCGTCGCTGTCCGATGGGCCGCGGCGAGGCGGCCGTGGTGGCGTCCGGCCGCCGGTCGTACGCCCCGCCGCTCGGGGGCGGGGCGCATGGCACGCGGCCGTCCGTCCTGGCGCACGGCCGCGCAGCACCCTCGCGCGGCGGTGCGGGACGAGACGCACGGTCACCACACTAGGCCGCCGAGGGCGCCGAGGGGCAGCGCTCTCCCTCTCTTGCCCGAATGGAGCCTGGCCACCCGTAACGATCTGGTATGCGCCGAACGGGTGAACCCCCGGGGTCCAAAGAGGGGTGACCGACGGTTACTCCTCGACCGGCCGTGCGACCTCGCGGGCGGCCTCGGGACCCTGTTCGAGCAGGATCTTGAAGCCTTCCTCGTCCAGAACCGGAACCTTCAGCTGCATCGCCTTGTCGTACTTGGAACCCGGGTTCTCCCCCACCACGACGAAGGAGGTCTTCTTAGAAACGGAACCGGTGACCTTGGCTCCGCGGCTCTGGAGCGATTCTTTTGCGCCATCCCTGGTGAACTGCTCCAGGGTGCCGGTCACGACGACCGTCAGGCCCTCCAGCGGACGCGGCCCCTCGTCCTCCCCGGCGCCCTCGTCCTCCAGGGTCACCCCGGCGGCGCGCCACTTCCGCACGATCTCGCGGTGCCACTCCTCGGAGAACCACTGCTTCACGGCGGCGGCGATGATGCCGCCGACGCCGTCGACCGCGGCCAGCTCCTCCTCGGTGGCCTGCTCGATCCGTTCCAGGGAGCGGAACTCGCGGGCCAGCGCCTCGGCGGCGACGGGGCCGACGTGGCGGATGGAGAGGCCGTTGATGAAGCGGGCCAGCGGGCGGGTCTTCGCGGCCTCGATGTTCGCCAGCATCGCCAGGGCGTTCTTCTTCGGCTCGCCCTCCTTGTTGGCGAAGACCGTGGCGATCTTCTCCTCGCCGGTCTTCGGGTCCCGCTTGGGGAGCCCGGAGTCGGCGTCGAGTACGTACGCCTTGATCGGCAGCAGCTGCTCGATGGTGAGGTCGAAGAGATCGCCCTCGTCGACGAGCGGCGGCTCGGCGGGCTCCAGGGGGCGGGTGAGGGCGGCGGCGGCGACCGCGCCGAAGCTCTCGATGTCCAGGCACTGCCGGCCGGCGAGGAAGAAGAGCCGCTCGCGCAGCTGGGCCGGGCAGGTCCGGGCGTTCGGACAGCGGAGGTCGATGTCGCCCTCCTTCATCGGCTTCAGCGCCGTGCCGCACTCGGGGCACTCGGCCGGCATCACGAACTCCCGCTCGGTGCCGTCCCGCAGGTCGACGACCGGGCCGAGGATCTCGGGGATGACGTCGCCCGCCTTGCGGAGCACCACGGTGTCGCCGATGAGGACGCCCTTGGCCTTCACCACCTCCTGGTTGTGGAGGGTGGCGAACTCGACCTCGGAGCCGGCCACGGTGACCGGCTCGACCTGGGCGTAGGGGGTGACGCGTCCGGTGCGGCCGACGCCGACCTTGATGTCGACGAGCTTGGTGTTGACCTCCTCCGGCGCGTACTTCCAGGCGATGGCCCAGCGCGGGGCGCGCGCGGTGGAGCCGAGCCGGCCCTGGAGGGGGATCTCGTCGAGCTTGACGACGACGCCGTCGATCTCGTGGGCGACGGAGTGGCGGTTCTCGCCGTAGTACGCGATGAACTCGCGCACCTCGGGCAGGCCGCCGACCACCTTGTTGTGCGTGGAGGTGGGCAGGCCCCACTCGTGCAGCAGGTCGTACGCCTCCGAGAGGCGGGTGATCTCGAAGCCCTCGCGGGCGCCGATGCCGTGGACCACCATGTGGAGCGGGCGGGTGGCGGTGACCTTCGGGTCCTTCTGGCGCAGCGAACCGGCCGCCGCGTTGCGCGGGTTGGCGAAGGGCTTGTCGCCGGCCTCCACCAGACGGGCGTTGAGCGCCTCGAAGGCCTCCATCGGGAAGTAGACCTCGCCCCGGACCTCGACCAGCTCCGGGATCCGGTCGCCCTTCAGGCGCTCGGGGATGTCGGCGATGGTCCGCACGTTGGGCGTGATGTCCTCGCCGGTGCGGCCGTCGCCTCGGGTGGCGGCGCGGGTGAGCCGGCCGTGCTCGTAGGTGAGGTTGACGGCGAGGCCGTCGACCTTCAGCTCGCACAGGAAGTGGAAGTCGGGGGTGCCGACGTCCCGGGCGACGCGCTCCGCCCAGGCCGCCAGCTCCTCCTCGTCGAAGGCGTTGTCCAGCGAGAGCATGCGCTCGCGGTGCTCGACGGCGGTGAACTCCGTCTCGTACTGCCCGGCCACCTTCTGGGTCGGCGAGTCGGGCGTGCGCAGCTCCGGGTACTCCTCCTCCAGCGCCTCCAGGGCGCGCAGGAGCCGGTCGAACTCCGCGTCGCTGACGACCGGCTGGTCCTTCACGTAGTACCGGAAGCGGTGCTCCTCGACCTGCTCGGCCAGTGCGGCGTGCTTCTCCCGTGCCCCGGCGGGCACGACCGCCTCTTCGCCGGGGAGGGCCCCCTGTTCGACTGCCACCTTCGTCCGTCCTCCCGTGCCTTCAGAACCCGGTCACTCTGGGTTGTCCGCGAGCGATCTCGCCGCCCGGGCGCAGTGGGCGAGCGCCGCCCGGGCGTACGCGGGCGAGGCGCCCGCGAGCCCGCAGGCGGGGGTGACGACCACGGACTCGGCGAGAGTCCCCGGATTCAGCCCCAGCCTGCGCCACAGCGTCCTGACACCCATGACGCTACCGCCCGGGTCGGACAATGCCGTGTCGGTGGAGGGCACCACACCGGCGAAGAGCTTCGTGCCGGCCTCCACGGCCTCGCCGATCGGCTCCTCGTCACGTTCGGTGAGCAGCCCGAAGTCGAACGAGACGCCGGCCGCCCCGGCCCTGCGCAGCAGGGCGAACGGCACGCCGGGGGCGCAGGAGTGGACGGTCACGGGCCCGTCGTGGGCGGCGATCACGTCCCTCAGGGCGGCCTCGACGACCTGCCGGTCGACGGCCCGGTGGGTGCGGTAGCCGCTGGCCGTACGGATCTGCCCGAGGAGGACGGCGGTGAGCGAGGGCTCGTCGAGCTGGAGCACGATCCGGGCGCCGGGGACCCGCTTGGCGAGGTCGGCGAGGTGCTCGCGCAGGCCCTCGGCGAGGGAGGCGGCGAGGTCGCGGCAGGCCCCGGGGTCGCCCAGGGCGGCTTCCCCGCCGCGGAGTTCGAGGGCGGCGGCGAGGGTCCACGGCCCGACGGCCTGGACCTTGAGCGGGCCTTCGTACCCCTGGGTGAACTCCTCCAGGGCGTCGAGGTCCTCGCCGAGCCAGGAGCGGGCGCGGCGGGTGTCGCGGCCGGGCCGGTCGCTGATCCGCCAGCCGCTGGGCTCCACGTGCGCGTACAGGTCGACGAGCATCCCGAGGGTGCGGCCGATCATGTCGGCGCCGGGCCCGCGGGCGGGCAGTTCGGCGAGGAAGGGGAAGTCCTCGAAGGTGCCGGTGACGGTCTTGGCGGCCTCGCGGGCGTCGCCGCCGGGCAGGGACCCGACGCCGGTGGCGGGGCCCCACTGTGCGATGTCGGTCATGGTGGGCCTACCGTCCCGGACGGACCGTCAGGTCGTTGACCTCGGCGTCGCGCGGCAGGTCCAGCGCCATCACGATCGTGGTGGCCACGGACTCGGGGTCGATCCACTTCGCGGGGTCGTACTCCTTGCCCTCCTGCTGGTGCACCTTGGCCTGCATGGGGCTGGCGGTGCGGCCGGGGTAGACGGAGGTGACCCGGACGCCGTGGGCGTGCTCCTCGTGGCGCAGCGAGTCGGCGAGGGCCTTGAGGCCGTGCTTGGAGGCGGCGTACGCGCTCCACTCGGCGTGGGCGTTCAGCCCGGCGCCGGAGTTCACGAAGAGGACGTGCCCCTGGCTGAGGCGGAGCTGCGGCAGGAAGTGCCGGGTGAGCTCGGCGGGGGCGACCAGGTTGACGTTGAGCTGGTGGTGCCAGGCCTTGGGCGTCAGCTCCCCCACGGTGCCGAGGTCGACGACGCCGGCGACGTGCAGCAGCGAGTCCACCCGGTCGGGCAGGCTCTGGTGCGAGAACGCCCAGGAGAGCCGGTCCGGATCGGCGAGGTCCCCCACGAGCGTGCGCGCGCCCGGGAACTCCGCCGCCAGCTCCTTCGCCCGCCCCGCGTCGCGCGCGTGCAGCACGAGCTCGTCCCCGCGCGCGTGCAGCCGCCGCGCGACGGCCGCGCCGATGCCGGACCCGGCGCCGGTGATCACATGAGTAGCCATGGTCACCATGGTCCCATCAGCGGGCGGCGATCTCGCTCTCCAGGTACGCGAGGGCCTTCCGGCCGTCTTCGGCGAAGAAGGCGAGGTCGGCGAGGGGACGGGGGAGGAAGCCCTCGTCCTCCATGCGCTGGAACTGGGTCTTGAGGCCGTCGTAGAAGCCGGCGGTGTTGAGGACGACGACGGGCTTGGTGTGCTTGGCGTGCTTCTTGAGTTCCAGGATCTCGGTGGCCTCGTCGAGGGTGCCGGTGCCGCCGACCATGACGACGATCGCGTCGGACTTGGCGAGGAGGAGGGCCTTCCGTTCGGCGAGGTCCTTGGTGATCGTCATCTCGTCGGCGTTCGGGCGGGCCTTGGCGGCGAGGAAGTCCACGGAGACGCCGACGAGGCGGCCGCCTGCCTCCTGGACGCCGTCCGCGACGACCTTCATCAGGCCGGTGTCGGAGCCGCCCCAGACGAGGGTGTGGCCGGCCTTGCCGAGGAGGCCGGCGAACTCGCGGGCGGGGGCGGTGTAGCGCTCGTCGAGGTCGGCGGCGGAGAGGAAGACGCAGATGTTCATGCCGCCACGGTAGGGCACGGGGCTGGGGGCGGGGCTCCGGGTACGGCTCTGACCTGCGGGTTCCAAGATTCTTCGGGAAATCCCGGGCGGCGGCGATGAGTTCCGGCGAGTCGGTCGGTCTGCCCTGCCATGGACGAGGTGAAGACGGTCGTGTCGCGGGACGGGACGACGATCGCGTACGCGCGGTACGGGACGGGGACGGCGGACGGGCCCGCCGTGGTGCTGGTGGGCGGGGGCCGGGGCGCCGGGGACGGCGAGGCGCCGCTGGCCCGGCTGCTGGCCCGGGACTTCCCCGTGTTCGTGTACGGCCGCCGGGAGCGCGGCGGCAGCGGGGACGCGGTGGAGCGGGAGGTCGAGGACCTGGCGGCGGTGCTCGCGGCGGCGGGTCCCGGCGCGGCGGTGCACGGCAGCGGGACGGCCGGGGCGCTGGCGCTGGCGGCCGCGGCGGCCGGGCTGCCGGTGGCGGCGGTGTCGGTCTTCGAGCCGCCGCGCGAGGCCCTGGAGTCCCTTCCCGAGGTCCACGCGCGCGTGCTGGTGGTCGACGGGGGCGCGAGCCCCGCGCCGGTGCGGCGGGCGGCCCGGGAGCTGTCGGCGCTGCTGCCGCGCGCCCGGCACCGGACGCTGACGGGCCAGACCCACGAGGTGGCGCCGCACGTGCTGGCGCCGGTCCTCGCGGAGTTCGTGGCGGACGTCGCGGAGTGGGCCGGGCCCGCGTGAGCCGGGCCGCCGCCGTTACGCGGGGGCGGCCGCCGTGCGCCGTACCGTCGTCGCGATCGTCGCGGAGCCGACCACGCGCGTGCCGTCGTAGAGGACGATCGCCTGGCCGGGGGCGACGCCCCGGACGGGCTCGTCGAAGGTGACGCGCAGCTCGCCGTCCTCCATCGCCGCGCTCACCGGCGTCTCGCCGCCGTGGGCGCGGAGCTGGGCGGTGTAGCGGCCGGGTCCTTCGGGGGCGGTGCCGCACCAGCGGGGCTTGATCGCGGTGAGGGCGGTGACGTCGAGGGACTCGGCGGGGCCGACGGTGACCGTGTTGTTCACGGGCGAGATGTCGAGGACGTAGCGGGGCTTGCCGTCCGCGGCCGGGTGGCCGATGCGCAGGCCCTTGCGCTGGCCGATGGTGAAGCCGTACGCGCCCTCGTGGGTGCCCAGCTTCGTGCCCGACTCGTCGACGATGTCGCCCTCCGCCTTGCCGAGGCGGGTCGCGAGGAAGCCCTGGGTGTCGCCGTCGGCGATGAAGCAGATGTCGTGGCTGTCGGGCTTCTTGGCGACGGCGAGGCCGCGGCGCTCGGCCTCGGCCCGGATCTCGTCCTTGGTGGTGAGGGTGTCGCCGAGCGGGAAGAGGGCGTGGGCGAGCTGCTGCTCGTCGAGGACGCCGAGCACGTACGACTGGTCCTTGGCCATGTCGGAGGCGCGGTGCAGCTCGCGGGTGCCGTCTGCGGCGAGGACGACGGTGGCGTAGTGGCCGGTGCAGACCGCGTCGAAGCCGAGGGCGAGCGCCTTGTCGAGCAGGGCCGCGAACTTGATCTTCTCGTTGCAGCGCAGGCACGGGTTGGGCGTGCGGCCGGCCTCGTACTCCGCGACGAAGTCGTCGACGACGTCGGCGCGGAAGCGCTCGGCGAGGTCCCAGACGTAGAAGGGGATGCCGATGACGTCGGCGGCCCGGCGCGCGTCGCGCGAGTCCTCGATCGTGCAGCAGCCGCGGGCTCCGGTGCGGAAGGACTGCGGGTTCGCGGAGAGCGCGAGGTGCACGCCGGTGACGTCGTGCCCGGCCTCGACGGCTCGGGCGGCGGCGACGGCGGAGTCCACTCCGCCCGACATGGCGGCGAGGACGCGGAGGGGGCGCTGGGGCGGGGTCTGAGTCATAGCCCTACCAGGGTACGGGTCGGCGGGAACCGTCCGGCCGGGACGGAGCGTTCTGGGGGGCATGGGGAGCGAGAACCGGAGGAAGCGGGGGGTCGGCCGGCGGGCCGTGCTGCTCGGGGGCGGTGCGGCCGTGGTGGGCACGGCGGTGCTGGCGCGCGAGGAGCTGGCGCGGGCCTGGTGGCGGCTGCCGTGGATGGAGAAGCCGCGGGTCGACGGGGAGCTGGACTACCGGGCGGCCGCGTGGACGGCGGCGCACCAGGCGAACTCGCGGCGGGCGGACCGGCCGGACGACTACCGGATCGACCGGGTGGTGATCCACGTGGTGCAGGGCAGCTACGCCACCGCGCTGAAGGTCTTCAGGAACCCGCTGCACGAGGCCGCCACGCACTACGTGGTCGGCAAGGACGGGCGGGTGGCGCAGATGGTGCGGGAGCTCGACGTGGCCTACCACGCGGGGAACCGGGACATGAACGAGCGGAGCGTCGGCATCGAGCACGAGGGGTTCGTGGACCGGCCGCAGGACTTCACGAAGGCCATGTACGAGGCGTCGGCGCGGCTGACGGCGGACATCTGCCGGCGGCACGGGATACCGGTCGACCGGGAGCACGTCATCGGGCACGCGGAGGTCGAGGGCACGGACCACACCGATCCCGGCCCGCACTGGGACTGGGACCGGTACATGGAGCTGGTCCGCCGGGAGCGGTCGAAGCTCCCGGCGTGACCCGGGAGGCCCTAGCTGAGGCCGGCGGTCCTGGCGCGGTCCACGGCCGGGCCGATGGCGTCGGCGACGGCCTTCACGTCGTCCTCGGTGGAGGTGTGGCCGAGGGAGAAGCGCAGGGTGCCGCGGGCGAGGTCGGGGTCGGTGCCGGTGGCGAGCAGGACGTGGCTGGGCTGGGCGATGCCGGCGGTGCAGGCGGAGCCGGTGGAGCAGGCGATGCCGGCGGCGTCCAGGAGGAGGAGCAGGGAGTCGCCCTCGCAGCCGGGGAAGGTGAAGTGGGCGTTGGCGGGGAGCCGGTCGGCCGGGTCGCCGCCGAGGACGGCGTCGGGGACGGCCGCGCGGACGGCGGTGACGAGGGCGTCGCGCAGGGCCCCGATCTCGCGGGCGAAGGCCTCCTGCCCCTCGGTGGCGAGCCGGGCGGCGGTGGCGAAGGCGGCGACGGCGGGGACGTCGAGGGTGCCGGAGCGGACGTGCCGCTCCTGGCCGCCTCCGTGCAGCACGGGGACGGGGGTGTGCTCGCGGCCGAGGAGCAGCGCGCCGATGCCGTACGGGCCGCCGATCTTGTGGCCGGAGACGGTCATGGCGGCGAGGCCGGAGGCGGCGAAGTCGACGGGCAGCTGGCCGACGGCCTGGACGGCGTCGGCGTGCAGCGGGACCCCGAACTCGGCGGCGGCGTCGGCGAGCGCGCGGACCGGCATCACGGTGCCGATCTCGTTGTTGGCCCACATCACGGTGGCGAGGGCGACGGACTCCGGGTCGCGGGCGATCGCCTCGCGCAGCGCCTCGGGGTGGACCCGGCCGTACGCGTCGACCGGCAGGTACTCGACGTCGGCGCCCTCGTGGGTCGCGAGCCAGTCGACGGCGTCGAGGACGGCGTGGTGCTCGACGGGGCTGGCGAGGACGCGGGTGCGGCGCGGGTCGGCGGCGCGGCGGGACCAGTAGAGGCCCTTCACGGCGAGGTTGTCGGCCTCGGTGCCGCCCGAGGTGAACACCACCTCGCTGGGTCGGGCGCCGAGCGCGGCGGCGAGGGTCTCGCGGCCCTCCTCGACGGTCCGCCGGGCGCGGCGCCCCGCGGCGTGCAGGGAGGAGGCGTTGCCCGTGACGGCGAGCTGGGCGGTCATCGCCTCGATCGCCTCGGGCAGCATGGGCGTGGTCGCGGCGTGGTCGAGGTAAGCCATGGTGGGTCGATTCTACGAGCCCGGCCGGGGGACTCCCGACGAGCCCGGCCGCCGTCCGCCCCGATCCCGGTGCCGGGCCCGCCCGGGCGCCGGCGGCCGGCCGGTCCCCGCCGTGCCGCCGGGCCTGCCGGCTCAGCCGCGCGGGGCGCGGGCGAGCTGGCGGGACTGGGCGACGAGCCGGCCGGCGCTGTCCCAGACCTCGGCGTCCTCCTCCAGGAAGCCGCCGGCGAGGTTGCGGGTGGTGATGGAGACCCGGAGCGGGCCGGGGGCGGGACGGCAGCGGACGTGGGTGGTGAGCTCCACGGTCGGCGTCCAGCCCTTGAGGCCCAGTTCGAAGGAGGTCGGCGGCAGGGCGTCGACGGCGAGCAGGAGGGAGAGGGCGTCGGGCTCGCGGCCGTCGGCGAGGCCGAACCAGGCGCGCATCTCGCCCTTGCCGGAGGGGGCGCCGATCGCCCAGCCGACGCAGGACGGGTCGAGGCGGAGGTCGAGCCGGTCGGCGATCGCGGAGGAGCCGGGGATCGCCGGCGCCGGGTTGTCGGCGGCGCTGAAGCACTGCTCGATCGGGGCGAAGGCGGGCGGGACGGCGCTGGTGCGGACGTCGTCCGGGAGGGCGCCGAGGTCGCCGTAGGAGGCGAGGACGCGGATCCGCTCGACCTCGGTGCCGTCCTCGGCGAACTGGTAGAGGGAGGCGGTGCCGGTGGAGAGGGTCCGGCCGGTGCGGACGGTCTCGGTCCGGATGACCGCGGGGCCCGGCACCGACGGCGTGAGGTAGTGCGCCGAGATGGTGAACGGGTCGGGGTGCGGCAGGTGGTCGCCGAGGGCGCGGCCGAGCAGGGCGAGGAGGTAGCCGCCGTTGACGGCGTGGATGATCGTCCAGCCGGCCGAGAGGTCGGCGTCGTAGACCCCGGGCTCGCGGAGGGTGACGGCGGTGTCCCGGTCGAACTCGCTGAGCGCCGCGGCCTCGGCGGCGGGGCTCGTCTCGGTGCTCGTGCTCATACGGCCGACGGTACAGCAGGAAACTACTGAGCGGTAGCTTTTTCGGGTTCCTCGCGGGCCGACGAGCGGCGGTTCCAGGCCCGCGGCGCCCGCCAGTGGTAGCGCATCGCGAGCAGCCGCAGGAGGAAGGCGGTGAGCACGGCGGCGCCGCTGGTGTAGGCGTTCAGGACCTCGAAGCGGATGCACAGGACGACCATGGCCGAACCGACGATCGCGGGCACGGCGTAGAGGTCGCGGTCCCAGCGCAGCAGCGAGGGCACCTCGTTGGCGAGGACGTCGCGCAGCACGCCGCCGCCGACGGCCGTGGCGAGGCCGAGCGCCGCCGAGGAGGTGAGGCCGAGCCCGTAGTCGTACGCCTTCGTCGTCCCGGTCACGCAGAAGAGGCCGAGGCCGGCCGCGTCGAAGACGTTCACGGCGGTCTGGGTGCGCTCCACCTCCGGGTGGAGGAAGAAGACCAGGGCCGTGGCGACCAGCGGCATGAGGAAGTAGCCGAGGTCGGTGAAGGCGGCCGGGGGCACCGCGCCGATGATCAGGTCGCGGAGCAGACCGCCGCCGAGCGCGGTGACCTCGGCGAGCACGGCCATGCCGAAGACGTCGAAGTTCTTCCGGACGCCGAGGAGGGCGCCGGAGATGGCGAAGACGAAGATGCCGATGAGGTCGAGCGTGTGTTGGACCGACGGGCTGAACAGATCGTGGAGCACCGGCCAATTGTGCCGTGTGTTCGGGAAGGGCCCGGCCGCACCACGGCGGCCGGGCCCTTCCCGGGGCCGCTACTTGCCCTCGGAGGCGTCCTCGGCGGACGCCGCGTCCTTCGGGGCCGCGTCCTTCGGAGCGTCGCCCTTCGGAGCGTCGTCCTTGGAGGCCTCGGAAGCCTCGGCCTCCGGGGCCTTCTCGGGCTCCGGGGCCTTCTCCTCCGCCGGGGCCTCCGCCTGGGCCGGGATCACCACGGCGTCGGAGCCGCCGGCCGGGGCGAGCGTGCCGTCCTGGATCTCGCGGGTGAAGTGGCAGGCCACCTTGTGGCCGCCGCCCGCGTCCGTGAGCTCCGGGCGCTCCTTGCCGCAGCGGTCCTGCGCCCAGGGGCAGCGGGTGTGGAAGCGGCAGCCCGCCGGCGGGTTCGCCGGGGAGGGCAGGTCGCCGTGGAGGAGGATCCGCTCGCGCCGCTCCTCGACCTCCGGGTCGGGCACCGGCACCGCGGACATGAGCGCCCGGGTGTACGGGTGCAGCGGCTCCTCGTACAGCGTGTCGCTCGGCGCCTCCTCCACCAGGGAGCCCAGGTACATCACGCCGATGACGTCCGAGATGTGCCGGACGACGGCGAGGTCGTGGGCGATGACCAGGTAGGTCAGGCCCATCGACTCCTGGAGCTCCTCCAGGAGGTTGATCACCTGCGCCTGGATGGAGACGTCCAGCGCGGAGACCGGCTCGTCGCAGATGATGAGGTCCGGCTCCAGGACCAGCGCGCGGGCGATGCCGATGCGCTGGCGCTGGCCGCCGGAGAACTCGTGCGGGTAGCGGGAGAGGCTGTTGGCGGGCAGGCCCACCTTGGTGAGGATCTCCCGGATCTTCTCCCGCCGCTCCTCCTGGTTCGCGCCGATCCCGTGCGCGGCCATGCCCTCGCTGAGGATCGACTCGATGTTCTGGCGCGGGTTGAGGCTGCCCAGCGGGTCCTGGAAGACCATCTGGAGCCGGCGGCGGAAGGAGCGCAGCTCCTTCTCCGGCAGCTTGGCCACGTCGGTGCCGTCGAGGACGACGGAGCCGTCGGTGACGTCCACGAGCCGCAGCACGGCCCGCCCGAGCGTGGTCTTGCCGCACCCGGACTCGCCGACCAGGCCGTACGTCTGGCCCGCCTCGACCTTGAGCGAGATGCCGTCCACGGCGTAGACGTGGCCGACCGTGCGGTCGAAGAGGATGCCCTTCTTGACGGGGAAGTGGACCTTCACGCCGTCGAGTTCGAGCAGGCTCATGCCGGTACCTCCGTCGTGGCGAGGACCGGGTTCGCGCAGCGGGCGCGGTGGCCGGCCGCGCGCGGTTCGGTCAGTTCGGGCGTGCCGGTGAGGCACTCCATCTCGTACCGGTCGCAGCGCGGGGCGAAGGCGCAGCCGTCGGCCCAGGCGATCTGGTCGTTGATGGACCCGCGGATCGGGTGGAGCGGTTCGCCGCGCGGGGCGTCGAGCCGGGGGATGGAGCCGAGCAGGCCGTGGGTGTACGGGTGCGTCGGGTGGGCGAACAGCTCGCGCCGGCCGGCCGATTCGACGACCTTGCCCGCGTAGAGGACGTTCACCTGGTCGCAGAGGCCGGCGACGACACCCAGGTCGTGGGTGATCATCAGCAGCGCGGTGCCCTCCTGGTCGACCAGCTCCTTGAGGAGTTCGAGGATCTGGGCCTGGATGGTGACGTCGAGCGCGGTGGTCGGCTCGTCGGCGATCAGCAGGCGGGGGGCGCAGGCCACCGCCATGGCGATGAGCGCGCGCTGCCGCATGCCGCCGGAGAGCTGGTGCGGGTACTCCTTGAGGCGCCGGTCCGGGTCGGGGATGCCGACCCGGTCGAGCAGGTGCGCGGCCTCCTTGCGGGCGGCCTCGCCCTTCAGGCCGCGGTGGCGCTGGAGGATCTCGGTGACCTGGACGCCGATGGGGACGACCGGGTTCAGCGAGGACAGCGGGTCCTGGAAGATCATCGCCATGTCGCGGCCGCGCAGGTCGCGCATCTTCGACGGGGAGAGCTTCAGCAGGTCGGTGCCGTCGAGCTCGGCGCGGCCGCCGAGGGTGACGCCCTTGGCGGGCAGCAGCCCCATCAGGGCGAGCGAGGTCACGGACTTGCCGCAGCCCGACTCGCCGACGAGGCCGACGACCTGGCCCTGGTCGACCGAGAAGGAGACGCCGTTGACCGCCCGGACGTCCTTGCGGCCGCGGCCGCCGAAGGTGACGGTGAGTTCGTCCACGGTGAGGAGGGGCATGTCAGCCTCGCAGCTTCGGGTCGAGGGCTTCGCGCATGGCCTCGCCGAGCAGGGTGAAGCCGAGGGCGGTGATGACGATGCCGACCGCCGGGTACATGGACATCATCGGCTCGTTGTCGAAGAAGCGCTGGGCCTGGGAGAGCATGACGCCCCACTCCGGCACCGCGGGGTCGGGGTTGCCGAGTCCGAGGTAGGAGAGGGCGGCGGCCTCGATGATCGCGGTGGCGAGGCTGAGCGTCGCCTGGACGATCACCGGGCTCAGCGAGTTCGGCAGGATCTGGGTGAGCACGATCCGGCGCTTGCGGATGCCGAGCGAGCGGGCCGCGAGCACGTAGTCGCTGCCGCCCTGGGCGAGCATCGAGCCGCGCAGCAGGCGGGCGAAGACGGGGATCTGCACGACGCCGACGGCGATCATCACGGTGGTGAGCGACTGGCCCATCACGGCGGCGACGGAGACGGCGAGGAGCAGCGACGGCAGCGCGAGCAGGATGTCGGTGACGCGCATGATGGCGTCGTCGACCCGTCGGCCGGCCTTCCCGCCGAGGGTGGCGGCCGCGCCGGACACGATGCCGACCACGGCGCCGATCAGCAGGCCGATGAGCATGGAGACGACGCCGACGAGCAGCGTCTGGCGGGCGCCGACGAGCATCCGGGAGAACAGGTCGCGGCCGAGGTGGTCCAGGCCGAACCAGTTCTCGGCGCGGGCGCCGACGAACTCGCCCCGGTTGGAGAAGACCTCGCCGCGCCAGGTCTGCTCGGTGGGGCCGTACGGGGCGATCCACGGGCCGATGATCGCCAGCAGGACGAACGCGGCGATGATCACGGCGCCGATGATCGCCATCTTGCTGGCGCGCATCCGGCGCATCGCCTCGCGCCACAGGCTGGCGCCGCTGGCGGTCTCGGTCTTCGCCGTGAGCTGGGCGAGCCGGTCGATCTTCGAAGTGGTGGTGATCAGACTCATCAGTGCACCCGCACCCTCGGGTCGATGACGCTGTAGGCGAGGTCGACGACCATGTTGATCAGCACGTAGATCATGGCGATGAACATGATGAAGCCGACCAGCACCGGGTAGTCGCGGGCGTCGATGGCGGTCCGGATGAAGGAGCCGATGCCGCCGAAGGTGAAGACGGACTCGGTGAGCACCGCGCCGGAGAGCAGGCTGCCGGTGAGCAGGCCGACGGCGGTGACGACGGGCAGCAGCGCGTTGCGCAGGACGTGCCGGCCGCGGACGACCTTGCGCTCCAGGCCCTTGGACTCGGCGGTGCGGATGTAGTCCTCGCCGAGGACCTCCAGGACGCTGGCGCGGGTCATCCGGACGATGACCGCGAGCGGGATGGTGGCCAGGGCGATGCCGGGCAGCACCAGGTGCATGAGGGCGTCCCAGGCGGCGTCGAACTCGCCGGTGAGCACGCCGTCGAGGACGGCGAAGCCGGTGACGCTGGTGGCGTCGATGCCGGTGGACTGGCGGCCGAAGGTGCCGAAGATCTCGCCGAAGGCGCCCTTGAGCAGCTGCGCCAGGAAGAAGACCGGGATGCAGATGCCGACGAGCGAGCCGGAGACGGAGGCGACGTCGATCCAGCCGCCGCGCCTGCGGGCGGCGAGGTAGCCGAGGGGGATGCCCACGGCGGTGGCGATGAGCATGGCCGCGACGCTGAGTTCGACCGTGGCGGGGAAGCGCAGCACGAACTCGTCCCAGACGGGCTGCCCCGTCTGCACCGAGGTGCCCAGGTCGAGGTCGAGGAGGCGCTTGAGGAAGCGTCCGTACTGGACGTAGATCGGCTGGTCGAGGCCCAGCGCGCGGTTGATGCGCGCCACATCGGCTTCGGTCGCCCGCTCGCCCAGGATCGCTGAGGCGGGTCCGCCGGGCAGTCGGTTCAGCCAGATGAAGAGCAGAACCGACAGGCCGAGCAGGGTGGGTATGAGCTGGAGAAGTCGTCGTACGACGAGTCGCAACACCCCGCGTGCCCCTTTCTTGCGTGTGGAGGGTGGATGCGCGGACGCCCGGTCACGGGAGGAACGCGTGACCGGGCGGACCGCTTACGGGTGTGTTACTTGAAGGAGACCTCGGCGAAGTTCTCCTGCGTCAGCGGGGAGACCTTCGGCGGGACCACGTTCTTGCCGAACGCGATGGCCGGCGGGGAGGAGGTCAGCGGGAGACCGGGCAGGTACTCCATGATCGCCTCGTTGGCGGCCTTGTAGAGGTCCGTGCGCTTGGTCGGGTCGCCCTGGAGCGAGCCGGCCTTGACCGCGTTGAAGACCTTGTCGTCCTTGAAGCCCCACTGCTTGTCGTACCCGGCGAACCAGGTGCCGATGAAGTTGTAGCCGTCGTTGAAGTCACCGGTCCAGCCGAGCATGTGGAGGGCGCAGCCGCCCTTCTCCACCGCGTCGACGTAGTCCGGGTTCCACTTCTTCGGCTTCGGGTTGACCTTGATGCCGGCCTTCTCCAGGTCGGCCTTGACCAGCTCGAAGATGTCCTGCGGGGCAGGCATGTACGGGCGGGTGACCTCGGTCGGGTAGCAGAAGTCGATCGACAGGTTGCTCGCGCCGGCGCCGGCGAGGAGCGTCTTGGCCTTGGCGGTGTCGAACGGGTACTGCTTCACCTTGTCCGAGTAGCCGGCGACGGTGTCGGGCATGAACTGGGTCGCGACCTTGCCGCCCTCGGGCAGCTGCGTCTTGACGATGTTCTCGCGGTCGACGGCGTGCGCGATGGCCTGGCGGACCTCGGGCTTCTTCAGCGCGGGGTTGGCCTCCTGCGTCATGCCGAGGTAGAGCAGGTTGAAGACGTCACGGGTCGGGACCTGGAAGCCCGCGGACTCGAGGGTCTTGATGTCGGCGGGCGCGACCAGGTCGTAGCCGTCGATGTCACCGGCCTGGAGCGCCTGGCGGCGGCCCTCCTCGGTGTCGATCGTGCGGAAGACCAGGTTCTTGACCTTGGCCTTCTCGCCCCAGTAGTCGTCGAAGCGCTCCAGGGCGACTTCCTTGTTGCCCTTGTTCCACTTCGTGATCTTGTACGGGCCGGTGCCGGCGACCGTGCCGGCCTCCTGGCTGTACTTGGGGTACGTGATGGCGTCGCCGGCCTCGGTGACCTGCTGCTTCGCGTACTCCTGGATCGCCTTGGGCGAGTGGATCGCGAGGGCGTTCAGGGAGAAGCCGCCGGGCAGGTTGGCGGAGGGCTCGAAGACCTCGATGACGGCGGTGGACTCGTCCTTGGCCGTGCAGGACTTGTAGTTCGCCTTGGGCGTCTCCTTGTCCTCGTTGGCCTTGAAGCCGCCCATGATGGTCTGCCAGTAGTACGAGACCGCGCTCGACTGGTAGGTGCCCTTCCAGTTGAACCAGTAGTCGTAGTTGGCGCAGACCGCCTTCGCGTCGAAGGTCTCGCCGTCGTGGAACTTCACGCCCTTGCGGAGGTTGAAGGTCCAGACGGTGCCCTCGGGGTTGCTCGACCACTTCTCGGCGAGCCCGCCCACCAGCTTGCTGCCGCCGGGCTCGTGCTCCAGGAGCGCCTCGAACGCCTGGCGGGTGACCCGGAAGGTCTCGCCGTCGCTCGCGAGGGCCGGGTCGAGGGAGGCCGGGTCGCCCGGGGCGCCGAACACGAAGGTGTCCTTGGCTCCGGACTTGTTCTCGTCCTTGTCCCGGTCGCTCGCGCAGCCCGTGGCGATGAGGCCGACCGTGATGGCCGCCGTCAGAGCCCGGGTCGACCGGGAATTGAGTATGCGCATGGGTCCACCCCTGGGTCGCCATGTGTGGTCTTGACCGGCCGAACGCTACTGGCGAGTGACGCGGCAGAGAACAGTCCGCATAGCGGTGATACCAACCTGAGACCCGGACACTCACCAAAACGGTCCGATGCCGGACATCGGCGGCGGGAGCGGGACCAGGTGGACGCAAAACCCCGCCCTGGCAAGGCATTTCGGCCAGGGCGGGGAAAAGGGACGGGGAGGGCGTCAGCGGTGCCGCGCGGGCGGGTAGCCGTATCCCGGACGGTGGGATCCCGCATGGTGGGACGGTGCGCCGTGCGCGTCGCGGTCGTAGAAGGGGCGGGCGTGGGCCTTCAGCCAGAGCGCCACCGGGTCGTACGCGTCGGAGAGCGCGACCGTCGAGACGGGCAGCCCCTCGGGCACGGAGCCGATCGACTGGCGCATCATCGCCCGCACCTCGTCGACGGCGGCGGCCGAACCGTCGTACAGGTCGAGGCCGATGACCAGGTACGGGGTGCCGAGCGCGGGCTGCACCCAGCCCCGGCGCAGCGAGCGGACGGCCGGGGTCCGGTGCGCGTTCTGGGTGAGGTGGGCGTAGAACTGCGGGATCTCCAGGGCGGGTTCGGAGACCCGGAGGGGCCCGGCGGGCATCCGGTCGAGGCCGGTGGCGATCCGGCGCAGATCGGCCCACGGGATGCCGACGCCGCCGCCGGGGGCGTGCGGGTTGAGCCAGACGCCCCAGCGCTCGGGGTAGAGGGCACGGGCGATCTCGCGGCCGGTGACGCGCTCGTGGGCGCGGTGCCAGCCGGAGGCGGCGAGCTCGCCGGGGGAGGTGACGCAGGGCGCGTACCCGTGCCCGTCGACCTCCATGTTGCCGTACTGGGCGTCGGGCGAGCCCGGGTCGCCCTGCCAGAGCAGCATGTACAGCTCACCGTCGGCCAGGGCGTGCAGCAGGCCCTCGTACGCGTCGTAGCGTCCGGGCGCCACCTGGCGCAGCATGTGCTCGACCTCTCCGGTCGCGGCGCTGCCTGACGCGCTCACCCTGGGTCCCGCCCCTCTGTCTGTCTCGTACGGCTCGGTGGTTCTTCGGATCGGTGGGTCAGTGGCCCGCGCGCCGGTAGAAGGGGCGCACCCGCTCCAGCATCCAGTCTCCGACGGGATCGGCGGCCATGTCGAGGAGGATCAGGTTGACCGGCCAGGCGACCTCGACGCGGCCGAGGGCGCGGCCGAGGGCGTCCAGCGGGGCGTTGCGGTCGACGCCGTCCCAGCCGGTGAGCTGGACGCCGACGAAGAGGGCCGGTTCGGTGCCCTCGACGCTGGCGAGGACGCGGCGGGCGGTGGCGACGACGCCGGTGGCCTCGAACTCGGCGCCGGCCGCGGCGAGGAAGTCGACCGGGTCGTCCTGCCAGTCGGGCTCGAAGAGCCGGACCCGGCCGCCGGACGCGGGCCCGTCGAGCGCGGTGCGGCCGACCCGGCAGAGTTCGGCGACGGCGGGCGGGGGCAGCGGGACGCCGACGACGCCGCCGGGGTTCACGGCGATGCCGAGCTGCGGGGGCAGGCCGCGGGCGAAGTCACGGGCGGGGGCGACGGTGAAGGACATGTGGTCGCCGACGCAGGCGAGGAACTGCTCCTGGGAGCTGTAGACGGGGACGTAGGCCGCGCCGCCGATCTCCATGGTGGCGAGGTCCAGGTCGGGGCTGTCGGGACCGCCGCCGTTGGGCAGCGGGACCCAGACGGGGCTGCGGCCGAGCACCTCGATGAGCCGGCCTCCGGCCGCGGGCTGCCCGAGCGCGGCGGCGAGCGCCTCCTCCAGCTCGTTGCCCGGCCACGTCACGTCCACGGTGGTTCCGTCCCCTTCCCGTCCGGCCCTGGTCCCGGCCGTCCCGCAGCACCCTAACGCCGCCCCGCCCCGGCTGTGACCAGAACCCGGCGGGCGGGCCTCACGCCGGGGCGCGGAAGCCGATGCGGCGCAGCGCGGTCGCGGCGTCCCGGTCGAGGAGGGTGGCGGAGGCGCAGCCGCGCGGCAGCCGGCCCGCCTCGACGGCGCCGACGAGCCGGCCGACGGCCCTGCGGTGCCGGGCGAAGGCGTACGCGGACACCCCCCGGCCCCGCTCGCGCTGGCCGTCCCGCGCGGTGTCCGGGTCGACGTCGAGGAGGACCAGGTGGAGGGCGCGGCCGCGCCGGGCGGCGGAGCGGGCCAGCCAGCCGCGGACCCAGGACTGGGTGCCGCAGTCGTGGACGACGATCCCGGCGCCGGAGCGCAGGGCCCGGTACAGCCCGGCGTAGTGCGCGATCCGGACCAGCGGGCGGTAGAGCGCGTACGGCAGGAGGCGGGGCATCCGGGCCTCCCAGCGCTCCCGGGCGTCCTGCGAGTCGATGCCCCGGCCCTCGGCGGCCCGCCGCAGCAGGGTGGACTTGCCGCTGCCGGGCAGCCCGGAGACGACCACGACGTCGCCGGCGGCGAAGGTGAGGGCACGCGGGCCGCGGCCTCCCCGCTCGCGCAGGTCCCGCACGACGCGTCCGCGCCCGCGGGTCCGGGCGCGGGCCCGCTGGGCCGGTATGGCGCCGTCGCCGGCGAAGACGCCGGTGTGCTGGATCCTCATCGCTGCTCTCCCCCTGTCGGGACCCCGGGAGACGTGCCGGGAGACCTCACGGAGACCCTTGCCCACGAAGTGTAAAGAAACGGTAATCCGAGACAAGCGATTTGCGGCGCCGACACCGCGTGCGATGATGTGCGCGCCAGGCGCGCGCAGCGCCCCACAACCGCATACCGGCCGCTCGAATCCGCGCGGGAGAGTTCCGGACCGGCCTCGGCCGTCCGGGCGCCGAAGGAGCAAGTCCCTCCCTTGAATCTCTCAGGCCCCGTACCGCGTGGATGAGGCAGATCTGAAAAGCGGGACGCCTCCGTGTCCCCACCCAAGGTGCAAGCCGGGGATGCCCCCGGTGAACCTCTCAGGTTCCATGACAGATGGGGAGGAACGTCCTTGCCTGTCATGTTTTCCGCCTTCGGGACCCGGGAGCCACGTCCATCATGAGCACCACCCCCCGCCTGACCGCCCTCGATGCCCTGCATCGTTCGCTGGGCGCGACCATGACCGACTTCGCGGGCTGGGACATGCCGCTGCGGTACGCCAGCGAGCGCGACGAGCACAACGCCGTCCGCACGGCGGCCGGCCTCTTCGACCTCTCCCACATGGGCGAGATCACGGTCACCGGCCCGCAGGCCGTCGACCTGCTCGACCACGCCCTGGTCGGCAACATCTCCACGGTGGGCAACGGCCGCGCCCGCTACACGATGATCTGCCGGGAGGACGGCGGCATCCTCGACGACCTGATCGTCTACCGCCTGGGCGAGACCGAGTACATGGTCGTCGCCAACGCCTCCAACGCGCAGGTCGTGCTGGACGCGCTGGTCGCCCGCGCGGAGGGCTTCGACGCCGAGGTCCGCGACGACCGCGACGCGTACGCGCTGATCGCCGTGCAGGGCCCGGAGTCCCCCGGCATCCTGAAGTCGGTCACCGACGCCGACCTGGACGGACTGAAGTACTACGCCGGCCTGCCCGGCACGGTGGCCGGCGTCCCGGCCCTGATCGCCCGGACCGGCTACACCGGCGAGGACGGCTTCGAGCTGTTCCTGAAGCCGGAGCACGCGGAGGGCGTCTGGAAGGCGCTGACCGAGGCGGGCGCGGGCGTCGGCCTGATCCCCTGCGGCCTGTCCTGCCGCGACACGCTCCGCCTGGAGGCGGGCATGCCGCTGTACGGCCACGAGCTGACCACCGACCTCACCCCCTTCGACGCGGGCCTCGGCCGGGTCGTGAAGTTCGAGAAGCCCGGCGACTTCGTCGGCCGCAAGGCGCTGGAGGCCGCCGCCGAGCGCGCCGAGACCGCCCCGCCGCGCAAGCTGGTCGGCCTGGTCGCCGAGGGCCGCCGCGTCCCGCGCGCCGGCTTCCAGGTCGTCGCCGGCGGCGAGGTGATCGGCGAGATCACCTCGGGCGCTCCGTCCCCGACCCTCGGCAAGCCGATCGCGATGGCGTACGTCGACGCGGCGCACGCCGCCCCGGGCACGGAGGGTGTAGGGGTGGACATCCGCGGCACCCACGAGCCCTACCAGGTCGTGGCGCTGCCCTTCTACAAGCGCCAGAAGTGACGCACTCGTCCCACCCGGCGTCTCACCCCGCAAGACCCACGTACATCAGCACTCCCCCGATCCAGGAGAATCAGGTCATGAGCAACCCCCAGCAGCTTCGCTACAGCAAGGAGCACGAGTGGCTGACGGACGCCGTTGACGGCGTCGCGACCGTCGGCATCACCGAGCACGCGGCGAACGCGCTCGGCGACATCGTGTACGTCCAGCTCCCCGAGGTCGGCGCCACCGTCACCGCGGGCGAGGAGTGCGGCGAGCTGGAGTCGACCAAGTCCGTGAGCGAGCTGTACTCCCCGGTGACCGGCGAGGTCGTCGAGGCGAACCAGGACGTCGTGGACGACCCGTCGCTGGTGAACTCCGCTCCGTTCGAGGGCGGCTGGCTGTTCAAGGTGCGCCTCACGGCCGAGCAGGACGACCTGCTCACCGCCGACGAGTACACCGCCTTCACCGCAGGCTGACCGAGACCCCCTAGGGATCGCTTCATGTCGCTTCTGAACACTCCCCTCCACGAGCTGGACCCGGACGTCGCCGCCGCCGTCGACGCCGAGCTCCGCCGCCAGCAGTCCACCCTCGAGATGATCGCCTCGGAGAACTTCGCTCCGGTCGCGGTCATGGAGGCCCAGGGCTCCGTCCTCACCAACAAGTACGCCGAGGGCTACCCGGGCCGCCGCTACTACGGCGGCTGCGAGCACGTCGACGTGGCCGAGCAGATCGCGATCGACCGGATCAAGGACCTGTTCGGCGCCGAGTACGCCAACGTGCAGCCGCACTCCGGCGCCTCCGCCAACCAGGCCGCCCTCTTCGCGATCGCCCAGCCGGGCGACACGATCCTCGGTCTCGACCTGGCGCACGGCGGCCACCTCACCCACGGCATGCGCCTGAACTTCTCGGGCAAGCAGTTCGACGTGGTCGCGTACCACGTCGACGAGGCCGGCCTGGTCGACATGGCCGAGGTCGAGCGCCTCGCCAAGGAGCACCGCCCGAAGGTGATCATCGCCGGCTGGTCGGCGTACCCGCGCCAGCTGGACTTCGCGGAGTTCCGCCGGATCGCCGACGAGGTCGAGGCGTACCTGTGGGTCGACATGGCCCACTTCGCGGGCCTGGTCGCGGCCGGTCTGCACCCGAACCCGGTCGAGTACGCGGACGTGGTCACCTCCACCACGCACAAGACGCTCGGCGGCCCGCGCGGCGGCATCATCCTGGCGAAGAAGGAGTTCGCGAAGAAGCTGAACTCCTCCGTCTTCCCGGGCTTCCAGGGCGGCCCCCTGGAGCACGTGATCGCGGCCAAGGCCGTCTCCTTCAAGGTCGCGGCCTCGGAGGAGTTCAAGGAGCGCCAGCAGCGCACCCTGGACGGCGCCCGCGCGCTCGCCGAGCGCCTGGTCCAGGACGACGTCGCCGCCCACGGCGTCTCCGTCCTGTCCGGCGGCACGGACGTCCACCTGGTCCTGGTGGACCTGCGGAACTCCGAGCTCGACGGCCAGCAGGCCGAGGACCGGCTCCACGAGGTCGGCATCACGGTCAACCGGAACGCCGTTCCGAACGACCCGCGCCCGCCGATGGTCACCTCCGGCCTGCGCATCGGCACGCCGGCCCTCGCGACCCGCGGCTTCACGGCCGAGGACTTCGCCGAGGTCGCCGACATCATCGCCGAGACGCTCAAGCCGGGCTTCGACGGCGAGAAGGCCGAGGCCCTGAAGGCCCGGGTGACCGCCCTGGCCGACAAGCACCCGCTGTACCCCGGTCTGAAGTAATTTCGTACGCTTTTATTCGTACGAAGCTCCGGGGCACCGCGCACACTGGACAGTGAGCGCGGTGCCCCGCCCCTTTGCCCCGTGCCCCCGCACCGCCCCTTTCCTGCTTGTTTCTGCACCACCCCGGCAGACAACGGCGTCTAGCCCCACAAGGAGTCCCCCGTGGCCATCTCGGTCTTCGACCTGTTCTCGATCGGCATCGGCCCGTCCAGCTCCCACACGGTGGGTCCGATGCGCGCGGCCCGGATGTTCGCGCGCCGGCTGAGGAACGAGGGCCTGCTCGCCGGGACGGCGAAGGTCCGGGCGGAGCTGTACGGCTCGCTGGGCGCCACCGGCCACGGCCACGGCACCCCGAAGGCGGTCCTCCTCGGCCTGGAGGGCAACTCGCCCCGCACGGTCGACGTGGAGCGCGCCGACGAGGAGTTCGAGCGGATCAAGGCGAGCGGGCGGATCAACCTGCTGGGCGCGCACGAGATCCCGTTCTCCTTCGACGACGACCTGGTCCTGCACCGGCGCAAGGCGCTGCCCTACCACGCCAACGGCATGACGGTCTTCGCGTACGACGCCGAGGGCGGGCTCGTCCTGGAGAAGACGTACTACTCGGTCGGCGGCGGCTTCGTCGTGGACGAGGACGCGGTGGCCGGCGAGAACCCGATCATCCCGGACGACACCGTCCTGAAGTACCCCTTCCGCACCGGCGACGAGCTGCTGCGCCTCACCAAGGAGACCGGCCTGTCGATCTCCTCGCTGATGCTGGAGAACGAGAAGGCCTGGCGGACCGAGGAGGAGATCCGCGCGGGTCTCCTGGAGATCTGGCGGGTCATGCAGGCCTGCGTCTCGCGCGGCATGTCCCGCGAGGGCATCCTGCCCGGCGGCCTGAAGGTCCGCCGCCGGGCCGCGACCCTGGCCCGCAAGCTGCGCTCCGAGGGCGACCCCGCCATGCACGCGATGGAGTGGATCACCCTCTACGCGATGGCGGTGAACGAGGAGAACGCGGCGGGCGGCCGGGTGGTCACCGCCCCGACGAACGGCGCGGCCGGCATCATCCCGGCGGTCCTGCACTACTACATGAACTTCGTCCCGGGTGCCGACGAGGACGGCATCGTCCGCTTCCTGCTCGCGGCCGGTGCGGTCGGCATGCTCTTCAAGGAGAACGCCTCGATCTCCGGCGCCGAGGTCGGCTGCCAGGGCGAGGTCGGCTCGGCCTGCTCGATGGCGGCGGGCGCGCTGGCCGAGGTCCTGGGCGGCTCCCCCGAGCAGGTGGAGAACGCGGCCGAGATCGGCATGGAGCACAACCTGGGCCTGACCTGCGACCCGGTCGGCGGCCTGGTGCAGATCCCCTGCATCGAGCGGAACGGCATGGCGGCGGTCAAGGCCGTGACGGCGGCGAAGATGTCGATGCGCGGCGACGGCAGCCACCTGGTCTCCCTCGACAAGGTCATCAAGACCATGAAGGAGACGGGTGCCGACATGAGCGTGAAGTACAAGGAGACCGCGCGCGGCGGCCTCGCGGTGAACATCATCGAGTGCTGAGCGCGCGCACGTGACGAACGGCCGGTCCCGCCCCCACGGGACCGGCCGTTTCGCGTGCGGGTCAGTAGCGGACCCAGAGGACGATGACGTCCGGGCGGGTGGAGGTGAAGGGCTCGCAGAAGTAGATCTTGCCCCAGAACGCCTCGCCGGCCTGGCCGGCGGCCTGGCACTCGGCGTACGAGGAGTGGTGGCTGCGCGGGTAGAAGCCGGGTCCGGCCGCCTCGGCGGTGGCGGCGGTGCCGAGGGCGAGGGCTCCGGCGGTGGCCGCGGTGGCGAGCGCGGCGGCGGCGCGACGGTACATGGCATGTCCTCCTGAAATGAACGATGCGATGCGGTGCGGGTGGGTGCCGTACGGTTCGTGTCGGCTGCGCAGCCGGGGGAAACGTATCGGCGCGGAACTGCGCGAGCAATAGGTCTAGGCCAATCCTTCGCACGGATGTCCGGAAACCCCGGACGCGGCCGAATTCCATCGCCAGGGTCCCGATCATGACCATGCCCGCGGACGCCGCCTGCCGCGCCCTGACCCGCACCCTGCGCCGGCGCGGGGTGATCGTGCTCTCCGTCTTCGGGGTGGTGTGGGCGCCGGCGGGCGGGTCCGGGCTGCCGGCCCCCGGCCCGGTGGCCGCGGGGGTGCTGGGGGCGGTCCTGGCGGGCGCGACGCTCACCGCCGGGTTCCGGGGCACTGCGGGCGAGGTGACCCGGCCGGTGCGGCTGCCGGAGCGGTGGAACCGCGGGATCGGGATCGTGAACGCGGCCGAGGCCGCCGCGATCGTGGCCGTCGTCGCGGGCTCGAACGCGGCCGGCCGCCCGGAGTGGATCCCGGTCGGGATCCGCCTCGCCGTCGGCCTGCACTTCTTTCCGCCGGCCCGGCTCTACGACCAGCGGCAGTACGGCTGGGTGGCGGTCGCCCTGACGGCCCTGGCGGTGCTCGGCGCGGCCCTGCCGGCCGCCGGGGCCTCCGCGGAGTCCGTACGGGCCGCGGTGGGGCTCCCGGCGGCGCTGGCGCTGTTCGGCACCGCCGTGCTCGTGGCGCGCGACTGACCGTCAGAAGTGCGGCCAGCGCGGGTCCGGGACGACCGTGAGCAGGGCGGAGAGCGCCACGATCACGGCGAGCACGGCGAGTTCCACCCGGGCCGGGGAGCGGGCGTCCGAGCCGGAGAGCAGCCGGGAGCGGGCCGCCAGGGCCAGCAGGCTGGCCCCGCCGAAGAGGGCGAGCTTCACCAGCAGGATCCGGCCGTACGCGGTGGAGAGGGCGGCCTCGGGGGGCAGCCGGCGCAGCGTGGACGCGGTGCCGGTGACCGCGAGGGCGGCGAAGACCCAGGCGGCCATGCGGGCGTACCGCAGGAACACCTCGCGCCCGCCGCCGCGCAGCCGCAGCACCCGCAGGACGTACAGCAGCGCGCCGGTCCAGAGCGAGGCGGCGGCGAGGTGGACGACGGTGAGTCCGGTGCCGACGCCGAAGCCGGCGGTCTCGGGGTGGGCGCGCAGCGCCTCGGCGACGGTCGCGGCGGCGAGCGGGAGGGCGGCCAGGGCCGGGCGCCGGGAGGCGGCGCAGACCGCGGCGAGCAGGCAGGCGTTGGCGGTGACGAGCAGCAGCCGGCCCTCGCGGAGCCCGTAGACGACGGGGAGGCTCAGGCCGCTGACGGCGGCGAGGAGGAGCAGCAGGCCGGCGGAGGCGGCCGCGGCGAGCAGGGCTCCGGGGACGGCCAGCGGGCGCGGCAGCGGGCCGGGGCCGGCGAGCCGGGTGCCGGCGAGTTCGCCGGCGGCGAGGGCGAGGCCGGCGAGGAGGAGCACCCTGAGCAGGGCGGTGGCGCCGGCCGCGGGTATGCGCAGCTCGCCGGTGCCGGCGCGGGCGAGGCCGGCGCCGAGGAGGGCGACGGCGAGGACGGCGGCGAGGACCGTGGCGGCGGCGACGGCCGCGGCGGTCGGACGGTTCGGGGTGCCGAGGGGTCCGGGAAGCGTCACCGGACGATCGTCACCGAGCCCGGGACGGGCGGCAACTCAGGGTGAAAGCCGCCCGGCCCGGCCCCGGGAACCGGTCAGGCCCGGGTCACGCCTTGCTGAGGTGGGACCAGAACTCGTCCCACGACAGACGGCCGTCGCCGTTGTCGTCGCGCTGCTTGATGAGGGCCTCGGCCACCGTCTCGGTGACGTTGAAGTCACCCAGCTGGGCCATGACGCTCTTGTACTCCGCGGCGGTGATGAAGCCGTCCCCGTCCACGTCGTACCGGTTGAATGCCGTGCGTGCCGACTCGATGTCCGCCACTGCTTCCGCCCCTTCTCGGTGCTGTTCTGACGGGGGTCAGATTAGCTGGCCGAGCGGGTGGCCGATGATGGCGGTATGAGCGGTGACGTGAGACGGATCCTGGACGCGGCGGCACGCGGGGAGTTCCCCGCCATGGACGGCGGGACGACGGTGGTCCCGCAACCGGACGGGCGGGACGCCGGGGTGCTGGCCTTCACGGCCCATTCGGTGGTCTTCGCCGACGTCGATCCGGAGTGGGTGCGGGCGGAGCTGGCCGCGACCGGGAGCGATCCGCTCGCGGCGAGCATGAACCCGGGCTTCCTGGTGCGGCTGATGGCGCGGACCGGCCGGCGGATGAACACCGTCGACCTGCTGACCGTCGCCGGCGCGCTGCCGGGCCCGCCGCCGGTGGAGCTGCGGGAGATCGAGGACCCGGAGCACCCGCGGGTGGCGCGGGCGCTGAAGTACCGGGACGAGGTCCGGGTGTGGGCGGCGGACGGCGGCGTGCTGATCCTGGGGCGCGGGGTGGCCGGGCGCATGGAGGCGGCGATCGAGGTGGACGAGGATGTGCGGCACCGGGGCCTGGGCCGGGCGCTGGCGACGGCGGCGCGGCACCTGACGGCGGACCCGGTGGTGTGGGCGCAGCAGTCGCCGGGCAACGCGCGGAGCGTGCGGACCTTCCAGGCGGCGGGGTACCGGCCGGTGGCCTCGGAGGCGCTGCTCACCGCGCTCTAGAGCGCGTCCTGCCGTCCACTATGTGGATGATCGAGGGAAACAATCGATGAACCGCATAGTCATTCACACTTTGCAAGGCGGGTGCTGCATGTCACCAACGATTCACAATTAAATCGTTGGGCAATGTCCGGATTGGTGGCGGTATGGGCGTTTGGCGGAGTGCCCCGCCGTCTGTCATAGTCGGTGACACGACCCCCTTGACCCGGGCCAGGTCGCCTCTGCGGCCGTGGATACACCCCCCCGTCCACGGCGCATCACACGGAAGCCCCCAGCAGCCCCACCACGGCGCACGGGGGCTTCCGTGCGTTCAGCGGTCGGTGACCCGCATCTCGAACCAGGTCGTCTTGCCGCGCGGGCCGAGGTCCGCGCCCCACCGGTCGGAGAGCTTGTCGACGAGGAAGAGGCCCCGGCCGCTGACGTCGAGCTCGGACACCGGCATCAGGCAGGGCAGGCCGCGCGAGGGGTCGCGCACCTCGATCCGGATCCGGCCCGGGCGGCGCTGGGCGCGCAGCACGAAGACCCGGGCCCCGGTGTGCCGGACCGCGTTGCCGACCAGTTCGGAGACGAGCAGGACCGCGTGCTCGGCGAGGGTCGGGCCGAGCCCCCACTGCCGGAGCACCACGTACCGGGTCATCCGCCGGGCGGTCCTGGCCGACTCCGGCAGCGAGTCCAGCCGGACGTCGACCTCCGCCGGGTTGCCGTACCGGGCCATCGCCAGGAGGGCTTCCTCGTCCTCCGGGGTCGGTGTCCACCGGGCGGCGGGCACGCCGCCCTGCCGTGGTTGTTCCCTGCTCTCCAGGCCCGCCATGCCCCCCATCATGGCCGCAGGAAACGGATCGCGGGGGCCGTTCCGGTGGAATGGCCCCCGCGGGGCGGCGCGTCGCCGTGACGGTCCGTCGGATCGGGCGGCGCCCGGCCCGGGGTCAGGCGAACTTGGCCTTGCCCGGGCCCTCCTCGACGAAGCTGCGCATGCCGGTCTCGCGGTCCGCGGTGGCGAACAGCGCGGAGAACCAGGTGCGTTCGAGGGCGAGGCCGGTGTCGATGTCGGCCTCCAGGCCCTGGTCGATCGCCTCCTTGGCGGCGCGCAGCGCCACCGCCGGACCCTGGGCGAGCTTCGCGGCCCAGGCGTGCGCCTGCTCGTACACCTCGGCGGCCGGGACGACCCGGTCGACCAGGCCGAGGGCGAGCGCCTCGTCGGCCCTCACCATCCGGCCGGTGAAGATGAGGTCCTTGGCGCGGGAGGGGCCGATCAGGCGGGAGAGCCGCTGGGTGCCGCCGGCGCCGGGGATCAGGCCGAGCAGGATCTCGGGCTGGCCCAGCTTGGCGTTGTCCCCGGCGATCCGGTAGTCGGCGCAGAGGGCGAGCTCGCAGCCGCCGCCGAGGGCGTAGCCGGTGACGGCGGCGACGACCGGCTTGGGGATGCGGGCGACGGCGGTGAAGGAGTCCTGGAGCGCGCGCGACCGCTCGATCATGGCCACGTGGTCCATGACCTGCATCTCCTTGATGTCCGCGCCGGCCGCGAAGACCTTCTCGCCGCCGTAGAGGACCACGGCCCGCACGTCGTCGCGGTCGGTGGCCTCCTGGGCCAGCTCGCGCAGCCGGTCCTGGGTGGCGACGTCCAGGGCGTTCATCGGCGGGCGGTCGAGGCGGATCGTGCCGACGCCGTCGGCGACTTCGAGGTTCACAGTCATGGAAGAGAGGTTAGTGGCCGTTAACGCCGACGGGCCCGGTGCCGTTGCTCACAGAGCGCTCGGCACCGGGCCCGTACGGGCGGGGAGGGGGGACCTACGCGGTCCACTCCGACCAGGACATGTTCCAGCCGTTCAGGCCGTTGTCCGGCTTGATCTGCTTGTCCTTCGAGTTCTTCACGATGACGACGTCGCCGATGATGGACCGGTCGAAGAACCAGGCGGCGGGGGTGGAGCTGTCGCCCGCGCCGCGGGTGTCGGACAGGCCGACGCAGCCGTGGCTGACGTTCTGGGAGCCGAAGGTGGACTTCGGGGCCCAGTAGTTGCCGTGCACGAAGGTGCCGGAGGTGGACAGGCGCATGGCGTGCGGCACGTCCTTGATGTCGTACTCGCCGCCGAAGCCGACCGTGGCGCCGTTCATCCGGGTCACCTTGTACTTCTCGCTGATGACCATCTGACCGTTGTACGTGGTCGTGGAGGGGGCGCCCGCGGTGATCGGCAGCGTCTTGATGATCTTGCCGTCGCGCTCGACCTTCATCGTCTTGGCGCTCGCGTCGACCGTGGAGACCTGACGGCGGCCGATGGTGAAGGAGTACGTCTTCTTCTGCTTGCCGTAGACACCCGGGCGGCCCTCGACGCCGTCCAGGTTCAGCTCGACGGTGACCTTGGTGCCGGCCTTCCAGTACTCCTCGGGACGGAAGTCGAGGCGGTCGTTGCCGAACCAGTGGCCCTCGATCTCGACGGCCGGCTCGGCCGTCACCTTGATGGCCTTCTCCACGGCCTCGGGGTCGGTGATGCCCCGGGTGAAGTTGATGGAGACCGGCATGCCGACGCCGACGGTGGTGTCCGCCTCGGGCGTGTAGTGGCCGATGAAGGTGTTCTTCGGGACCAGGGTGGTGAAGGTGGTGTCCTTCGCCGACTCGCGGCCCTCGGCGTCCTTCGCGATCGCGTGGACCTTGTACTGGGTGCCGCCCGACAGGTGCGCCAGCGGCTCCCAGCTCGTGCCGTCCGCCGAGATCTTCCCCTCGACCGCGGCGCCCTTGGAGTCGGCCACGGTCACGGTGGTCAGCTTGCCCTGCTCGGCGGTGACCTTGAGCGCCCCGCTGGTGGCGACCGAGTCGGCGCCGTCCTTCGGCAGGACGGTCACGACCGCCTGGGAGGCGGCGTTGTCCGGAGCCCCGGTCTTCCGGCCGCCCGCCGCGCCGCCGCTCCCCGCGTCGTCCTTCGCCGGGTCGCCGCCGCAGGCGGTCAGGACCAGCAGCAGTGCCCCCGTGGCCAGGGCACCGAGGCGGACGCCCCGCCGCCCCGCCGACGTCCCCGGTATCGGCTGCCCGTTCACTATGGTCTTCTCCCCTCGCACGACCCGGCCGCCGGCCGGGCCCCACCCCCTGTACGCACGTCCCGCGCACGGCGCTAGATAATCACACCGGACGACACGAAAGTTCCACGTGAATGTCACCGTTCAGTCCCAGTCGGGGCGGGGCCGGAGGCGGGCGGGGAGCGGCACGCGTCCGGCCCCGGAACGGGGACGGGGACGAGCTGGGGGGCGGGGTCGGGGACGAGCTGGGGGCGGCGCCCGGGACGGGTCTGGGTCAGCGGAGGGCGGAGCCCTTCTTCCAGCCCTCCCAGTCCAGGTTCCAGCCGCCCAGGCCGTTGTCCGGGGCGACCTTCCGGTCCCGGGAGTTGACCACCTCGACGACGTCGCCGATCAGGCTCCGGTCGAAGAACCAGCCCGCCGGGGTGTCGGCACCGCCGCCCTTCACGTCCCGCAGCCCCACGCAGCCGTGGCTCACGTTGGCCGAGCCGAAGGTGGACGCGTCGGCCCAGTAGTTGCCGTGGATGAAGGTGCCGGACTCGGTGAGCCGCATGGCGTGCGGCACGTCCTTGATGTCGTACTCGCCGCCGAAGCCGACCGTGGCGCCGTTCATCCGGGTCACGTCGTACAGCTCGGTCACCACCATCTTCCCGTTGTACGTGGTGGTCTTCGGCGCGCCCGCGGTGATCGGCAGGGTGGCGAGCAGCCGCCCGTCCCTGCGGACCTCCATGGTGTGGGCGGCGGCGTCGACCAGGGAGACCTGCGAGCGGCCGACCGTGAAGCCCACCGTCTTGCGCTGGATGCCGTAGACGCCGGGGGCGCCCTCGACGTCCCGCAGGCCGAGCTCGACCGTCACCTTCGTGCCGGGCGCCCAGTAGGAGGCGGGGCGGAAGTCGAGCCGCTCCTTGCCGAACCAGTGGCCGACGACCTCCACCGGAGGGTCGGCGGTGACCCGGATGGCCCGCTCCACCGCGGCCCGGTTCTCGACCGGACGGTTGAAGCCGAAGGAGACGATCATGCCGGCGCCGACCGTGGAGCGGTTCTCCGGCGTGAAGTAGCCGATGAAGCGGCTCTCCGGCACCACCGTGGTGAAGGTGGTGTGCCGGGCCGAGCGGCGGCCGTGCGCGTCGAGCGCCACCGCGTCCACGCTGTACTTCGCGGCGAGCGCCAGCCGGGTGCCGTCGGAGGGCCGCCAGCGCAGCCCGTCGGCCGAGAACGTGCCCCGGACGGCCGAACGGCGCCCGTCCGCCACCTGGGTCACGCTCACCCGTTCGAGCCGCCCGCTGTCGACCCGCACCTCCAGCGGCCCGTCCGCCGGGACCGCCCGGCTGCCGTCCTCCGGGCTGACCCGGATCACGTCCCCCGGGGCCCTCGCCTTGCCCGGGAGGCCCGGGCCGACGCCTCCTTCCCCACCCGATCCGGTGCAGCCGGCGAGGCCCACGAGGAGCCCCGCCACCGCGAGGAGTTGCCCGGCCCGTTCCCGTACACGTGTCACGCGTGGCCCAACGACGACCCCCCTCCAGGGGAAACGTCCGCGCGGGCCATGTTGGGGGGACGGCCGCGCGGGCAGAACAGGGAGGAGGACCGGGAGTACACGAGGTGCGGGAGGACGCGCGGGGCCGGGGGCCGGGACGCCCCCGCCCCGTCACGCGGGCCCCGCCGGAGCCGCGGGAGGCCAGGGCGGTGTCGAGCGCAGCCGAACAGCAGGCGGTACCGGAGCACGCGCCCGGACGGACCGCGCCCCCGGTGTGGCCGGGGACGCCCACCCCGCTCGGGGCCCGCTGCCGTACCGGACCCGACGGGACCCGGGGCACCAACTTCGCGCTGTGGGCGGGCGGCGCCGAGGCGGTGGAGCTCTGCCTCTTCGCGCCCGACGGCACCGAGACCCGGCTGCCGCTGACCGAACTCACCCACGAGATCTGGCACGGCTTCGTGCCCGGCGTCGGCCCCGGGCAGCGGTACGGCTACCGGGTGCACGGCCGCTGGGACCCGTGGACCGGCGCCCGCTGGAACCCCGCGAAGCTGCTCCTCGACCCGTACGCGCGGGCCGTCGACGGCGAGTTCGCGCTGCCGCCCGAGGTGTACGGGCACGTGCGGGACTGGCCGCAGCAGCACGTCGCCGACACCGTGCGCGACGAGCGGGACTCCGCGCCGCACGTCCCCAAGGGGGTCGTCGTGCGGGACGACGACGACTGGTCCGACGACCGCAGGCCCAAGACGCCCTGGCAGGACTCGGTCATCTACGAGGTGCACGTCAAGGGCTTCACCGCCCGGCACCCCGGCATCCCCGAGCACCTGCGGGGCACCTACGCGGGCCTCGCCCACCCGGCCGCGGTCGACCACCTCGTGCGCCTCGGGGTGACGGCCGTCGAGCTGCTGCCGGTCCACCAGTTCGCCCACGAGGACCACCTGCTGCGCCGCGGCCTCACCAACTACTGGGGCTACAACTCGATCGGCTACTTCGCCCCGCACGCCGGCTACTCCTCGTCCGGCACCACCGGCCAGCAGGTCGGCGAGTTCAAGCGGATGGTCCGGGCGCTCCACGCGGCCGGCATCGAGGTCATCCTCGACGTCGTCTACAACCACACCGCGGAGGCGGGCGAACTCGGCCCCACCCTGTCGCTCAAGGGCATCGACAACCGCGGCTACTACCGGCTCCAGTCCGACGCCCGCCGGTACGCCGACTACACCGGCTGCGGCAACACCCTGCACGTCGTCCAGCCGCAGGTGCTCCGGCTCATCACCGACTCGCTGCGCTACTGGGTCACCGAGATGGGCGTCGACGGCTTCCGCTTCGACCTGGCGGCGGCGCTCGCCCGCTCCATGCACGACGTCGACATGCTCTCGCCGTTCCTCGCCGTCATCGCCCAGGACCCGGTGCTGCGCCGGGTCAAGCTCATCGCCGAACCCTGGGACGTGGGCAACGGCGGCTACCAGGTCGGCTCCTTCCCGCCGCTGTGGACCGAGTGGAACGACCGCTACCGGGACGCCGTACGGGACTTCTGGCGCGGCGCGCTGCCCGACGTCCGGGACCTCGGCTACCGGCTCTCCGGCTCCAGCGACCTGTACGCCTGGGGCGGCCGCCGCCCCTACGCCTCGGTCAACTTCGTCACCGCCCACGACGGCTTCACCCTGCGCGACCTCGTCACGTACGAGCGCAAGCACAACGAGGCCAACGGCGAGGGCAACCGGGACGGCACCCACGACAACCGCTCCTGGAACTGCGGCGCCGAGGGCGAGACCGACGACCCGGAGATCGGCGCGCTCCGGCTCCGGCAGCTGCGCAACCTGCTCACCACGCTGCTGCTCTCCACCGGCGTGCCGATGCTCGTCGCCGGCGACGAGATGGGCCGCACCCAGGGCGGCAACAACAACGCCTACTGCCAGGACAACGAGACGAGCTGGCTCGACTGGACCCTCCCCGAGGACCCCGGCCGGGCCCAGCTCCTCGCCCTCACCCGGCGGCTGCTCGCCCTGCGCCACCGCCACCCGGTGCTGCGCCGCCGCGCCTTCTTCTCCGGCCGGCCGCAGGGCGCGGACGGGCTGCGGGACCTGGCCTGGTTCGGCCCCGACGGCACCGAGATGACCGAGGGGGACTGGTACGCCCCCTCCGCCACGCTCGCCCTCTACCTGTCCGGGCGGGACATACCGGGCCGGGACGAGCGCGGCGAGCAGGTCCTCGACGACAGCTTCCTCGCCGTCCTCCACGCGGGCCCCGACCCCCTGGACTTCCGCCTCCCGGGCCCGCCCTGGGCCCAGACCTACGCACGCGTCCTGGACACCGCCCTGGACGACCAGACCGCGCCCCCGGACACGCTCCACCCGGGCGGCTCGGTGCTGGAGGTGGCGGCGCGGTCGGTGGTGCTGCTGCGGGTGGCGGAGTGAGGCCGCGGGAGGGGGCGCCGGCGGAGGGTGACGTCAGCGGAGGGTGACGCGGGGGCGCGGCGGGCCGGCGAAAACCGGGTGAGCCGTGTCAGTGGCGAACCGTAGGGTCGGACCTGATGCCCGAGAAACCTGTCACCCCCGAGGACCGCCCCGCCGACCGTTCGGCGGTGCGGGTGCTGCTGCGGCTCTGGCCGTACGTCCGGCCCGTGCGCGCGCGGTTCTTCACGGCCGCCGCCGTCGCCGTCGTCGCCTCCTGTCTGTCGCTGGTCATCCCCCTGGTCCTGAAGTGGCTGGTGGACGGCCCCGTGGCCGGCCGGGACCCCGGCGGGGTGTGGCTGGGGGCGCTCTACCTGCTGCTGCTCGGGATCACCGAGGCGGCGCTGTTCGGGCTGCGGCGGTGGCTGGTGGCGCGGCCGCTGTCCTCCGTGGAGGCCCGGATGCGGGAGGACCTGTACGGGCGGCTCCAGCGGCTGCCGATCGCCTTCCACGACCGGTGGGCGTCCGGGCAGCTGCTGTCCCGCGGCACCACCGACCTCATGATCGTCCGGATGTTCCTGGCCTTCCCGCTGACCTTCCTGGTGGTCAACGGCGTGACGATCGCGGCCGGCTGCGCGCTGCTGCTCGCCCAGGACCTCTCGCTCGGCCTGGTGCTGCTGACCCCGGTGGTGCCGGTGGTGGTGCTCTGCTCGTACTTCGAGCGGCGCTACGGCGTGGTGGCGCGGCGGGCGCAGGACCAGGTGGGCGATCTGACGACGGTGGTGGAGGAGAGCGTCCTCGGCATCCGGATCGTCAAGGGCTTCGGCCGGCACCGCAGTCAGGCGGAGGCCTTCCGCCGGCTCGCGGAGCTGCTGCGCTCCACGGAGCTGTCCAAGGCCCGGCTGCTCGCCACGATCTGGGCGCTGATCACGGTCCTGCCGGAGCTGGCGATCGGCACGGCGCTGGTGCTCGGCTCCGTGCGGGTCGCGGACGGCGACCTGTCGGCGGGCACCCTGGTGGCCTTCCTGTCGACGGCGCTCGCGCTGCGCTGGCCGGTGGACTCGATCGGCTTCCTGCTGGCGATGAGCCAGGAGGCGGTGACGGCGACCGAGCGGTACTTCGAGGTGATGGACGCCGAGGAGGAGCGGGACGCCCCCGCGGGCGCCCCGGGGGCGGCCGGGCCCGCCGACGGGCTGCGGTTCGAGGGCGTGTCGTTCCGGTTCCCGGACGCGCCGGACGGCTCCCCGCCGGTGCTGCGGGGCATCGACCTGCACGTGCGGCCGGGCGAGACGCTGGCGCTCGTCGGGGCCACCGGCTCCGGCAAGACCACGCTGACCGCGCTGGTGCCCCGGCTGCACGAGGCGGGCGAGGGGCGGATCCTGCTGGACGGCGAGGACATCGCCCTGATGGAGCGGGAGCGGCTGCGCACGCTGGTGTCGGTGGCCTTCGAGGAGCCGACCCTCTTCTCGGCGAGCGTCGGCGAGAACGTGCTGATGGGCGCCGACGCGGCGGCCGGGGCGGCGGAGCTGGAGCGGGCGCTGGGGATCGCGCAGGCGGACGGTTTCGTCGGGCGGCTGCCCGAGGGGGCCGGGACGCAGGTCGGCGAGCAGGGGCTGAGCCTGTCGGGCGGCCAGCGGCAGCGGCTGGCGCTGGCCCGGGCGGTCGTCGGCCGGCCGCGCTTCCTGGTGCTCGACGACCCGCTGTCGGCGCTGGACGTGCACACCGAGGCGCGGGTGGAGGCGGCCCTGCGCGAGGTGCTGAAGGAGACGACGGCGCTGGTGGTGGCGCACCGGCCGTCGACGGTGCTGCTGGCCGACCGGGTGGCGCTGCTCTCGGAGGGCCGGATCGCGGCGGTCGGCACCCATCAGGAGCTGCTGCGGAGCAGTGCCGAGTACGCCTGGCTGATGTCGGGGGCGCGCCCGGGCGAGGGGCCCGCGGGGACGGAAGGGACGGAGCGATGACGGAGACCGCGCTCGCGCAGCCGGCGGAGCAGGAGCGGGAGGCCGGGCCCGGGCCCGGCGATCCGTTCGACCGGGACGACCTGCCGGCGCCGCGCGGGGCGACCGGGGCGCTGCTGCGCTCGCTGCTGGCGGCGCACCGGTTCCGGGTGGCGGTGGCGGCGCTGGTGCTGCTGCTGAAGGAGGCCGCGGTGCAGGCGGGCCCGCTGCTCGTGGCGTACGCGATCGACCGGGGGGTGCCGGCCTTCCGGGCCCGGGACCACGGGCCGCTGGTGGCGGTGGCGGCGGGCTACCTGCTGTGCGCGGTCGGTGCCGGGGCGCTCCAGTACGCCTTCGTGCGGGGCGCGGCGCGGATCAACCAGGACGTGCTGCTCGACCTGCGGGGGCGGATCTTCCGGCACGCGCAGGTGCTGAGCGTGGACTTCCACGAGCGGTACACCTCGGGGCGGCTGATCTCGCGGTCGACGACGGACGTGGAGTCGCTGCGGGAGCTGCTGTCGGAGGGGCTCCAGGAGCTGATCGGGGTGGTGCTGTCGTTCGTGTCGATCTCGCTGGTGCTGCTCTGGCTGGACCTGGGGATCGGGGCGGTGGCGGTGGCCTCCTTCGGTCCGCTGTACCTGCTGGTGCGGATGTACCGGCGGCGGGCGGGCGCGGTGTACGCGGAGCGGTCGACGGCGATCGCCGGGGTGATCGTGAAGTTCGCGGAGACGATGAACGGGATCCGGCCGGTCCGGGCGTTCCGCCGGGAGCGGGCGAACGAGGCGGAGTTCGGGGCGCTCAACCACCGGCACGAGCGGAGCAACGGCGACGCGCTCCTGGAGATGGCCCGCTACGTGGTGGGCTCGCGGCTCGTGGCGAACACGGCGGTGGCCGGGATGTGCCTGTGGGGCGCCTACCGGGTGGCGGGCGGTTCGCTGGAGCTGGGCGTGCTGGCGGCGGCGGTGCTGTACGTGCGGCGGCTGTACGACCCGATCGACCGGCTCGGGATGTTCCTCAACTCGTACGAGTCGGCGGCGGCTTCGCTTGCCAAGATCGCGGGTCTGCTGGCGCAGGAGCCGGGCGTGCCGGAGGCGACGGCGCCGCGGGAACTGCCGGAGCGGGCCGGGTCGGCGCCGGGCCGCGAGGTGGTCTTCGACGGGGTGCGGTTCGCCTACCGGACGGGCGGCGAGGTGCTGCCCCGCTTCTCCCTGCGGATCCCGGCGGGGCAGACGGTGGCGGTGGTCGGCGCGACCGGGGCGGGCAAGTCGACGCTGGCGAAGCTGCTGGCCCGCTTCTACGACCCGACGGACGGCCGGGTGCTGCTGGACGGCGTCGACCTGCGCGACCTGGCGACGCCGGAGCTGCGGCGCGGGGTGGTGATGGTGACGCAGGAGGCGTTCCTGTTCTCCGGGACGGTCGCGGAGAACATCGCGATCGGCCGTCCGGACGCCACCCGGGAGGAGGTCGAGCGGGCGGCGAAGGCGATCGGCGCGCATGAGTTCATCGCCGGGCTGCCGGACGGCTACGACACCGACGTGCGCAAGCGCGGTGGCCGGATCTCGGCGGGCCAGCGGCAGCTGGTGGCCTTCGCGCGAGCGCTCCTCGCGGATCCGGCGGTGCTCATCCTGGACGAGGCGACGAGTTCGCTGGACGTGCCGGGCGAGCGGGCGGTGCAGCACGCGATGGACACGGTCCTGGCGGGCCGTACGGCGGTGGTCATCGCCCACCGCCTGTCCACGGTCGAGGTCGCGGACCGGGTCCTGGTGATGGAGGCGGGCCGGATCGTCGAGGACGGCACCCCCGCGGAACTGGTCGGCGGCGAGGGCCGCTACGCGGGCCTCCACCGGGCGTGGCGGGACTCCCTGACGGGGTGAGGGGCGCCGGGCCCCGTCAGTCGAACGCGACGACGAGGCCCACGAGGACGAGCAGCGGGCCGCAGGCCAGGACGGCGCCCGCGCGCAGGCGGAGCGCCCAGGCCGGGGGCCCGGCCGGGGCGAGGTCCAGCTCGCCCCGGCGGGCGGCGGTGAAGGCGCGTGCCTCGCGCCCGCGGGCCAGGAGCCGGTCGGTCGCGCCGCGGAGGTTGAAGGCGTGTCTCGCGCCCCACACCATTCCGAGGATCCCGAACGCGCACAGTCCGATCCCTGCGATCACGGATGCCCTCCCCCGGCCGGCCTCCCCTCCCGCGGAGAAAGTCCGATCGGATCATGCCAGAGGCACGTTCCGGTCGGCCATCGGCACGGGGCTTCCGGGCGGGGAGCGGACCGTCGCCGCGGAATGACCGGTTCACGCCGAACAGTTCCGGCCATCGGTTCGGTAAAGGCGGCCGGCGTCCGAGGGGCGGGACGCACAGCGGAGGCAAAGATTCCGGATCTCCGCCCGCGCGGGGATCCCCGCACGCCGAACGGGGGGTGGCGGCCCGTCCATGATCGATGAAACGTTCGCTTAACGAACACCCCCGTACGCGCAGCGGACGACTTCCGGCCAAGTTGTTGACGCGCTCCTGACAGATACCGGCGGTAGCTGCCAGTCTCTCCCCCGGTTCCTCGCAACCGCGTTCGCCGCATCACCCGATCGTGCTTCACCGCTCTGCTTGCAACGCCCGGCCCGCCCACCCAGCGGCTCGGTACCCCCCTCGCAAAAGGAGTCCGCGTGAGATCCACGCCCAGCCGCCGCGCCACCGCGACCGGCGCGCTCGTCGCCGCCGCCGCCATGCTCGCCGTCGGCCTCCAGGCCGGCAGCGCCTCCGCCGACATCGCCGCCGCCCCCGCGGCCCCGGCCGCCGGCAAGGTCAACCCCGGCAAGCTGCCCGCCGACCTCACCCCCGCCGAGCGCGGCGCGCTGATCAAGGCCGCCGACGCCGACAAGGCCGAGACGGCCAAGGCCCTCGGCCTCGGCGCCCAGGAGAAGCTCGTCGTCCGCGACGTGGTCCAGGACCGCGACGGCACGACCCACACGCGCTACGAGCGCACCTACGGCGGGCTCCCCGTCCTCGGTGGCGACCTGATCGTCGCCACGTCGAGCACCGGGGCCACCACCTCGGTCTCCAAGTCCTCCCGGGCCGAACTCAAGAACGTCGACCTCGCCGCCACCGTCGCCCCGGCCGCCGCGGAGAAGCAGGCCGTCGGCCTCGCCGCCGCCGAGGGCTCCAAGGCGACGAAGAGCGAGCGCGCCCCGCGCAAGGTCGTCTGGATGGCGCAGACCGGCGCACCCGTCCTCGCGTACGAGACCGTCGTCGGCGGCCTCCAGCACGACGGCACGCCGAACGAGCTGCACGTCGTCACCGACGCCAAGACCGGCGCCAAGCTGTACGAGTGGCAGGCGGTGCACACGGGCACGGGCAACACCCAGTACAGCGGCCAGGTCACGCTCGGCACGGCGCCCTCGTACACGCTGACCGACACCGGCCGCGGCAACCACAAGACGTACAACCTCAACCGGGGCACGTCCGGCACCGGGACGCTCTTCTCCGGCTCGGACGACGTCTGGGGCGACGGCACCGCGTCCAACCCGGAGACCGCCGGCGCCGACGCGCACTACGGCGCCGCGCTCACCTGGGACTACTACAAGAACGTGCACGGCCGCAACGGCATCCGCGGCGACGGCGTCGGCGCGTACTCCCGGGTCCACTACGGCAACGCCTACGTCAACGCCTTCTGGCAGGACTCCTGCTTCTGCATGACGTACGGCGACGGCGCGAACAACACCAAGCCGCTCACCTCCATCGACGTGGCCGCCCACGAGATGACGCACGGCCTCACCTCGGTGACCGCCAAGCTCGTCTACAGCGGCGAGTCCGGCGGCCTCAACGAGGCCACCTCGGACATCTTCGCGGCGGCCGTCGAGTTCTACGCCAACAACCCGAACGACAAGGGCGACTACCTCGTCGGCGAGAAGATCGACATCCGCGGCAACGGCACCCCGCTCCGCTACATGGACAAGCCCAGCAAGGACGGCTCGTCCAAGGACGCGTGGTACTCGGGCATCGGCTCGATCGACGTCCACTACTCCTCGGGCCCGGCGAACCACTTCTTCTACCTGCTCTCCGAGGGCAGCGGCGTCAAGACCGTCAACGGCGTGACCTACGACTCGCCGACCTCCGACGGCCTGCCCGTCACCGGCATCGGCATCGACAAGGCCCGGCTGATCTGGTTCAAGGCCCTCACCACCAAGTGGGGTTCCTCGACCAACTACGCGGGCGCCCGCACCGGCACGGTCGCGGTGGCCGAGGAGCTGTACGGCGTCGGCAGCACCGAGGCGCTCGCCGTCCAGCACGCCTGGGCCGCCGTCAACGTCGGCACCCGCCCCGGCGGCGGCAACCCGCCCACCGGCAAGGTCTTCGAGAACACCGCCGACGTCTCCGTCCCGGACAACGGCGCCGCGGTGACCTCCTCCGTGACCGTCTCCGGCGTCACGGGCAACGCGCCCAGCAACCTCTCCGTCGGCGTGGACATCGTCCACACCTGGATCGGCGACCTCGTCGTCGACCTCATCGCCCCCGACGGCTCGGTCTACAACCTGCACAACCGGACCGGCAGCAGCGCCGACAACATCCAGCAGACCTACACCGTGAACGCCTCCTCCGAGGTCGCCAACGGCGTCTGGAAGCTGCGCGTCCAGGACAAGGCGTCCGCCGACACCGGCTACATCAACGGCTTCAAGCTGACCTTCCCGTAAGCCGGGAGGCACGGCCCGAGGCAGTTCCACGACGGACGCCCGGAGGGACCCGACCCTCCGGGCGTCCGCCCGTCTCACGACAGCTCGTCCGCGGAGACCAGCCGTCCCCCGGCGAAGCACAGCCGGTAGACCGGGACCTCCGCGAAGACCGTCGCCCGGTAGTAGCGGCACTCGTCCACCCCCGCCGGCTCCGCCGGCAGCCCGGCCGGCGGCGACTCCAGGGCGTGGTCGGGCAGGTCCTCCACGAGCTCCGCGTACGCCTGGCCGACCAGCAGCCGCGCGTAGTCGTCGGGCTCCAGGTACGAGCGGGACTGCGACCACACCGCCACGCCCGCCGTCAGCACCGCCAGCGCGGCCAGCAGCGCCAGCGGGATCCAGATCGCCCGCACCAGATCCTTGCGGACCCGCCGGCGGGCCCGGTCCAGCTCCCGGGCCGAGGTCGGCGCGGCCGGCACCGCCGCCGGCGCCCGCCGGGGCAGCACGGCCGTCAGCGCGAAACCGCCGCCCTCCACCGGGCCGTGGGTCAGGGTGCCGCCGGCCAGCCGGACCCGCTCGTCCAGGCCGACCAGGCCCGACCCGCCGGAGGCCGGCGGCGCCGCGCCGGCGCCGGGCCCGCTCTCCACCCGTACCGTCACGCGCGGCCCCGACTCCCCGACGTCGACCGCGACGGCGGCGCCCGGGGCGTGCTTCGCCGCGTTCGTCAGCGCCTCCTGCACCACCCGGTACAGCGCCCGGCCCGCCATCCCCGGCAGCTCCGGCAGGGCCCCGGACAGCGTCACGTCGAGCCCCGAGGCCCGGGCCCGGGCCACCAGTTCGCCGGCCGTCTCGCCCGGCGGGGCCGTCGGCGCCCCGGCACCCTCCTCCCGCAGCACCCCGATGACGTCCCGCAGCCGCTCGGTCGCCTCCGCCGCCGCCCGGCGCAGCTCGCCGGCCGCCCGCTGCTGCTCGGCGCCGAGCCCCGGATCCACCTCCAGGGCGCCCGCCCGGACCGCGATCAGCGCCAGGTCGTGGCCGAGCGAGTCGTGCATGTCCCCGGCGATCCGCGACCGCTCGCGCAGCCGCTCCCGGTCGGCGACGGCCGCCTGCTCCCGCTCCATCCGGTCGGCCAGCTCCCAGCCGCTGCGCACCAGCCGGTCGTACTGGCGGACGTACCGGCCGACCAGCCAGGGCGCGACGATCGCCAGCGCGAGGGCGAGCATCAGGGTGAACCAGGGGCCGAGGGAGGTACCGGTCAGCCGGGTGAGCAGCAGCCCCACGGCGGCCACCGCCCCGAACAGCCAGAGCGAGCCGCGCGCGTGGTCCTGCCGCCGCCCGGCGAGGTAGCCGAAGGCGACGAGCGCCAGGCTGTACGAGGGCGTGAACAGCTCCAGGGAGGCGGGCAGGCTCGCGGCGACCGTGACCGCGAGCGGCAGCAGCGGCCAGCGGCGGCTGACGGCCACGCAGCCGCCGAGGACGGTGACGCCGGCGGCGACCTGGAACCAGGAGCCGCCGTCGTTCGGGTCCGAGCGCAGCAGCACCGGGACGCAGAGCAGCAGCCACAGCGCCAGGTCGAAGAGGCGGCGGCGGGCGCCCGAGGTCTCAGGCACCGGGGCCGCCGTGCTCGGGGCCGTGCGCGCCGGCGACCGGCCCGGCCTCGTGGGCGAGGATCGCGAGCTGGACGCGGTTGCGCAGGCCGAGCCTGCCGAGGACGGCGCTGACGTGGGCCTTGACGGTGCCCTCGACGACGTGCATGCGGGCGGCGATCTCCTGGTTGGAGCAGCCGGCGGCGAGCAGCGAGACGACCTCCCGCTCCCGGGCGGTGAGCGGGGCCAGCCGGGCGCGGGCGGCGGCGGCGCGGGTGAGCCGCTCGCCGCCGAGGGCGTCGATGACCCGGCGGGCGACGGTGGGCGAGAGGGCGGCGCCGCCGGCGGCGACCGCCCGGACCCCGGCGATCAGTTCGCGCGGGTCGCCGGACTTGAGGAGGAAGCCGCCGACGCCGCCGCCGAGGGCGCGGGCGATGTAGTCGTCCTCGGAGAAGGTGGTGAGCATGACGACCGCCGTGTCCGGGAGGTCGCGGCGCAGGGCGTCGGCGGCGGCGAGGCCGTCCAGCCGGGGCATCCGGATGTCGAGGACGGCGACGTCGGGGCGGTGCAGCCGGGCCAGCTCCACGGCCTCGTGGCCGTCGCCCGCCTCGGCGACCACCTCGATGCCCGGATCGGTGGTGAGGATGGCCCGCACCCCGGCACGGATCATCGCCTCGTCGTCGGCCAGCAGCACCCTGATCATGCGGTCCAGCCTAGACAGGTCCTCCCCCGGGCCCGTGGGCCCTCGGGTACGGCGAGGGCCTCCGGCGCGGGCACGGGCGGTGCGGCCGTCGCCGCGGGCGACCGTGCGACGGCCGCGCCCCGACGGGGTGCGGCCGTCGCACGGTCGCGTCCGGGTGGTGCCGGGACCCGGCTACCTCAGGAGCACCCCCGCGGCCTCGCCCGCCTGGTCCGCCGGCAGGGCGAGGAGCCCCGGCTCGGCGGGGTCGGCGAGGAGCGGATGGGCGGGCAGGACGCGGACGGTGCAGCCGAAGGGACCGGTGCGGTCGAGCTCCAGGGTGCCCGCGTACGGCTGCCGGCCCTCCAGGTCCGGCCCGCCCGCCGGCTTCAGCCCGAAGGAGCGGGTGTCGGTGAGGGTGTCGGCGGCGTCGACGCGGCCGGTGACGGCCTGCACCTCGACGTCGTCCGGGGAGAGGCCGCCGAGCGCGACGCGAACCCGGACCACCGGGGTCGCGCCCAGCTCGGCCCCGGCCTCGGCGAGGTCGTCGCCGATCTCCACGTGGTCCACCGAGACCCCGGGCCAGGCCGCCCGGACCCGGGCCTTCCAGGCGGCGAGCTCCCGGGCCCGGTCCGGGGTGAGCGCCCGGCGGGCCGCGGCGGCGGGGACGTACAGCCGCTCCACGTACTCCCGGACCATCCGGTCGGCGAGCACCTTCGGGCCGAGGTCGGCGAGGGTGCGGCGGACCATGGCGGTCCAGGCGACCGGGACCCCGTCGGGGCCCCGGTCGTAGAAGCGGGGGGCGACCCGGCGCTCGATCAGCTCGTAGAGGGCGGCGGCCTCCAGGTCGTCGCGGCGCTCCTCGTCCGCCGCGGCGGCGCCGTCGGCGGTGGGGATGGCCCAGCCGAACTCGGGCTCGAACCACTCGTCCCACCAGCCGTCGAGGACGGAGAGGTTGAGACAGCCGTTGAGCGCGGCCTTCATGCCGCTGGTGCCGCACGCCTCCAGCGGGCGCAGCGGGTTGTTGAGCCAGACGTCGCAGCCGGGGTAGAGGCCGCGGGCCATCTCCATGCCGTAGTCGGGCAGGAAGACGATCCGGTGCCGGACCCGGGGGTCGTCGGCGAAGCGGACCAGCTCCTGGACGAGCCGCTTGCCGCCGTCGTCGGCCGGGTGGGCCTTGCCGGCGACGACCAGCTGCACCGGCCGCTCGGGGTGGAGCAGCAGGGCGCGCAGCCGGTCCTTGTCGCGGAGCATCAGGGTGAGCCGCTTGTACGAGGGGACCCGGCGGGCGAAGCCGATGGTGAGGACCTCGGGGTCGAGGACGGAGTCGGTCCAGCCGAGTTCGGCGGCGGCGGCGCCGCGCTGCCGCCAGGAGGCCCGCAGCCGCTCCCGCACGTCGGCGACGAGCCGGGTGCGCAGGGTGCGGCGCAGCTCCCACAGCTCGTGGTCGCTCGCGTCGGGGCCGAGCCGGCCGACCTCGGGGGCGGTCCAGGTGGGGGCGTGGACGCCGTTGGTGACGGAGGTGATCGGCACCTCGCCGGCGTCGAAGCCGGGCCAGAGCCCGGCGAACATCTCCCGGCTGACGGCTCCGTGGAGGGTGGAGACGCCGTTGGCGCGCTGGGCGAGCCGCAGGCCCATCGCGGCCATGTTGAAGACGCCGGCCTCGCCGCCGAGCGGGGTCTCGTCGCCCAGGGCGAGGATCCGTCCGGTGTCCAGGCCGGGCAGCGCGCCGTCGTCGCCGAGGTGGCGGGCGACCAGCGCCCGGTCGAAGCGGTCGATGCCGGCCGGGACGGGGGTGTGGGTGGTGAAGACGGTGCCGGCCCGGACGGTCTCCAGGGCGGCGTCGAAGTCGAGTCCCTCACCCTGGAGTTCGCGGATCCGCTCCAGGCCGAGGAAGCCGGCGTGGCCCTCGTTGGTGTGGAAGACCTCGGGCTCGGGGTGGCCGGTGAGGCGGGTGTACGTCCGGACCGCGCGGACGCCGCCGATGCCGAGCAGCATCTCCTGGAGGAGCCGGTGCTCGCTGCCGCCGCCGTACAGCCGGTCGGTGACGGACCGCTCGCCGGGGGCGTTCTCCTCGACGTCCGAGTCGAGCATCAGCAGCGGGATCCGGCCGACCTGGGCGATCCACAGGTGGGCGTGGAGGCTGCGGCCGCCGGGCAGGGCGAGGGTGATCCGGGCGGGGGTGCCGTCGGGCTCGCGGAGCAGGGCGACGGGCAGCTCGCCGGGGTCGAGGACGGGGTACTGCTCCTGCTGCCAGCCGTCGCGGCCGAGGGACTGCCGGAAGTAGCCGTGCCGGTAGAGCAGTCCGACGCCGATCAGCGGGACGCCGAGGTCGCTGGCGGACTTGAGGTGGTCGCCGGCGAGGATGCCGAGCCCGCCGGAGTACTGGGGCAGGGCGGCGGCGACGCCGAACTCGGGCGAGAAGTAGGCGAGGGCGGCGGGCCCGTCGCCCGCGGCGCGCTCCTGGTACCAGCGGGGCCGGTCCAGGTAGGCGTCGAGGTCCTCGGCGGCCGCGGCGAGCCGGGCGAGGAAGTCGCCGTCGGCGGCGAGCGCGGTGAGCCGCGGGGCCTCCAGGGCGCCGAGGACCCGCACCGGGTCGGCGCCCCGGAGCCCTTCGGGGGCGAGGGAGTCGAAGAGGGCGCGGGTCGGCTCGTGCCAGGACCAGCGCAGATTGCGTGCCAGGGCGGCGAGGGGTCGGAGGGTGTCCGGGAGGACAGGACGCACGGTGAATCGACGGATTGCCTTCACGTGTCCCACCTTCGCAGGCCGGTGACGCTACGGAGCGGACGCACCACGCGGTGCGCCCGGCGTGCCGCACCGAGCCTAGGCCGCGCCCCCTCGTTCCGGGCGGGGCGCCCGGGGGCGCGGGCGGGGTGCCGGGGGGCGCGTCCGGCGGACCCGGCCCCCGGAGGGGGCTCGGGCCGGGGTGGTCAGGACGTTTCGTCGACGCCCAGGGCCTGGACGTCGATCAGGTTGAACGCCTCGTGGACGTAGACGTTGGTCAGCCGGGGGCCGCGGTAGGCGACGGTCTTCTCGGCGCTCACCGGCAGGTAGTAGGCCCCGTCGGTGACCCGGTGGTTGATCTCCTGGTAGAGGCGGGTCGCCGCGGCGTCGTCGGTCTCGGCCGACGCCCGGTCGAACAGCTCGTTGATCCGGGGGTCGTTCACCCGGGCGTAGTTGTTGTTGCCCTCGACCCTGGTCAGTCCGCCGTCGGCGAGGGGCTGGAGGAAGCCCGCGCCGGTGGGGAAGTCGGCCCCCCACCCCATCATGAGCATGCCGATCCCCTTCTCCCTCTGGATCTTGGGGGAGCCCAGGGCGGCGAAGTAGGCCGTGACGTTGTCGAACCGCTCGGTCTCCAGGGTGATGCCGACGGCCTTCAGATCGTTCTGCAGGGCGGTGACCACCTCGGCGTCCTTGGTGTTCGCGGCGTTCAGGGCGATCTTCGTCGTGAAGCCGCCAGGCTTGCCGCACGCCCGCAGCGCCTTCTCGGCCTCCTCCCGGCGGGGCTCGCCGCCGGTGAGGCCGAAGGGGTCGTAGGAGTCGGCGCCCCGGACCGTCGGGGGCAGCATGTTGCCCTGCGGCGAGGTGAAGGAATCCCCTCCGCGCGCGGCCCGCAGGGTCCTGGTTCCGGCCGCGTAGACCACCGCCTTGCGGCAGTTCACGTTGTCCAGCGGGGCGGTGTCGGAGATCATCGCGGCCATCCGGAGATAGCCGCTGTACGGGTTGTCCAGGTCGGCCTTCCGCTTCGGGTCCGCCAGCGTCCGGACGGCGTTCTCCTGCGTCATGCCGGTCTGGGAGGCGTCCAGGTCGGCCGTGCCGGCCAGCAGCTGCTCGTCGACCTTGGCCTGGTCGGGCAGGATGGTCAGCTCGACGCGGTCCGGCAGGGCCTTGCGGAGCGGGTCGGTGGCCGGGTCCCACTGCTCGTTGCGGACCAGGACCAGCGACCGGTCCGGCTGGTACGAGGAGAAGCGGTACGGTCCGGAGGACATCGGCCTGGTCCCGTAGCGGGCCGCGGAGTCGCGCTTGCGCGGCACGGGTGCCGTCGCGCCCATGGTGAGCAGGTAGGGGAACCGGGAGTCGGCCTCGGCCAGCCGGAAGACGAGCGTGAGGTCGTCCGGGGCCTCGACGGACCGCAGGCCCGAGGTGCCGGTGTCCTTGTACGGGCCCGGGTAGTTCTGCTTCTGGTCGAGGATGTCGACGAGGTACGTGGGACCGCCGACGATCTCCGGGGCGAAGGCGCGCTCGATGCCGTACTTGACGTCCGCGGCGGTGATCGGCGTGCCGTCCTCGAACTTCAGGCCGGGCCTCAGCCGGAACGTGTAGGTCCGGCCGTCGGAGGACACCTGGGGCTGCGCGGCGGCCAGGTCGGGAACCACCGAGAGGCCCTTCTCCCCCGGTTCGGGGGCGTAGGTCATCAGCGTGCGGCTGTAGAGCCGCTGGATGCTCCAGACCCATCCCGAGTAGGAGCGGGCCGGGTCCCAGGAGTCGGCGTCCATCATGCTCGCCAGGCGGAGGGTGCCGCCCTTCTTGTCGGAGGCGTTGACCACCTTGCCGACCGCGGCGTTGAAGCCGCCGCGGGACCCGGCGGAGCCGTCGTCCCGGGTCTTTCCTTCGCCCTGGTCCTTCCCGTCGTCCTTCCCCTGGCCCTGCGTCCGCCCCTTCCCGGCCGGGTCGTCCTTCTGGGAGAGGACCACGGCGGTGACGCCGCCGCCCGCCACCAGGGCGACGCCGAGGGCGATCGCCACGAGCCTGCGGCCCCGGGGGCGGCCGGACGGGCGGGCCGGGGCGCCGCTGGGACCGGGGGGATACCCGGCGGGGGCCGTGACGGCGTACGGGTTGCCGGCGGCCGGGGGGCCGGCGGGCGGCCGGACGGCGAAGTCCGGCGGCGCGGCGGGCGGCGTCGCCGGCATCGCGGGCGGCGGCGTGGCGGGCATCGCGGGCGGTGCGGCGGGGCCCTTCGCGAGGGGGACGCGGGGGTCGGGCCTGGGCACCGCGCCGGCCGGGTGACCCGCGCTCCCCGGCCCCTCGGAGGGCGCCTCGCGGTGGCCCGGGGCCGTCCCGGCGCCGAAGCCGGCGGGGGCCGGCGAGGACCACCCGGTCGGCGCGGAGCCGGGGGTGGGCGTCGGGGTGGACGCGGGCGCGGGGCCCGGTGCGGGTGTCGGCGGGGACGCGGGGCCGGGACCGGCCACCGGTCCGAGGGCGCCTCCCGCTTCGCCGAGGGCCGCCGCCACCGCCTCCGGCAGCCAGTGGGTCTCCTTCGCCGGCCCTCCCCCGTAGGTGTGGCCGCTCCCCTCGCCGAGCAGCCCCGCGAACTCCGCGAGGAGCTGCGGCACGGTGGGCCGCCGGGCGGGGTCCTTCTCCAGGCACCGGGCGATGAGGTCCGTCCCCGGCGGCAGCAGGCGCAGGTCGGGTTCCCCGTAGACGGCGCGGAAGTTCACCGAGTGCGCGGAGCCGGTCCCGAACGGGCCGGTCCCGGTGGCCGCGAAGGCCAGCACCGCGCCCAGCGAGAACACGTCGCTCGCCGGGCCGACGGCGCTTCCCGCCACCTGCTCGGGCGACATGAAGCCGGGGGTGCCGATCACCATCCCCGCCTGGGTCAGGACGTTCGACTCGGCGATGATCGAGATGCCGAAGTCGATCACCCGGGGTCCGTCGGGGGCGATCAGCACGTTCGACGGCTTCAGGTCACGGTGGATCAGCCCCGTGCCGTGGATGGCCTCCAGGGCCTCGACCAGTCCCGCCCCCAGGTAGAGCAGCGAACGCCGGGGCCACGCCCCGTGCGTGCGCACCGCCGTCTCCAGGGGCAGGCCGGGGACGTAGGCGGTGGCGAGCCACGGGGGCGAACCCAGCGGGTCGGCGTCGACCACGGCCGCGGTGAAGAAGCCGGTGACCCGCCGGGCGGCCTCCACCTCGCGGACGAACCGGCGCTGGAACTCGGGGTCTTCCGCGAGTTCGGCGCGCACCACCTTGACGGCGACCATCCGGCCGCTGGTGGACCGCCCCAGATAGACCCGGCCCATCCCGCCCGCCCCCAGGCGCGCGAGGATCCGGTACCGCCCCACCTGTCGCGGATCCGACCCGTCCAGTGCTTGCAAGACCGCCCCCGTCCCCGGCGCCGCATCCCCTTGGACGCCGGGACGATTACATCAGATCCGCCGCCGGGCCCGGCGCCGGCCGGGTTCACGCCCTGCGGGGCGCGGCGGCCCGGTACTCCCCCGGGGTCGTGCCGTAGGCGGTGCGGAAGGCGAGGTGGAAGCCGACCCGGCTGCGGTAGCCGACGCGGGCGGGCACGGCCGACTGGGGGAGCCCGGTCTCGGCGAGCAGCCGGGCCGCCTCCCGTATCCGGCGGGCGGTCAGATGGCGGGCCGGCGAGGTGCCGACGGCCTCGCGGAAGGCCGCGGTGAAGGAGGAGCGGGACATCCCGGCCTCGCGGGCCAGGGTGTCCACGGTCCACGGCTCGGCGTAGCGGGTCTCGATGGCGGCGACGGTGCGGCCGATGCCGGGGTGCGGGTGCGCCGCGCCGGGCGGGCGGGGCCCGGCGGCGAGGGCGAGCGCCGCCTCGAACGCCCGCAGGACGAGCAGCAGGTCCCCGGGTCCGGGCCGCCGCCCGGGCTCGGCGAGCAGCCGCAGGGTGTCCCGCAGCAGCGGCGCCGCCTCGACCCGGCGCCGTTCGAGCAGGACGGCCCGGGGCAGTCCGGCGACGAGCGGCCTGACGGCCCGCGGGTCGTACCCGGTCCGCAGGCTCAGCAGCCGCACCGGCCCCCCGGGCCCGTCGAGGACCGCGATCCCGACGGCGGGACCGAGGGGGTCGGCGGGGTCGGCGGGCCCCGTCCCGCCCGCCGCCGTCGACGGCGGCGGCGGCGAAACGCCGCGGAGGCCGGGGAGGGGCGAGATCCGGTGGCGGGCGGCGGCGGGCAGCAGGACCAGTTCACCGCGGGAGGGGTCGAGGGCGGCGGTGCCGGTGACGGCGATCCGGCATCCGCCGGCCAGCACGTAGTGCAGGACGGCCCGGGCGGTGGAGGCGTCCATGGGGTCACGCACCTTCCGCGGTCGGTGACGACGGAGCGTCAGCGTAGCGAGGCGTGCGGCGGATCCGGCCCTTCCCGGCGCGCCCGGCGCGGGGGTTCCCGTCCGGTACCGGTCTTGTCCGATCCGCTACGCCCTAGTAGTTAACAAAGGGCCGGATTGCCCACCCGAGAACGTGGGGAAGGCTCCCCCGGTACCCCCGATTCCCTCCTCTCCGTCCCCGTCTTCATCCCTGTGGGCCCGCCATCCGAGTGAACGCGGAGGGGCGCGGCGATGCCCGCCTCCCACCGGCCTCCGGCGCGGCTAGAAAGAGCGCACCACCACCCGCACCCCCGCAAACCGTCAGGTGATGCTGTGAATCCGCTCATGGGACGCATTCCCGTACTGGACGTCCGCCCGCTGGTCGACTGCGGCCGGCGCCCCGCGAAGGCGGTGGCCGGCGAAACCTTCGAGGTGTCGGCCACCGTCTTCCGCGAGGGCCACGACGCGGTCGCCGCCAATGTCGTACTGACCGGCCCGACCGGCCGTCCGGGGCCGTGGACCCCGATGCGCGAGCTGGCCGAGGGCTCCGACCGCTGGGGGGCCGAGGTCACCCCGGACGCCGAGGGCCTGTGGACGTACTCCGTCGAGGCGTGGAGCGACCCGCTGGCGACCTGGCGCCACGCGGCGAAGATCAAGATCCCGGCCGGGATCGACTCCGAACTCGTCCTCGCCGAGGGCGCGGAGCTGCACGAGCGGGCCGCCAAGGGCGTCCCGAAGAAGGGCGGCGGACGGGAGGCGGTGCTCGCGGTCGCGGACGCGCTGCGCGACGAGTCCCGGCCGGCCGCCGCGCGGCTGGCCGCCGCGCTCGCGCCGCGGGTGACGGAGGCCCTGGAGCGGCACCCGCTGCGCGAACTGGTCTCCGCCTCCCCCGCGTTCCCGCTCCTGGTGGAGCGCGAGCGGGCCCTGTTCGGCTCCTGGTACGAGTTCTTCCCGCGCTCGGAGGGCGTGCGGAAGGTCGGGGGCCGCACGGTGCCGGGGAACTTCCGCACCGCCGCCGAACGGCTCCCGGCCATCGCGGCGATGGGCTTCGACGTGGTCTACCTGCCGCCGATCCACCCGATCGGCGAGACGCACCGCAAGGGCCCCAACAACGCCCTGTCGGCGGCCCCGGAGGACGTCGGCGTGCCGTGGGCGATCGGCTCGCCGGAGGGCGGGCACGACGCGGTCCACCCGGACCTGGGGACGATCGAGGACTTCGACGCCTTCGTGGCCCGGGCCCGCGAGCTGCGCCTGGAGGTCGCGCTGGACTTCGCGCTCCAGTGCTCGCCGGACCACCCGTGGGTGGAGAAGCACCCGGAGTGGTTCCACCACCGCCCGGACGGCTCGATCGCCTACGCGGAGAACCCGCCGAAGAAGTACCAGGACATCTACCCGATCGCCTTCGACGCCGACATGGACGGGATCGTCGCCGAGACCGTGCGGGTCATGCGGCACTGGATGGACCACGGGGTGCGGATCTTCCGGGTGGACAACCCGCACACCAAGCCGGTGGTGTTCTGGGAGCGGGTCATCGGGGAGGTCAACGGGCGGGACCCGGACGTGATCTTCCTGGCGGAGGCGTTCACCCGGCCGGCGATGATGCGGACGCTGGGCGCGATCGGCTTCCAGCAGTCGTACACGTACTTCACCTGGCGGAACACCAAGGACGAGCTGACCGAGTACCTGACCGAGCTGTCCGGTGACGTGGCGGCGCAGATGCGCCCCAACTTCTTCGTGAACACCCCGGACATCCTGCACGCCTACCTCCAGGAGGGCGGCCGGCCGGCCTTCGAGGCGCGGGCGGTGCTCGCGGCGACGCTCTCGCCGACCTGGGGGATCTACGCCGGGTACGAGCTGTGCGAGAACACCCCGCTGCGCCCGGGCAGCGAGGAGTACCTGGACTCGGAGAAGTACCAACTCCGGCCGCGCGACTGGGAGTCGGCGGAGCGGTCGGGCGCGACGATCACCCCGCTGATCACCTCCCTGAACCGGATCCGGCGCCGCCACCCGGCGCTCCGGCGCCTGCGGAACCTTTCCTTCCACAACACGGACAACCCGCAGGTGATCGCGTACTCGAAGAAGTCGGGTTCGAACACCGTTCTGGTGGTCGTCAACCTCGACCCGCACCACACCCAGGAGGCGACGGTCTCGTTGAACATGCCGGAACTCGGCCTCGGCTGGCACGAGACCGTACCGGTGCGCGACGAGCTCACCGGCGACACCTATCACTGGGGCAGGAACGCCTACGTGCGCCTGGAACCGGGCGTCACGCCCGCGCACGTGCTCGTCCTGCGACCGTCCCCGCAGACCGGAGGGTCACCCACCTCATGACCGTCAACGATCCCGTCCCCGACACCTTCGAGGACACCCCCGCCAAGGACCGCGACCCCGACTGGTTCAAGCGGGCCGTCTTCTACGAGGTCCTCGTCCGGTCCTTCCAGGACAGCAACGGCGACGGCGTCGGCGACCTGAAGGGCATCACGTCCCGCCTGGACTACCTCCAGTGGCTCGGCGTGGACTGCCTGTGGCTGCCGCCGTTCTTCAAGTCGCCGCTGCGCGACGGCGGCTACGACGTCGCCGACTACACCTCGGTCCTCCCCGAGTTCGGCGACCTCGCCGACTTCGTCGAGTTCGTGGACGCGGCGCACCAGCGCGGGATGCGCGTGATCATCGACTTCGTCATGAACCACACCAGCGACCAGCACCCGTGGTTCCAGGAGTCGCGGCGCGACCCGGACGGCCCGTACGGCGACTACTACGTCTGGGCCGACGACGACAAGCAGTACGCCGACGCCCGGATCATCTTCGTCGACACCGAGACCTCCAACTGGACCTTCGACCCGGTCCGCAAGCAGTACTACTGGCACCGCTTCTTCTCGCACCAGCCGGACCTCAACTACGAGAACCCGGCCGTGCGGGAGGAGATCCTCTCGGCGCTGAAGTTCTGGCTGGACCTGGGGATCGACGGCTTCCGGCTGGACGCGGTGCCGTACCTGTACCAGCAGGAGGGCACCAACTGCGAGAACCTCCCGGCCACCCACACCTTCCTCAAGGAGGTCCGGAAGGAGATCGACGACCACTACCCGGACACGGTGCTGCTCGCCGAGGCCAACCAGTGGCCGGAGGACGTCGTCGACTACTTCGGCGACTTCCGCTCCGGCGGCGACGAGTGCCACATGGCCTTCCACTTCCCGGTCATGCCGCGGATCTTCATGGCCGTGCGCCGCGAGTCCCGGTACCCGGTCTCGGAGATCCTGGCCAAGACCCCGGAGATCCCCTCCGGCTGCCAGTGGGGCATCTTCCTCCGCAACCACGACGAGCTCACCCTCGAGATGGTCACGGACGAGGAACGCGACTACATGTACGCCGAGTACGCCAAGGACCCGCGGATGCGGGCCAACATCGGCATCCGGCGGCGGCTCGCCCCGCTCCTCGACAACGACCGCAAGCAGATGGAGCTGTTCACCGCGCTGCTCTTCTCGCTGCCGGGCTCCCCGGTGCTGTACTACGGCGACGAGATCGGCATGGGCGACAACATCTGGCTCGGCGACCGGGACGGGGTCCGCACCCCGATGCAGTGGACCCCGGACCGGAACGCGGGCTTCTCCTCCTGCGACCCGGGACGGCTCTACCTGCCGGCCATCATGGACCCGGTCCACGGGTACCAGGTGACCAACGTGGAGGCGGGGATGGCCTCGCCGTCCTCGCTGCTGCACTGGACGAAGCGGATGATCGAGATCCGCAAGCAGAACCGTGCCTTCGGGACGGGGACGTACACCGAACTGCCCTCCTCCAACGCGGCGGTGCTCGCCTTCCTCCGCGAGGACGGCGACGACCTCGTCCTCTGCGTGAACAACTTCTCGCGGCACGCACAGCCGACCGAGCTGGACCTGCGGCGTTTCGCCGGGATGCGGCCGGTGGAGCTGATCGGCGGGGTGGAGTTCCCGGCGGTCGGCGAGCTTCCGTACCTGCTGACGCTGGCCGGCCACGGCTTCTACTGGTTCCGCATGAAGCGGAGTTGACGACCGGCCCTTTCCGGAGCGGGACGGTTTCCCCCGCCCCGCTCCGGGAACTGTGTCCACACACGATTCACCCCATCCGGGTCCATCCATACGGATCTTCCCTTTCCGACACGTCCCGCACTTCCGGACAGCCCCAGCCGCCATCCGGGACAATCTGCGCATTTGAACGCTTACGACAGCCCTGTGCGCACCCCGGGGAAAGGACGCGATGCCATGCCGGAGATTGCCGCATCCACCACCCGGACACCGGACGCCCTTCTCCCGTCCCTCACGCCCCTGCTCCACGAATGGCTGCCCCGGCAGCGCTGGTTCGCGGGCAAGGGCCGCCGGGTCACGGGATTCACGCTGGACGCGGCCACCGAGCTGCTGCCCCTGGACGGCGCCGGACCCGGACTCCTCCACCTCCTCCTGCGGGTCGAACAACCCGGCCGCCCGGCCGGCGAACCCGCCGACTGCTACCAACTCCTCCTCGGCGTGCGGACGCAGCTGCCGCCGCGCCTCGCCCCCGCCCTCATCGGCCGCGTCCGGCAGGGCCCGCTGGCCGGCCGCGCCGTCTACGAAGGACTGCGCGACCCGCGCCTCGCCGGGCTCCTGTACGAGCGGCTGCGCACCCCCGGCCGCACCGGACCGCTCCGCTTCCACGCCACCCGACCGCTGCCCGGGGCGCTCGCCCCGCGGGTCCTCGACGCCGAACAGTCCAACTCCTCGCTGGTGTTCGGGGACGCCTACATCCTCAAGATCTTCCGCCGGGTCAGCCCCGGCGCCAACCCCGACCTCGAACTCCCGCTCGCCCTCGGACAGGCCGGCTGCGCCCGCGTCCCGGCGCCGGTGGCCTGGTTCGAGTCGGGGGCGGCGACCCTGGGCGTCCTCCAGCCGTACCTCCGGGACTCGCGGGACGGCTGGCGGCTGGCGCTCGACGCGCTGGCGGCGGGGCGGGAGTTCACCGCCGAGGCGCGGGCGCTCGGGCGGGCCACCGCCGAGGTCCACCTCGCCCTCGCCGAGGCCCTGCCCACCCAGCGGCTGGAACGCGCCGAGACCGAGGGGCTGGCCGCCGCCATGGACCGGCGGCTGCACGCCGCCGCGCAGGCGGTCCCCGCGCTCCTGCCGTACGTCCCCGGGCTGCGGGCCGTCTTCGCGGCGGCGGGCGGCGCGGAGGGCGCGGGCACGGTGCAGCGGATCCACGGCGACCTGCACCTCGGGCAGACCCTGCGCGGCTCCGACGGCGCGTGGGCCGTCATCGACTTCGAGGGCGAGCCGGCGAAGCCCCTCGACGAGCGGCGGCGCCCGCAGCCGACCGTCCGCGACGTCGCCGGCATGCTGCGCTCCTTCGACTACGCGGCCCGCACCCACCGGCCCTGGAACGCGGACTGGGCGGCGCGGTGCCGGGCGGCGTACTGCACGGGGTACGCGGAGGTCTCGGGGGCGGATCCCCGGACGGATCCCGCGCTGCTGCGTGCCTACGAGACGGACAAGGCGGTCTACGAGGTCGTGTACGAGGCCCGCCACCGTCCCGACTGGCTCCCCGTCCCCATGTCCGCCATCCACCGCCTCTCCCGATGACCCGGCCCTGCCGCCGCCGTCCGCCCCCGCCGCCCCGTTGCGGTCCGCACCCGGCCGGGGCTGCCCCCGCCGCTCCGTTGCGGGTGCTTCAGCTCCTGCCGCCTGGGACGGCGGGCGCGGCCCACAGGGGGAGATGGCCCGTTCGGCGGAGTGTCCCGGCGGGCCGTGGGCGCGTTGCCCTATTCGTACACTTTCCGAGCTTTCTGGAGGCTTCCGGTGACCGCCAAGACGCCCCGCACGGCGCCCCCTCTCGACCCCGGCGAGCGCGCGCGGCTCCTCGCCGGCGAGCATCACGACCCGCACGCCCTGCTCGGCGCCCACCCGGTGAAGGGCGGGATCGTCTTCCGGGCCCTGCGCCCCTGGGCGCGGGGCGTCACGCTCCTCCTGCCGAAGGGCCGTGAGGTCGGGCTGACGGACGACGGCGACGGCCTCTTCTCGGCGTTCGTGCCGCTGCTGCGCAAGGTCCCGGCGTACGAGCTGCGCGTGGCGTACGGCGACGGGGAGATCACCGTCCAGGACCCGTACCGGCACCTGCCGTCCCTCGGCGACCTGGACCTGCACCTGATCGGCGAGGGCCGGCACGAGGAGCTGTGGACGGCGCTCGGCTCGCGCGTGCTGACCCACGGCGGCGTCACCGGCACCCGGTTCGCCGTGTGGGCACCGAACGCCCGGGGCGTGCGCGTGACCGGCGACTTCACGCACTGGGACGGCACCGGGCTGCCGATGCGGTCCCTCGGCTCGACCGGCGTGTGGGAGCTGTTCGTGCCGGGCGTCGGGGAGGGGGCCCTGTACAAGTACGACATCGCCCGGCCCGACGGCTCGCACACCGTCCGCGCCGACCCGATGGCCCGCCACACCGAGTGCCCGCCGAACACCGCGTCCGTCGTCACCGAGTCGCACTACGAGTGGGACGACGCCGAGTGGATGGCCCGGCGCGGCGCCCGCCCGCCGCACGAGGCGCCGATCTCCGTCTACGAGCTCCACCTGCCGTCCTGGCGGCCCGGTCTGACCTACCGCGAGCTGGCCGTCGAGCTGCCCGCCTACGTCCGCGAACTCGGCTTCACCCACGTCGAGTTCATGCCGGTCGCCGAGCACCCCTTCGGCGGCTCGTGGGGCTACCAGGTCACCGGCTTCTACGCGCCGACCGCCCGCCTGGGCACCCCGGACGACTTCAAGTACCTGGTGGACGCGCTGCACCGGGCCGGGATCGGCGTGCTGATGGACTGGGTGCCGGCGCACTTCCCCAAGGACGACTGGGCGCTGGCCGAGTTCGACGGGCGGCCGCTGTACGAGCACCCGGACCCGCGCCGCTCGCACCACCCGGACTGGGGGACGCTGGAGTTCGACTACGGCCGCAAGGAGGTGCGGAACTTCCTCGTCGCCAACGCGGTCTACTGGTGCCAGGAGTTCCACGTCGACGGCCTGCGGGTGGACGCGGTCGCCTCGATGCTCTACCTCGACTACTCGCGCGAGTACGGCGAGTGGCTGCCGAACGAGTACGGCGGCCGGGAGAACCTGGACGCGGTCGCCTTCCTCCAGGAGATGAACGCCACCGTCTACCGCCGCTGCCCCGGCATCGTGACCTTCGCCGAGGAGTCCACGGCCTGGGACGGGGTGACGCGGGCGACGGACCTGGTCGGGCCGGGCGGTCACGGCGGGCTCGGCTTCGGCATGAAGTGGAACATGGGCTGGATGCACGACTCGCTCCAGTACATGGAGAAGGAGGCGGTGCACCGCAAGTACCACCACCACGAGATGACCTTCTCGATGGTGTACGCGTACAGCGAGAACTACATCCTGCCCATCTCTCACGACGAGGTGGTGCACGGCAAGCGGGCGCTGGTGTCGAAGATGCCCGGCGACTGGTGGCAGCGGCGCGCCAACCACCGCGCCTACCTGGGCTTCATGTGGGCCCACCCGGGCAAGCAGCTCCTCTTCATGGGGCAGGAGTTCGCGCAGGGTTCGGAGTGGTCGGCGGAGCACGGGCCGGAGTGGTGGCTGCTCGACCCGGAGTACGGGGCGGAGGCCGACCACCGGGGCGTGCGGGACCTGGTGCGGGACCTGAACCGGGTCTACACGGCGACGCCGTCGCTGTGGGAGCGGGACACCGCCCCGGAGGGCTTCCAGTGGGTGGTCGGGGACGCGGCCGACGACAACGTCCTCGCCTTCCTCCGCTACGACGGCTTCGGCTCGCCGCTGCTCGCCGTCTGCAACTTCTCCCCCGTCGTCCGGCACGACTACCGGCTGGGCGTGCCGGACGCCTTCGCCGCCTGGGGCGAGGTGCTCAACACGGACGCGGCCCGCTACGGCGGCTCGGACGTGGTCGGCACCGACCCGGTGAAGACCGAGTCGGTGCCGTGGCACGGGCGGTCGGCGAGCGTCCGCATGACGCTGCCGCCGCTCGCGACGGTCTGGCTCAGGCCCGCCTGACGCCGCTCAGGCCCGCCGGACGATCCCGAGCCGCTGGGTGGCCCGGGTCAGCGCCACGTACAGGTCGTTCGTGCCGTGCGGGGCGCCGGCCCGGATGCCGTCCGGGTCGACGACGAGGACCGTGTCGAACTCCAGCCCCTTCGCCTGGCGGGGGTCGAGGAGGACGACCGGCCGGGTGAGGTCGGGCTTCTCGCCGTACGAGGCGTCGGGGAGGGCCGCGACCAGCGCGGGGAGCAGCTCCGCCGGGGCGATCACGGCGAGGCGGCCCTCGGCGCCGCGCTCGGCGGCGACGGCGTCGGCGGTCTCCTTCACCGGGTCCTCGACGGTCCGGTCCCACGGCTCGACGCCGGTGGAGCGGACCGAGCCGGGCGGCTCGAAGGCGGGGTCGTCCTCCCGGCGCACGGCGGCGGCGACCGCCATGATCTCGGCGGGCGTGCGGTAGTTGACCCCGAGCCGCACGTGCTGCCAGCGGTCCTCCACGTACGGGGTGAGGATCGCGTCCCAGGCGCCGACGCCGGCCGGGTCGCCGGTCTGCGCCGGGTCGCCGACCAGGGTCATGGAGCGGGTGGGGCTGCGGCGCATGAGCAGGCGCCACTGCATGGCGGACAGCTCCTGCGCCTCGTCCACGATGATGTGGCCGAAGGCCCAGGTGCGGTCGGCGGCGGCCCGTTCGGCGGCGGTGCGGTGGTCGGCCTCCTCCTGCCGCTCGGCGAAGCGCTCGGCGTCGATGATGTCGTGCGCGGACAGCACCTCGGAGGCGTCCTCGTCGAGTTCCTCCTTGTCCTCGAACTCGTAGGTGCGGGAGGCGAAGGAGACGTCGAGGACGCCCTGCGCGTACTGCACCTGCCGCTGCCGCTCGGCCTCCTGGGCGGCGCGGGCGGCGGAGTCGTCGTGGCCGAGGAGTTCGGCGGCCTCGTCGAGGAGCGGCACGTCGCCGGGGGTCCACGGGCCGCCGTCGCGGCGGATCGCGTCGGCGTCCTCCTCGGGGAGGTGGGTGGGGTCGGCGAGGTAGTCGGCGAGGAAGTCCTCGGGGGTCAGTTCGGGCCAGAGGTCGTCGATGGCGGCGTGCACGTCGGGGTTGGCGGCGATGCCCTTGGCGAGCAGGGCGATGTCGTCGGGGCCGAGGAAGTTGGGGCCGCCGTACGGGTCGGCGCCGATCCGGTCGGCGAGCTGCGCGGCCAGCGCGTCGAGGATCCGGAAGGCGAAGTAGGGGCGGGCGAGGTTGTGCGGGAGGGCGGTCTCGCGGGCCTTGTGGCGGGCCTCCAGGGCCATGTCCCAGTCGATGACGAGGTCGCCGTCCTCGTGCGGGACGACCAGCGGCTCGCCGCGCTCGGGGACGCGCTGGCGGTCGCGTACGGCCTCCGCCAGGGCGGCGGCCATCCGGAGGTCGCCCTTCACGGCGGCGGCGCGGGCGGTGTCGGCGCCGGTGGCGCGGACGCCCGGGTACAGCTCGCCGGGGGTGGCGAGGAGGACGCCGGTCTCGCCGAGCGAGGGCAGGACGTTGCCGATGTAGCCGAGGAAGGCCGGGTTGGGGCCGACGATGAGGACGGCCCGCCTGGCCAGCTGGTCGCGGTGGGCGTAGAGGAGGTAGGCGGCGCGGTGCAGGGCGACGGCGGTCTTGCCGGTGCCGGGGCCGCCCTCGACGACGAGGACGCCGCGGTGCGGGGAGCGGATGATGGCGTCCTGCTCGGCCTGGATGGTCTGCACGATGTCGTGCATCCGGCCGGTGCGGGCGGCGTCGAGCGCGGCGAGCAGCACCTCGTCGGCGTCCCGGCCCTCGTGGCCGGAGCGGCTGCGGTCGGCGAGGTCCAGGACCTCGTCGTGGAGCGAGACGACCTCGCGGCCCTTGGTGGTGATGTGCCGGCGGCGGGTGAGGCCCATCGGCTCGTGGCCGGTGGCGAGGTAGAAGGGGCGGGCGACGTCGGCGCGCCAGTCGACGACGAGCGGGGTGCGCTGCGGGTCGTCCTCGCGCAGGCCGATGCGTCCGATGTGGTGGTCGCGGCCGTCCCGGAAGACGAGCCGGCCGAAGCAGAGCCCGGTCTCGCCGGCGTCGAAGGCGGCGAGCAGCCCCGACTGCTCGGCGACCAGGATGTCCCGCTCCAGGCGCGACTGCGCGCTTCCCGTCCCGGGGGCCCTGAGGGCCTCGCCGACGGCGGCCTCGGCCCGGTCCCTCAGGTCGTCGAGCCGCGCGTAGAGCGAGGTGATGAATTTCTGCTCGTCCCGAATTGGCTCGGTTGACAATTCGACTCCCAGCGCGATACAGTGCCTTTAGTGAAATGCTCCGCGAATTCGCTCGACTAATCGTCGGACAGAGACACGGAATTCACCAATATAGGCGCCGCACCACCCCGACTGTCAAATTCAGCCGGGGTTTTTTCGTGCCGTGACGGCGTGGTGCCGGCGGGCGGTCACGCCGTTCCGGTGTGGCGCAGGATCTCCTCCGCGAGCGGGGCGTGGACCTCGGGCGGCAGGGCGTGGCCCATGCCGGGGACCTCCGCGAGGCGGGCGCCCGGGACGACCTGGGCGAGGTGCGCGGCGTGCGGGGGCGGGGCGACCGGTTCGGCCGGCGCGGAGATCACCAGGACGGGCACCCGCGCGGCGGCCAGCTCCTCGGTGCGGAGCAGGCCGGAGGCGTCGGCACGGGCGTGGGCGGTGGCGGGCCGGTGGTGTCCGGTGTGGGCGATGATCCGGCGCTCCTGCGCCCGGAACCAGTCCGTGTCGAAGGGGAGCGCGTCGCCGGCGAGGGCCCGCCAGTGCGCGACCCGGTGGTCCAGCTCCGCCTCCCGGTCCCGGTCCTCCTCGGGACGCGACCAGAACTCCAGGAGGTGCGCGGCGGGGCCGGGCAGCTCCTCCGCCGGCACGCGGGTCCCGTCGGGGCGGACGTAGGGCGCGGTGCTGAGCGCGGCCGTGCCGATGACGGTGGCGCTGCGCAGCCGGTCCGGGCGGTCGGCGACCAGCAGCTGGGTGAGCAGTCCGCCCAGCGACATGCCGACGACGTGGGCCCGCTCGATCCCGTACGCGTCCAGGACGGCGACGGCGTCCTCGGCGAGCCGGGACAGCGGGTAGGGCCTCTCGTCGAAGGCCCAGGTGGAGCGGCCGGTGTCCCGGTGGTCGTACCGGATCACCCGGGGGCGGGCGGCGAGCAGCGCCACCAGCTCGTCCGGCCAGGTGAGCCCCGAGGCCTGCGCGCCCATGACCAGGAGCAGCGGGGGCCGGCCGGCGTCGCCGTGCTCCTCGGCCCAGAGCCGTACGCCGGGCTCCACGTCCACGTACCGTTCGCGCGCCATGCCGGTTCCCTCTCCGCGAGTTCAACAAGACGAGACGTATCGTATCGTCAAGCCCCCGGGAGAGGTCAAGGACCGGCCCCCGCAGGGGCCGGCGAGGCGCTTGCGAGGCGTCCGGGGCCAGCCTCTTGTGGAAGTGGACGTCCTCCGCGCCGCCCGGGATGCCGAGCAGCCCGCCCCAGGACCAGGCGGTGAGCCCGCCGGCGGTCTCGCCGGTCTCGGGGTCGCGGGCCCGCACGGACAGCTCGCCCTGGTCCGCCGCGGTGGTCCCGGTGGCCGCGCAGTCGTACGCGTCGAGGCCCCGGTCCAGGAGCTTCGTCAGGTCGGGGTCGTGGTCCCCGACGGTCAGGCCGGGCTCTTCGTGATCATGCTTCATGGGGCCGGGTCCGGCACGGGACCCCGTACCGCGGCTCAGTCCAGGACGTCCGCCAGCTCCTGGCGCAGCCGCCGCTTCGGCCGGGCGCCGACCAGGGACTTCACCGGCTCGCCGGCCTGGAAGACCATCAGGGTGGGGGTGGCCAGGACGCCGTAGCGGGCGGTGGTGGCGGGGTTGTGGTCGACGTCGATCTCGACCACCCGCAGCCGGCCTTCCTCCTCCGCCGCGAGCGCGGCGAGCACCGGCTTCAGCTGCCGGCAGGGGCCGCACCAGACCGCCGTGAACTGCACCAGGACCGGCGGCCCCGCCGCCAGGACGTCGGCCGCGAAGTCCGCGTCCGAGGTCCCGGTCACCGTGGCCGCCGGGGTGGTCGGGGCCACTGGAGCCGCCGGGGTGGTCGTGCTCCGCGTCTCGCCGTTCATGTCCGTCACTCCTCCGTGTACGCCGTCGTCGCCGCCCCCGTGCCCAGCTCGCACCTCGGCGCGGGCCCCCGGGCCAGTTCCGCCTCGGCCCTCAGCAGCTGGACGGCCACCTGGTCGCGCACCCCCTGGAGCCGGCCGAGCAGCGCGTCCAGCTCGCCGAGCTTGCGGCGGTAGACGGCCACCGACGCAGGACAGGAGTCCCCCGCCGGATGCCCGGCCCGCAGGCACTCGACGAACGGCCGGGTCTCCTCCAGCTCGAACCCGAAGTCCTGGAGGGTCCTGATCTCCCGGAGCAGCCGCAGGTCGCTCTCGTCGTAGACGCGGTGCCCCCGGTCCGTGCGCCGGGCGGGCAGGAGGCCGCGCGACTCGTAGTACCGCAGAGTCCGCGTGGTCGTCCCGGCCCGCTCGGCCAGCTCTCCGATGCGCATGCCGACGAACGTACGCGTTGACGCCGACGTCAGGGCAAGGGCGGCGTCACGAGACGGGGGCGGCGGCCCGCAGCAGCGGCAGCACCTCCGCCTCCTCGTACGCGAAGTGCGCCTCCAGCTCCGCCCGCAGCCGGTCGAACTCGGGGCGCAGGTCCCCGGGCTCGGTCTCGTCGACCCGGGCGAGCAGCTCCCGCAGCCCGTCGAGCGCGCGCGAGACCCCCGCGTGCTCGGCGCGCAGCCGCTCGAAGGCGTCGGCCTTCTCGGGGAACTCCCGGGCCAGGTAAGGGAAGAGGCCCGCGTCCTCCCCGCCGTGGTGGTGGGCGAGGCCCGTGCAGAAGGTGAGGCAGTGGCGGCGCAGCTCCACCGTGAGCTCGGCCGCGCCCGGTGCGGCGAGGCCGTCGGCGAGGGCGGCCAGCTCGCCGCGCAGCCAGTCGTGGACCTTCACCAGTTCGTCGGCGAGGGCGTCGAGCCGGTTCGGCGGGGTGTAGTCGGAGACCGGGATCCGGTGGAGGACGACGACGGGCAGGACCCGGTCGGTGACCCTCTGGTAGTCGGCGTACCCGGGGGCGGCGGCCACGACCTTCGCGAAGAGCGCGTCCCGCTCGGTGCCGGTCGCGGCGACGGCGGTGGCCTGCCAGGTGTCGATGCCGGCCTCCGTGGCCACCTCGACGGTCACGGTGGGGTTCGCCAGGACGTTGCGGTACCAGTCGGGGTGGCGGTCGGAGCCGCCGGCCGAGCCGACGACGAGGAGGCGGTCGCCGTCCTCGACGAAACCGAGCGGGGTGGTGTGTTCTTTTCCGGACCTGGCGCCGGTGGTGGTGAGGAGAAGGAGCACCCATCCCTCGAAGGGGCCGCCGAGGCGTCCGGCGTTGGTACGGAATTCTTCGATGATCGGGGCGTTGAAGTCGAGAGGCAAGAAAGCCGTCCCTACTGTTCTCTTGCCTCCATGTCTCCGCTTTCGAGCGCGGACCGACACGCGACGCGAGTGGCCTCATTGCACATGGAGGCCCTTGACGACGTCAAGGGCCTTTTTCCGCGGGCGGGTTCCTCCCGGTGCCCGGATCCGGCTCAAGGCCCGGGTCCCGGGAGGAGGTTCGTGGGGGTCAGACGCCGGCGCGGGCGCGCTCCTCGCCCTGGTCGCGCTGGTCCGGTACGTCTCCGGGGCCGGCGGCCGGAGAGGGGCCGGCGTGGTCGGCGTGCTCGGCGTGGTCGGCGTGCTCGTCGAGGAGTGTCTTCTCGTCGAAGGGGAACTTCCCCGCCAGGACCTCGGTCACCCGTGTCCGGTCGATCTCCTTCGTCCAGGTGCCGACGAGGACGGTGGCGACGGCGTTGCCCGCGAAGTTGGTGAGGGCGCGGGCCTCGCTCATGAAGCGGTCGATGCCGACGATCAGGCCGACGCCGTCGACCAGGTCGGGGCGGTGCGACTGGAGGCCGCCGGCGAGGGTGGCGAGGCCGGCGCCGGTGACGCCGGCGGCGCCCTTCGAGGCGATGACCATGAAGACGAGGAGGGAGATCTGCTCGCCGACCGAGAGCGGGTCGCCCATCGCCTCGGCGACGAAGAGCGAGGCCATCGTGAGGTAGATGGCGGTGCCGTCGAGGTTGAAGGAGTAGCCGGTGGGGACGGTGATGCCGACGACCGGCTTGGAGACGCCCAGGTGCTCCATCTTCGCGATGAGGCGGGGCAGCGCCGACTCGGAGGAGGAGGTCGAGAGGATCAGCAGGAACTCGCGGCCCAGGTACTTCAGCAGGGACCAGATGCCGACGCCGGCGACCAGCCGCAGCAGCGTGCCGAGGACGACGAAGACGAAGAGCGCGCAGGTCAGGTAGAAGCCGATCATGATGACGGCGAGCGACTTCAGGGCGTCGAGGCCCGTCGCGCCGACCACGGCGGCGATCGCGCCGAAGGCGCCGACCGGGGCCGCCCACATGATCATGGAGAGGATCCGGAAGACCAGCCGCTGGATGTGCCCGATGCCGCGCAGGACCGGCTCGCCCGCCGACCCCATGGCCTGGAGCGCGAAGCCCGCCAGGAGGGCGACGAGCAGGGTCTGGAGGACCTCGCCCTCCGTGAAGGCGGAGACGAGGGTGGTCGGGATGATCCCGAGCAGGAAGTCGGCGGTGCCCTCGCTCGCGCCCTTCGCCTGCTGGGCGCCGGCCTCGGCCAGCTCCTTGGTGAGGTGGAGGCCGGAACCGGGCTCCAGGAGGTTGCCGACGACGAGGCCGATCGCGAGTGCGACGGTCGACATCACCAGGAAGTAGCCGAGCGCCAGGCCGCCGACGGCGCCGACCTTGGCGGCCTTGCGGACCGAGCCGACGCCCAGGACGATCGTGCAGAAGATGATCGGCGAGATCATCATCTTGATGAGGTTGACGAAGCCCGTGCCCAGCGGCTTCAGCTCGACGGCCACGCCGGGGGCGAGGAAGCCGACGCCGATGCCGAGCAGGACGGCGCCGATCACGGCCAGATACAGGTAGTGGGTGCGGTCCCGGCGTGCGGCCACGGGGTCCTCCTCGCGCTGATGGGGGTGTCCACGTCCCGGTGGACTCCGCGACTATCCATCAGCACGTGACCGCGGTCACCGTTGCGTGCGTTTCGTTCACGGCCGAAACGTCACGGGTCCGCCGGCGGTCCGTGGCCGCGTTCCGCGGGGAGGGAACGATTCGGGAACGCAACGCGCCGGAGCAAATCCCGGCGTGCACACTTGCTCGCATGCGCATCCCGCTCCTCCGCCCCCTCCCCCGGCCCCGCAGCCTGGCCGGACAGCTCTTCGCGATGCAGGTCGTGCTGATGGCCGCGGTCGTGGCGGGCTGCGCGGTCTTCGCGTACGTCACGGACCGCGCGCAGGCCGAGGAGACCGCCCGCCGGCAGTCCACGGCGACCGCGACGGCCGTCGCCGGCTCGCCGTCCGTGGTGGCCGCCGCCCGCTCGGCCGCGCCGTCCGCCGCGCTCCAGCCGTACGCGGAGGAGCTGCGCCGGCGGGCCGACGTGGCCTTCGTGGTGATCATGGCGCCGGACGGCACGCGGTGGACCCACCCGGAGCCCGACCGGATCGGCGCCCACTACCTCGGCCACATCGAGCCGGCGCTGCGCGGCGAGACCTTCTCCGAGACCCACCTCGGGACCCTCGGCCCGTCGGTGCGGACGATCACCCCGGTCCTCGACGGCGGCCGGGTGGTCGCGCTGGTCTCCGCCGGGATCACCATCGAGCGTATCAGCGCGCAGGTGCGGGAGCAGGTGACCGCGCTGCTCGGGATGGCGGGCGCGGCGCTGGCGCTCGGCGGCGCCGGCACGTACGTGATCAACGCCCGGCTGCGGCGGCACACCCACGGCATGAACGCCGGCGAGCTGAGCCGGATGCACGACTACCACGAGGCGGCGCTGCACGCCGTGCGGGAGGGGCTGGTGATGCTCGACGGGCGGCGCAGGATCGCGCTCATCAACGACGGGGCGCGCGAACTGCTCGGCCTGGACGAGGGGGTGATCGGCCGGTCGGCCGCCGACCTCGGCCTGCCGGCGCCGCTGACCGGGGCGCTGCTCTCCTCGGAGCCCCGGGTGGACGAGACGCACCTGACCGACGACCGGGTCCTGGTCGTCAACACCCGCCCGGTGGTGGGCGGGGAGCGGCGCGGCACCGTGGTGACGCTCCGGGACCGCACCGAACTCCAGTCCCTCTCCGGCGAGTTGGACTCGCAGCGCGGCTTCACGGAGGCGCTGCGCTCGCAGGCGCACGAGGCGGCCAACCGGCTGCACACGGTGGTGTCGCTCATCGAACTCGGGCGGGTGGCCGAGGCGGTGGAGTTCGCCACGGCCGAGCTGGAGCTGGCGCAGGCGCTCACCGACCGGGTGGTGGACGCGGTCGGCGAGCCGGTCCTCGCGGCGCTGCTGCTCGGGAAGGCGGCGCAGGCCAACGAGCGGGGCGTGGAGCTGACCCTGACCGAGGACAGCCGGATCGACGACGGGCTGCTCCCGCCGGCCCTGGAGCCGAGGGACCTCGTCACGGTGCTGGGCAACCTCGTCGACAACGCGGTGGAGGCGGCCGGCGGCACCCCGCGGGCGCGGGTGACCGTCACGGTCACGGCCCGTGCGGGCGACGGCGAGCTGCTGCTCCGGGTGGACGACAGCGGCCCCGGCGTCCGCTCCGCCGACCGGGAGGCGGTCCTCGGCCGCGGCTGGTCCACCCGGGGCCCGGGCCGCGGTCTGGGCCTGGCCCTGGTGCACCAGGCCGTCACCCGCGCCGCCGGCACCCTCGCCCTGTCCGAGAGCCCGGAGGGCGGTGCCCGCTTCACGGTCCGGGTGCCGCTGCCGCGCCGGGGCGGCGGGACCGGTGTGCGGGACGGGGAGCGGGAGGGGGGCGCCCGGTGAGCGGGGCGCAGGAGATCCGGGTGCTGGTGGTCGAGGACGATCCGGTCGCCGCCGACGCGCACGCGCTGTACGCGGGGCGGGTGGAGGGCTTCCGGGTGGTCGGGGTCGCGCACTCGCGGGCGGCGGCGGTGCGCCTGCTCGACCGGCTCCCCGTCGACCTGATCCTGCTCGACCTCTACCTGCCGGACGGACACGGGCTCGCGCTGCTGCGGGCGCTGCGGGCCGCCGGGCACGGGGCGGACGTCATCGCGGTGACCTCGGCGCGCGACCTGGCGGTGGTGCGCGAGGGGGTGTCGCTCGGGGTCGTGCAGTACGTCCTCAAGCCCTTCGCCTTCGCCACGCTGCGGGACCGGCTGGTGCGGTACGCGGAGTTCCGGGGCGCGGCCGGGGAGGCCTCCGGGCAGGACGAGGTGGACCGGGCGCTCGCCGCGCTGCGCGCCCCGCACCCGGCCGCCCTGCCGAAGGGGCTGAGCGGCCCGACGCTGGAGGCGGTCACCCGCACCCTGCGCGAGGCGCCGGCGGGGCTGACCGCCGCGGAGGCGGGCGCGGCGGTGGGCATCTCGCGGATCACCGCCCGCCGCTACCTGGAGCACCTGGTCACGGAGGGCCGTGCGGTCCGGGCCCCGCAGTACGGCCAGATCGGCCGCCCGGAACTCCAGTACCGCTGGCGCGGGGCCGCACGCTGACCCGGGCCCGCCGCCGGAGCGGAGCCCGTACCCCTCCGGGAACGGCGGCCCGGAGCCCGTACCCCTCCGGGAATCGCAGCCCGGGGCCCCGCGCGTTGACCGGACGTCACGCACCGATTACCGACCGGTTCCCACCTTCCTACAGGCCGTGGCCTCGGATGAACGCACCGTAGCGAAAACCGGCCACGCGCACCTACCGTGGCGGGGTGCACCAACCCTCTCCTCCCTTCGACGCCCCGGCCGCGCGCCGTCTGCGCCAGGGGCTCGGCATGGCGCCGGGTCACGTCGCGTACGGCCTCCGGGCCCAGTACGGCCTTCCGATCGCCCCCGACACCGTCGCCGCCTGGGAGCGCGGCACCCTGCTGCCGAGCGAGCAGGAGCTGACCGCGCTCGCGGGCGTCCTGTGGTGCTCGCCGGCCGATCTGATCGCCGTCGCCTCCACGCTGCGGGAGCACCGGGTCGCCCGGGGCCTGTCCGTGGAGGAGCTGGCCCGGCGGGTCGGCGTCGCGGCGCACGTGTACGCCCGGATGGAGGACGAGGGCACCTGGAAGGGCACCGAGCGCCAGACGGCCGCCCTCGCCGAGGTCCTGGGGCTCGGCCCGCGGGCCCTCATCACCGCGACCGGCGGCGACGAGCGGCTCGCGGAGCTGCTGCGGGACGCGGCGACGACTCGCTGGCAGGCCTACGTGAAGCCGGCGGTGCGGATGCTGCCGCTGCCCCGGCGGGTGGTGGAGCCGGCGCTGGCGCGGCTGCACGCGGAGTACCACGCCCACATGGCGGCGACCTCCAGCTGGGGCGCCTCGGGGGCGACGGGCGACGAGGGCCGGGCGTACCTGGAGTCGGTCAACGACCACTTCTGGGCCGCGGTCGGGCTGTAGGTCCCGCGGAAGGAGACGACGGAGGTCCCGCCGCGCGGGACCTCCGTCCTGGTGTTCCGGGAGCGGTCAGAAGACCGACTCCGCCTCCCGGAAGCGGTCCGCCGGGACCGTCTTGAGCTGGGTGACGGCCTCGGCGAGCGGGACCATCTTCACGTCGGTGCCGCGCAGCGCCGTCATGTTGCCGAACCGGCCCTGGTGCACGGCCTCGACCGCGTGCCAGCCGAAGCGGGTGGCGAGGACGCGGTCGTACGCGGTCGGGGTGCCGCCGCGCTGCACGTGGCCGAGGATGACCGGGCGGGCCTCCTTGCCGAGGCGGCGCTCCAGCTCGTAGGCGAGGGCGGTGCCGATGCCCTGGAAGCGCTCGTGGCCGAACTGGTCGATCGCGCCCTTGCCGTAGTCCATCGTGCCCTCGGCGGGGTGGGCGCCCTCGGCGACGCAGATGACGGCGAACTTCTTGCCGCGGGCGAAGCGCTCCTCGACCATCTTGACCAGGTCGGCCGGGTCGAAGGGGCGTTCGGGCAGGCAGATGCCGTGGGCGCCGCCGGCCATGCCGGACTCCAGCGCGATCCAGCCGGCGTGACGGCCCATCACCTCGACGACCATGACCCGCTGGTGCGACTCGGCGGTGGTCTTCAGCCGGTCCATCGCCTCGGTGGCGACGCCGACGGCGGTGTCGAAGCCGAAGGTGCGGTCGGTGGACGAGATGTCGTTGTCGATCGTCTTGGGGACGCCGACCACGGGCACGCCCGCGTCGGACAGCATCCGGGCGGCGGTCAGCGTGCCCTCGCCGCCGATCGGGACGAGCGCGTCGAAACCGCTCTTCTCGACGAGCTCCTTGGCGTTGTCGCAGGCGGCGGCGAAGCGGTCGCGCTCCAGGCGGGAGGAGCCGAGGATGGTGCCGCCGCGGGCGAGGATGCCGCTGACGGCGTTGAGGTCGAGGGGGCGGTAGCGGCCGTCGAGGAGCCCGGCGTAGCCGTCCTCGAAGCCGATGACCTCGTCCCCGTAGTGGGTCACGGCCCGGTGCACGACCGACCGGATCACTGCGTTCAGGCCGGGGCAGTCGCCGCCTGCGGTGAGAACTCCGATGCGCATCGTGCTGTGTCTCCTGCTCGGTCGCGGTCCGTGTGAGCCGTTTCGATTCTCACACGCCCGATGCGTCCGGGCCCCTCGCCGCCGCTCCGCGCGTGCCGGGAACGGGTCCGTCCGGGGGTCTTTCGTCCCCCGGGCAGGGGCCTTCGTACGGCGGGCGGCGTACCCAGGTGCAGGGGTATTGTCAAGGGGGTAATGCCACCCCGTCGGCGTCTTTTCCGCGCCGGGGGTTGACGCAGGACGAGGGCCGGGCCCGACGACGGGCCGGGCCCTCGCGCAGGACGGCCCTTCCACGGGACGGGCCCCTTCCGCAGGACTGGACAGGAGACCGTGGCGTGACGCGCAGTGTGTACGTGACCGGGATCGACCGCGGGGACGGCCGCCAGGTCGTCGAGCTGGGAGTCATGGAGCTCCTCACCCGGCAGGTGGACCGGGTGGGGGTGTTCCGGCCACTGGTGCACGACGGCCCCGACCGCCTCTTCGACCTGCTGCGCACCCGCTACCGGCTCACGCAGGACCCGTCGACGGTCTACGGCATGGACTACCACGAGGCCTCCGCGCTCCAGGCCGAGCAGGGCACCGACGAACTCCTCTCCCGGCTGGTCGACCGCTTCCACGCGGTCGCCCGCGACTACGACGTCGTCCTCGTCCTCGGCACCGACTTCGCCGGCACCCAGGTCCCCGACGAGCTGGCGCTCAACGCCCGCCTGGCCAACGAGTTCGGCGCCTCCGTCATCCCGGTCGTCGGCGGCAAGGGCCAGACCGCCGAGTCCGTGCGGGCCGAGGCGCGCAACGCCTTCCGGGCCTACGACGGCCTCGGCTGCGACGTCCTCGCGATGGTCGTCAACCGGGTGGCGGCCGGGGACCGCGAGGCCATCGCCGAGCGGCTGACCGCCCGGCTCCCCGTCCCCTGCTACGTCCTCCCCGACGAGCCGGCGCTCGCCGCGCCGACGGTCGCCCAGATCACCCACGCGCTCGGCGCCACCGTCGTGCTCGGCGACGACGCCGGCCTCGCCCGCGACGCCCTGGACTTCGTCTTCGGCGGCGCGATGCTGCCGAACTTCCTCGCCGCCCTGACCCCCGGCTGTCTGGTGGTCACCCCCGGCGACCGGGCCGACCTGGTCGTCGGCGCGCTCGCCGCCCACTCGGCCGGTACGCCCCCGATCGCGGGCGTCCTGCTCACCCTGGACGAGCGGCCCACCGACGCGGTCCTCACCCTGGCCGCCCGGCTCGCGCCCGGCACCCCGGTGATCTCCGTCGCCGGCAACAGCTTCCCCACCGCCGCCGAGCTCTTCGCCCTGGAGGGCAAGCTCAACGCGGCCACCCCCCGCAAGGCGGAGACCGCCCTCGGCCTCTTCGAGCGGCACGTGGACACCGCCGACCTGCTGGGGCGGATCTCGGTGGCGCCCAGCGGCCGGGTCACCCCGATGATGTTCGAGCACGAGCTCCTGGAGCAGGCCCGGGCCGACCGGCGCCGGGTGGTGCTCCCCGAGGGCACCGAGGAGCGGGTGCTGCGCGCCGCCGACGTGCTGCTGCGCCGCGACGTCTGCGACCTGACCCTCCTCGGCGACGTGGAGACCATCCGCAAGAAGGCCGCCGACCTCAGCGTCGACCTGCGCGACACCCAGCTGATCGACCCGCAGACCTCCGAGCTGCGCGACTCCTTCGCCGAGCGGTACGCGGCGCTGCGCGCCCACAAGGGCGTCACCGTGGAGCTCGCGTACGACGTCGTCTCGGACGTGAACTACTTCGGCACCCTGATGGTCCAGGAGGGGCTGGCCGACGGCATGGTCTCCGGCGCGGTCCACTCCACCGCGGCGACCATCCGCCCCGCCTTCGAGATCATCAAGACCAAGCCGGACGCCTCGATCGTCTCCTCGGTCTTCTTCATGTGCCTCGCCGACAAGGTCCTCGTCTACGGCGACTGCGCGGTCAACCCGGACCCGAACGCCGAGCAGCTCGCGGACATCGCCGTGCAGTCGGCCGCCACCGCGGCCCGCTTCGGCGTCGACCCGCGGATCGCGATGCTCTCGTACTCGACGGGCACCTCGGGATCCGGCGCCGACGTCGACAAGGTGCGCGAGGCGACCAAGCTGGTCCGCGAGGCCCACCCGGCGCTGCGGATCGAGGGCCCCATCCAGTACGACGCGGCCGTGGAGCCCTCCGTGGCCGCCACCAAGCTGCCGGACTCGGAGGTGGCCGGGCAGGCGACCGTGCTGATCTTCCCGGACCTCAACACCGGCAACAACACCTACAAGGCGGTCCAGCGCTCGGCCGGCGCCGTCGCCGTCGGGCCTGTCCTCCAGGGCCTGCGCAAGCCGGTCAACGACCTCTCGCGCGGCGCCCTCGTCAGCGACATCGTCAACACGGTCGCCATCACGGCCATCCAGTCCCAGGTCCCCTCCCCGACCGAGGAGCTCCCCGCATGACCGGCACCCCCACCCGCGTCCTCGTCCTCAACTCCGGCTCCTCGTCGGTGAAGTACCAGCTCCTCGACATGGGCGACGGCAGCCGGCTGGCCCAGGGGCTGGTCGAGCGGATCGGCGAGGAGACCTCCCGGCTCGCCCACACCCCGCTCCGGGGCGGGGACGGCGCGAAGCGCGAGCGGACCGGTCCGATCCCCGACCACGCGGCGGCCCTCAAGGCGGTCGCCGAGGAGCTGGCGGCGGACGGGCTCGGCCTGGACTCCCCCGAACTGGCCGCGATCGGCCACCGGGTGGTGCACGGCGGGCTGCGCTTCACCGAACCGACGGTCATCGACGAGGAGGTCCTCGCCGAGATCGAACGCCTCGTGCCGGTGGCGCCGCTGCACAACCCGGCGAACCTGCTCGGCATCCGCACGGCCATGGCGATGCGCCCCGACCTGCCGCAGGTCGCCGTCTTCGACACCGCCTTCCACACCACGATGCCGGAGGCGGCGGCGCGGTACGCGATCGACGTGGAGACCGCCGACGCGCACCGGATCCGCCGCTACGGCTTCCACGGCACCTCCCACGCGTACGTCTCCCGGGAGACGGCGAAGCTGCTCGGCAAGGAGCCCGAGGAGGTGAACGTGATCGTGCTCCACCTCGGCAACGGCGCCTCCGCCTCGGCGGTCCGCGGCGGCCGCTGCGTGGACACCTCGATGGGGCTCACCCCGCTGGAGGGCCTGGTCATGGGCACCCGCTCCGGCGACGTCGACCCGGCCGTCACCTTCCACCTCAAGCGGGTGGCGGGCATGTCCGCCGACGAGATCGACGTCCTGCTCAACAAGAGGTCGGGGCTGGTCGGCCTCTGCGGCGACAACGACATGCGCGAGATCCGGCGCCGGATCGACGAGGGCGACGAGCGGGCCGCGCTCGCCTTCGACGTGTACATCCACCGCCTGAAGAAGTACATCGGCGCCTATTACGCGGTCCTCGGCCGGGTGGACGCGGTCGCCTTCACCGCCGGCGTGGGCGAGAACGCGGCGCCCGTGCGGGAGGCGGCGATCGCCGGCCTGGAGGAACTGGGCCTGGCGGTGGACGCCGACCTCAACGCCGTGCGGTCCGACGAGCCGCGGGTGATCTCGCCCGTGTACGCGCGGGTCGCGGTGGCCGTGGTGCCCACCGACGAGGAGCTGGAGATCGCCCGCCAGACCTTCGAACTGACCGGCGGAAAAGTTACTCGAACGACAAACGCCTGAGCGGGCCCGCGCCCATTTGTACTTTCCGCCAGCCGGAATATTCCGCAGTGAAACAAACCGATAGGATCCGCCTCATGCGCCGTTCCAAAATCGTCTGCACGCTGGGCCCCGCCGTCGACTCGTACGAGCAGCTGAAGGCTCTCATCGAGGCCGGTATGAACGTGGCCCGTTTCAACATGAGCCACGGGACCCAGGCAGAGCACCAGGAGCGGTACGACCGTCTCCGCAAGGCCGCCGCCGACACCGGCCGCGCCGTCGGTGTGCTGGCCGACCTCCAGGGCCCCAAGATCCGTCTGGAGACCTTCGCCGAGGGCCCGGTCGAGCTGGTCCGCGGGGACGAGTTCACCATCACCACCGAGGACGTCCCCGGCGACAAGTCCATCTGCGGCACCACCTACAAGGGCCTCCCGGGCGACGTCTCCAAGGGCGACCAGGTCCTCATCAACGACGGCAACGTCGAGCTGCGGGTCGTCGAGGTCGAGGGCCCCCGGGTCAAGACCGTCGTCATCGAGGGCGGCGTCATCTCCGACCACAAGGGCATCAACCTGCCCGGCGCGGCGGTGAACGTCCCGGCCCTCTCCGAGAAGGACGTCGAGGACCTCCGCTTCGCCCTCCGGATGGGCTGCGACATGGTCGCCCTCTCCTTCGTCCGCGACGCCAACGACGTCAAGGACGTCCACAAGGTGATGGACGAGGAGGGCCGCCGCGTCCCCGTCATCGCCAAGGTCGAGAAGCCGCAGGCCGTCGAGAACATGGAAGGCGTCGTCGCCGCCTTCGACGCCGTCATGGTCGCCCGCGGCGACCTCGCCGTCGAGTACCCGCTGGAGCGGGTCCCGATGGTGCAGAAGCGCCTCGTCGAGATGTGCCGCCGCAACGCCAAGCCCGTCATCGTCGCCACCCAGATGATGGAGTCGATGATCACCAACTCCCGCCCGACCCGCGCCGAGGCGAGCGACGTCGCCAACGCGATCCTGGACGGCGCGGACGCGGTCATGCTCTCCGCCGAGTCCTCGGTCGGCGCCTACCCGATCGAGACCGTCAAGACGATGTCGAAGATCGTCGTGGCGGCCGAGGAGGAGCTGCTCTCCAAGGGCCTCCAGCCCCTCGTCCCGGGCAAGAAGCCGCGCACCCAGGGCGGCTCCGTCGCCCGCGCGGCCTGCGAGATCGCCGACTTCCTCGGCGGCAAGGCGCTGATCGCCTTCACCCAGTCCGGCGACACGGCCCGCCGCCTCTCGCGCTACCGGACCCAGCAGCCGATCCTCGCCTTCACGACGGACGCGAACACCCGCAACCAGCTCACCCTGAGCTGGGGCGTCGAGTCCTTCCTCGTCCCCTTCGTCGACAACACCGACGCCATGGTCGACCTCGTCGACGCCGAGCTGCTCAAGCTCCAGCGCTACAACGAGGGCGACACCATGGTCATCACCGCCGGCTCGCCCCCCGGCGTCCCCGGCACCACCAACATGGTCCGCGTCCACCACCTGGGCGGCGGCGAACGCGACTGACGCCGCGAGGGCGGCTTCCGGTCCCCCGGACGGGGCGGTGCCCCGGTCCCGTACCAGCGCGGTACGGGACCGGGGCACCGGTCTCAGGTGGCGACCTCGACGCCGTCGGAGTTCCGGGCCCGGCCGGGTCCCGACCCGCGCTCGGCGGCGTGCGCCGGGGTGGTCCGCCCCGGCACGGCCGGAACCGCGGACAGCGGTGCGGGCCGCGTCCCCGGAAGGGGGCGCGGCCCGCGGCTGCCGTGCGGCTCCCCGAGGGGGACGGCGGTCAGATCGGCTCGATGGTGTTGCGGAGGTCCTCCACGTGGAGGTTGCCGCCGAACTGGCCGGCCTGCTTGAGCTTCACGTTGGTGAAGAAGACCGCCGGGATGTCCAGCGGGGGCGGCGACTCGGGGGCGAAGGTGATCGGGATGATGCCCAGGAGGTTGCCCTTCAGCTCCTCCGTGTACATCGTCACCGTGCCGCCGGTGATGGTCGAGGTCGAACCGTGCTTGGAGCGGACGTGGCCCTCGCGCCCCTCGGAGTGCTCGGTGATCTGGTGCAGGTCCTTGATGCCGACGTAGGTCGCGGTGAACTTCAGGACCTTCTTGACCTGGCCGCCGTAGGTCTTCACCTCGACGATGCCGTGGTACTTCAGGCCGCTGAGCGTGAGCAGCGAGGACTCCAGGCGCCACGGCGCGTCCGGCAGCAGCGGGATGCCGGGCTCCACCTCGGCGGCGGCGAGGGCCGCGTCGTCGCGCTCGGGGCACGGGAAGCGGGGCTTGGCGCCGTCGGGTATGTCGGTGTCCGGCTTGGCGTCCAGACCCTGGGCGCTCTCGGGCAGTTCCTCGGCCTTGACGCCGGCCTTCTCCGCGGCCTCCTTGATGGCGGCCTTGGTCGTGTCGGCCTCGGTGGCGGGGGCCTTCGCGGCCGGAGCCTCGGTGGCCGGGGCCTTCGTGGCCGGGGCCTGCGTGGTCGGGGCGTCGTCCGCCGTGGCCGCGCGCTGCTGCGGGGCGGCCGTCGTCGCCGACGGGGCCGGCGCCGGGCTCGTGGTGGCGGACGGGGTCGCCGTCGGCTCCTGCTGCGGGGCGAGTCCGCCGAAGAAGTCCTTGAGGGCGTCGCCGACGCCCAGCGGGTCGAGCGGGTTGACCGACTTCGTGGGCGTGGGCGTGGACGTGGCGGTGGGCGCCGGCGTGGCCTTCGCCGCCGTGTCGGCGGTGTCGGCCACGGCCTGCGCGCCGCCCTGCGCGGCGGCCGTGGCCGTCGCGGACGGGCTCGCCGTCGCGGTGGGCGTGGCGGTCGCGGACGGGGTCGCCGTCGGCTCGCCGGTCGGGTCGGCCGGCTTGGTGGCCGTCGCCGTCGGCTCCGGCTTCGCGGTCTCGGTGGCCTTCGCCGTGGGCGTGGCCGTCGTCTCCTCCGCCACCGGCTCGTCGGAGCGGGTCACGCAGGGGCCGGGCGCGAAGGGGACGTCCTTCTCGTCGGCCAGCGCGGGGCTGGGCGCGAGGCCCATGCCCATGAGCACCGCGGTCGGCATGGCGGCGAACGCCATGGCCTTGCCCGCCGGGCCCTGGATCCTGTTCAGCAGCGTCTTGCGCGGGGCCGCGTGGCGCGGCCCGCTCCTGCCGAGGCCCTGCTGGGTCTCGTCACCCCGCACTGTTCCTCCCGCCCTTGGCGTCGGTCGTCGTGTCGGTCGCCGGTCCGTACGCCTCGCGCGGCTCCGGGACTCCGGCCGCGAGGACCGCCCGGGTCTCGGCCTCGGAGTCGTACCCGGCCCCCTCGGAGGCCTCCGGCGCACCGTCGTGCTCCGCGTCGTCGGTCTCCTCGACCGGCGGGGCGGGTGCCCAGGCCGCGGACATGCCGCCGCCGATGAGGGCGAACAAGAACCCGATGACGAGACCGCCGAAGTTCGACACGGGGATGGAGACCAGGCCGAGCACGATCGTCGCGACGCCCGCGAAGACCCGGACGATGGGCTGGAACCACATCGTGAGGCCCAGCGTGAAGAGCAGGACGCCGATGATCAGCGCACCGGCTCCGGCGGTCGTGGCCATGGCCAGGGTGATGTTGCCGAGCCGCACGTCCCCGTACGGGAGGTAGGCGATCGGCAGGCTGGCGAGGATGGTGAACAGGCCCGCCCAGAAGGGCCGGGTCTGCCTCCAGACCTTGAACCGGTTCTCCTTGCGGACTTCGGGGGAGGCAGGGGTCTCGGCGCTCATGGAAACAGCTCCCTGGAAGCGGTGTTGCTGAGAAAGTGAAAAGACCGGGGCGGCCCCGGTGGAGGTGCGGGCCGCCGGAACGGCCCGCACCCCGGAGGACCAGGTCAGCCCTGGTAGCACTCCTTCTCGGTCCCCATGTGCAGGGAGAGGTTGAGGTCGGGGAGCTTGAAGGTGCCGGCCGTGGTGGCCCACGCCTTCTGCCGGACGTTGCTCAGCGTGGCGACGTCCGCGCGCTGGCCGAAGCCGTTCGGGTTGGCCTGGGTGTCGGGCTGGATGCCCTGGCCGCCCTCGGTCTTCGGCAGCGAGCCGGCCGCGACGCCGATGTCGATGTTGGTGAAGTCGGCGTCGGCCTCGAGGTACGAGACGTCGAGGTACAGGTCCTTGCCGTAGACCTTGTCCTCGTCCTTGCCGGTCTTCGCGGCGGCCTTGCCGGCCTCCAGGCGGAGGGTGATCGGACCGAGACCCGGAACCGGGGTCACGACCGACTGGCACATGTTGGTGATCTTCGCCGTGTCGAAGCCGGAGACCGCGACCGGAGCGTTCAGCGGCTTGCCGTCAAGGGTCTTGCCCTTGGCGATGCTGCCGTACTGGACGAACTCGGTGCCTTCGAGCTTGTCCGTCGTGACCTTGAACTCCTGGCCGGAGATCGCGAACGACGCGGCGAGCGCGCCCTGCGCCAGGCCGACACCGATCGCGGCCGTGGCCGCCAGGCTCGGGACCATGACGACGGCGAACCGCTTCCATCTGGTCCCGCCACGAACCTGGGACTTCATGAGAATCCTCCTTCTCGGACGTACATCTCCAAGAAGGGCCGGGGGCCCGTCCTGGGATGGGAGAAGAGCTACGTCCTCGGGAAGGAGAGCGCCGGAGCGTCCGGAGGCGCGAAGCGCGTCCGACTCACCGGCGATCACCCCCGAGCGACAACCATGTGCCGCGCGTGCGCGCGGCCCGGTGGACAGGTCCCGTCCGGTGGGAGCGGGAACCCCCCTGTCCGACGGCCGGCCGCCAGGGGCGCCGGCCCGCCCGGTGGGGACCCTCGCCGCGCTCCCCGGTGGTTGCCGGGGCGTGCGGTTCGGACCGAGCGTGGCCGATCGTGGTCCATTCCCGGCGCCCGCACAAGAGGTTCATTACTCGCTAGTAACGGATGCGTGACCGCGCCATGGCGCGATGCCGCCGAGCGGGTACGCAGGGTGGACTCCGCTGATGCGGAAAATCCGCTTATGGGAGGAGGAACCCGGACAGACCCACGGGTTCGATTTACTGCAAGTAACAGCGGCCGCGATTATCAAGATTTGGTAAAGCGCGGCCGCCGTTTGTCACCGTGTCGCCAAATCGCCAGGGGATCCGACGCCTTTCCCCGCCCTGAGCAGGCGCTCAGCCCAGGACCGGGAAGACGGGGCTCAGAACAGGACCCGCGCCAGCGCCTGACGGCCCGCGATCACCCGCGGGTCCTCCGGGCCGATCACCTCGAACAGCTCCAGGAGCCGCAGCCGCGCCGCGTCCCGGTCCTCGCCGAAGGTCCGGCGCACGGTCTCGACGAGGCGCCCGAAGGCGTCCTGCACGTGACCGCCCACCAGGTCCAGGTCGGCGGCGGCGATCTGCGCGGCGACGTCCGCCGGGTCGTCCGCCGCGTTCTTCCGCACCGTCTGCGGGTCCAGGCCCTGCACCCGGCTGAGCAGCTCGGCCTGGGCGAGGCCCAGCTTGGCCTCGGGGTGCGCCGGGTCGGCGGCGAGGACGTCCTTGTACGCCTGCACCGCGCCGGCCAGGTCGCCCGCGTCGAGCGCGGACATGGCCGCCTCCAGGAGGGCGTCGTAGGGGCCGGCGGCCGGGCGGGCGGGCGCGGAGGCGTCCGCGTCCCGGTCCACGGTGAGGCCGGTGAGGCCGAAGCGCTCCTCGCCCACCTGGATCAGCTGGTCGAGGGTCTCGCGGATCTGCGCCTCCGGCACCGCGCCCTGGAAGAGGGGCAGGGCCTGGCCGGCGACGACCGCGAAGACGGCCGGAATTCCCTGGATGCCGAACTGCTGCATCAGCATCTGGTTGGCGTCGACGTCGATCTTCGCGAGCAGGAAGCGGCCGTCGTACTCCACGGCCAGCCGCTCCAGGAGCGGGCCGAGCTGCTTGCAGGGCTCGCACCACTCGGCCCAGAAGTCGAGGACGACCGGGACCTCGGCGGAACGCTGGAGCACATCGCGCTCGAAGCCCGCCTCGTCGACGTCGATCACCAGGGCGGACGGCGGCACCGCCGCGGTCCCGCCGTGCCGGGCGGCCTCGGCGCGCGCCTGCTCCGCCTTCGCCTTGGCCTCTCCGGCCGCCTTCACCGCGGCGAGGTCGACGACGCCGCTCATGGACATGTTTCGGGGCTGCATGAGTACATCCTCCCCCTTCCGCGCGCGGATCCGGTAAGTCATGGCTGAACAGCGCCCTCCGCCGAGGGCGCCCTCCGCTCGCCGGGTCCCCACCCGGCGTCCTGCGTGGTTGTCGCTCGGGCCGCTCAAAGCCTTTCGCTACGGGTCGTAGCGTAATGGGACCGGCCCCGCCTGAGGGAGACCCGCACCGTGAACTGCCTCACATCACGCGCCCCTGGCGCCGTACCTACCGGCGGGTATGGTCGTCGTCCATGTGCAGCACCACCCCCCGCAACACCCGCACCGGCCGTCCCCGGTCCACCGAGGCCGACGCGGCCATCCTGGAGGCGACGCGCGCGGCCCTGGTGGAACTGGGCTGGTCCAAGCTCACGATGGGCGACGTCGCCACCCGGGCCGGCGTGGCCAAGACGACCCTCTACCGCCGCTGGGCGAACAAGAACGAACTCGTCGTCGACGCCGTCGCCGTCCTCTTCGACGAACTCGAACTGCCCGACCTGGGTTCCCTCCAGGCCGACATCGCGCACGTGGTCCTCCAGTTCGCGGCCCTCCTGGAGCGCCCCGAGACCAAGACGGCCCTGATGGCCGTGGTCGCCGAGTCGACCCGCGACGTCCCGCTGCGCGAGCGGATCCGCACCTCGATCGTGGACCGCCAGAAACGGCTGGTGCTCGACGGCCGCCGCCGGGCGCAGGAGCGCGGCGAACTGTCCGCGGACCCCGACCCGGTGACCGTGGACGCCCTCGACGACCTCATCTTCGACGTGGTCGCCGGCGCCGTGGTGCACCGCGCGCTGGTGAGCGCCGAGCCGGTCGACGCGGTCTGGGTGGCCCGCCTCTCGGCCCTCCTGGTGGGCGGCCTGGGCGGGGCGGCGGCGCTCGGCTAGCGTGCCCGTATGACCCTCCGTACGGACATCCGGCTCTCCGCGGCGGTACGCGCCCTGCTCGACGACGTGAACCACGCGGTGCTGGCCACGATCCAGCCCGACGGCTCCCCGCAGACCTCGGTGGTGTGGGTGGGCCGGGACGGCGACGACGTCCTGATCTCCAGCCAGGAGAACCGTCGCAAGGTCAAGAACGTCCGGGCCGACGCCCGGGTCTCCCTCACCCTCCTCGACCGCCGCGACCCGGACCGCTACACGGAGATCCGCGGCTCGGCGACGGTCGTCGAGGACGGCGGCCGGGCCCTGGCGGTGGCGCTGGGGGAGAAGTACGAGGGCGCGGAGGGCGGGCGGGAGTACCGGGAACTGCCGCCGGAGCAGGTCCGGGTGACGCTCCGGATCACCCCGGTGAAGGTGCTGGGTCCGGTCCGCTGACGCGCACGGACGAAGGGCCGGTACGGAGTCCCGTACCGGCCCTTCGCGCCCTCGCCGTACCGGCTCAGAAGCCCGCGGGCTCCACGTAGACGCCCCACTCGTCGCGGAGCACGTCGCAGATCTCGCCGAGGGTGGCCTCGGCGCGGACGGCGTCGAGCATCGGCGGGATCATGTTGGAGCCGTCGCGGGCGGCCGCCAGCATGGCGTCGAGGGAGGCGCGGACCTTCGCCTCGTCGCGCCGGCCCTTGCGGTCGCCGAGGACCCGGACCTGCTCCCACTCGACCTCGTGGCTGACCCGCAGGATCTCCAGGTCGCCGGTGACGGAGCCGTGGTGGACGTTGACGCCGACGACGCGCTTCTCGCCCTTCTCCAGGGCCTGCTGGTAGCGGAAGGCGGACTCGGCGATCTCGCCGGTGAACCAGCCGTCCTCGATGCCGCGCAGGATGCCGGAGGTGATCGGCCCGATCGGGTGCTTGCCGTCCGGGTGGGCGCGCAGTCCGCGCTCCTTGATCTGGTCGAAGATCTTCTCGGCGTCGGCCTCGATCCGGTCGGTGAGCTGCTCGACGTACCAGGAGCCGCCCAGCGGGTCGGCGACGTTGGCGACGCCGGTCTCCTCCATGAGCACCTGCTGGGTGCGCAGGGCGATCTCGGCGGCCTGCTCGCTGGGGAGCGCGAGGGTCTCGTCGAGGGCGTTGGTGTGGAGGGAGTTGGTGCCGCCCAGGACCGCCGAGAGGGCCTCGACCGCGGTGCGGACCACGTTGTTGTACGGCTGCTGGGCGGTGAGCGAGACGCCGGCGGTCTGGGTGTGGAAGCGCAGCCACTGCGCCTTGTCGGTCTTCGCGCCGTACACCTCCTTCATCCAGCGGGCCCAGATCCGGCGGGCGGCGCGGAACTTGGCGATCTCCTCGAAGAAGTCGAGGTGCGCGTCGAAGAAGAAGGAGAGGCCGGGGGCGAAGACGTCGACGTCGAGGCCGCGGGAGAGGCCGAGCTCGACGTAGCCGAAGCCGTCGGCGAGGGTGTACGCCAGCTCCTGCGCGGCCGTCGCCCCGGCCTCGCGGATGTGGTAGCCGGAGACCGAGAGCGGCTTGTACGCGGGGATGCCGGCCGCGCAGTGCTCCATCAGGTCGCCGATGAGGCGCAGGTGCGGCTCGGGCGGGAAGAGCCACTCCTTCTGCGCGATGTACTCCTTGAAGATGTCGGTCTGGAGCGTGCCGTTGAGCACGGCGGGGTCGACGCCCTGGCGCTCGGCGGCGACGAGGTACATGCAGAAGACCGGGACGGCGGGGCCGGAGATCGTCATCGACGTGGTGACGTCGCCGAGCGGGATGTCCTTGAAGAGGACCTCCATGTCGGCGGCGGAGTCGATGGCGACGCCGCAGTGGCCGACCTCGCCCAGCGAGCGGGGGTCGTCGGAGTCGCGGCCCATGAGGGTGGGCATGTCGAAGGCGACCGAGAGCCCGCCGCCGCCGGCGGCGAGGATCATCTTGTACCGCTCGTTGGTCTGCTCGGCGTTGCCGAAGCCGGCGAACTGGCGGATGGTCCAGGTGCGGCCCCGGTAGCCGGTGGGGTGGAGTCCCCGGGTGAAGGGGTACTCGCCGGGCCAGCCGATGCGCTCGAACCCCTCGTACGAGTCCCCGGGCCGGGGCCCGTAGACCGGCTCGACCGGGTCCCCGGAGAGCGTGGTGAAGTCCGCGTCGCGCTTGCGGGCCTTGTCGTAACGGGCCTGCCAGCGACGGCGGCCTTCCTCGATGGCGTCAGCGTCCATGCCTTCGAATTTACTAGGACGTCCTAGTAAATGTCGATGAGAAACCCCCGCACATCTGTGCGGGGGTCGGTGTCAGGCCTTGACCGGAACCGGCTGCGCGCCGCCGACCAGCGGCTTCACCTCGGCGACGACCCTGCGCTCGACGAAGAAGGCGGCGAAGGGGATCGTGCCGGAGAGCAGCAGCCAGACGATCTTCCCGAACGACCACCGGGCCTTGGAGCCCAGGTCGAAGGCGAAGACCAGGTAGATGATGTACAGGACACCGTGGAGCTGGGAGACCGCGAAGGTCAGGTCCTCGCCGGTGTCGAAGCCGTACTTGGCGACCATGCAGCCGCAGAGCACGAGCAGCATGACGGCGGTCACGTACGCCATGACGCGGTAGCGGGTCAGCACGCTGGATTTCATGCCGTCGAGCGTAACGGCAGCTTCCGGGGCGATCTTCGCGGGGGTCAGCCCTCGTCGAAGTCGTGCGCGGCGACCCGCAGCGGGCGCAGCAGGGCGAAGATCTCGGCGCACTCCTCGGCGTCGTACGCGCCGAGGCCGAACTCCATCTCCATCAGGTCGCGGGTGGCCGACTCGACCACCTCGCGGCCCTTCTCGGTGATGGAGGCCAGCGTGCCGCGCCCGTCGTTGGGGTTGGGGCGCTTGGCGACGAGGCCCGAGCGCACCAGGCGGTCCACCGTGTTCGTCACCGAGGTGGGGTGGACCATCAGCCGCTCGCCGATCTTCGACATGGTCAGCTCGCCCTCCTTGGAGAAGGTGAGCAGCACCAGCGCCTCGTAGCGGGCGAAGGTCAGCCCGTACGGCTTGACCACCGCGTCGACCTCGGCCAGCAGGATCTGGTGGGCGCGCATGATCGAGGTGATCGCGGCCATCGAGGGGACCGGACCCCAGCGCTTCTGCCAGAGCTCGTCGGCTCGGGCGATGGGGTCGAAGGGGAGACTGAGCGGCTTCGGCACGCGTCGACCTTACCGACTGGTCATATGGCGGTCAGCCCCGTCTCGCCCTTCGGTCGCCAGGAGGACGGCGAGGACCACGGTGGCCAGCAGGCCCGCGCCGGCGACGACGACGTGGACCGGGGCGAACTCGGCGGCGAGGCCCGCGCCCGCCATGCCGAGGCCCTGGACGGTCATCATGCCCGCCGTCATCAGGGTCATGGCCCTCCCCCGGCGTTCCTCGGGGACGGCGGCGACGAACCGGGCGTCGAGGCCGAGGGTGTACGCGCCGGCCGCGCCGGCCAGCACGAGGGCGAGCGCCGCGAGGGCGGGGCCGGGGCGGAGCGCGTAGAGGAGGAAGGGGAGGAAGCCGGCCAGGAGGAGCGGGGCGACGAGCCGGACGCGGGTGGCGGGGCGCAGGACGGCGCCGGCGAGGAGTTCGCCGGCGATGGCGCCGACGGGCAGGGCGCACATCAGGAGGCCGAGGGCGGCGGTGGAGACGCCCAGCTCGTCGGCGTAGGGGGCGGCGAGGGCCTCGGGGACGACGACGAAGAGCGGCGGCACCCAGAAGAGCAGCATCAGCCCCCGGATCCGGCGGTCGCGCAGCAGCGACCAGGTGGCGCCGGGCCCTTCGCGGGCCTCGGCGGCGCGGGCGGGGCGGCGGGCGGTGCCGAGGCGCAGCAGCAGGGCGGAGAGGAGGAAGGTCGCGGCGGTGAGGGCGATGGCGCCGCGGGCGGGGACGACGGTGAGCAGGACGCCGCCGACGCCGAAGCCGGCGAGCAGGGCGGACTGGGAGACGATCCGGAGCAGCGAGCGGCCGAGGACGAAGAGGTCGCCGTCGCCGAGGATGTCGGCGAGCGTCGCCATCCGCGTCCCCTGGAAGACGGGCGCGACGGCGGCGACGGCGCAGCGCAGCGCGAGGAGCCCGGCGACCGGGGTGGCGGGCAGCACCATCAGCGCGACGGCCCCGGCGCAGACCAGGTCGCAGACGACGAGGACCCGGCGGGGCGGGTGGCGGTCGGCGAGCCCGGCGAGGAGGGTGCCGCCGAGCAGGTAGGGGAGGAAGCCGAGGGCGAAGGTGAGGGAGGAGAGGAGCGGGGAGCGGGTGAGGTCGTAGACGAGGACGGTGAGCGCGAGCTCGCTGACGACGAGCCCGAGCAGCGAGAGCAGGTGCGCCCCGAACACCCACCGGAACTCCCGCACCCGAAAGACGGCGAGGTACCCGGAGGCCGGGACGGACGCGGGGGCGGGGGGCCCGGCGAGGTCAGAGGGCCCGGCGGGCGCGCACGCTCCGGCAGGGGGCCAGGCGGCGGAAGCGGCGGCCCGGGCGGAGGCGGGGTCCGGGACCGGGACGGAGGGCGCGGCAGGCGCGGCGGCCGGGGGCCCGGCAGGGGCCGGGGGCGGGGCGGGCGTGGGGGTGGGAGGGGTGTCGGTCGGGGGCATGGGCGCAGCCTGCGGGGCGGGGCGGCGGCGCGCCTAGACTTTCGGCTCCAGCCGAATGTCCTGCGCCCGCCGGGAGCCGCCGTGCCCTACCACCTGCTCTTCGGGGAGACCGATCCGCTGCGGATCCGCTTCGCGGTGTCGCCGCTGTGGGAGGCCCAGTCGGCGGTGCGGGTGCTGGCGCGGCCCCGGCAGCAGGGGTACCACCTGCCGTGGCTGCGGCGGATCGCCGGGGCCGCCCGGACGCTGGACCTCGCGCCGCTCCAGCTGCTGATGCCGGAGCGGGGGCACTCGCCGGACTTCCTGTATCCGCCGCCACTGGGTCCCGCGGCCTCCTTCGAGGAGGAGCTGGCCGCGGTGCGGGCGGTCGATCCGGCGCTGGTCGGCCCGGATCTGGCGCGGGCGCTGGCGTGCACGCCGGGGGCGGCGGAGAGCGCCGGGGGGCGGGCGATGCTGGCGGACCCGGCGGGCGCCGTGGCGCGGCTGGCGGACCTGCTCCAGGAGGCGTGGGAGGCGCTGGTCGCGCCCGAGTGGCCGCGGCTGCGGGCGCTCCTGGAGGCGGACGTGGCGTACCACTCGCGGCGGCTCGCGGAGGGCGGTCTGGAGCGGCTGCTCGACGAGCTGCACCCGTCGTTCTCGTGGGATCCGGAGGCGGCGGTGCTGGAGGTGGGCGCCTATCGCGGGGAGCACGTGCGGGCGCTGGGCGGGCGGGGTCTGGTGCTGATGCCGTCGGTGTTCATCTGGCCGGAGGTGGTGAGCGGCTTCGAGGAGCCGTGGCAGCCGACCGTGGTGTACCCGGCGCGCGGGATCGGCGGGCTGTGGACGGCGGCGCGGGAGCGGACGCCCGAGGCGCTGGCGCGGCTGCTCGGTCCGGTGCGGGCGGACGTGCTGTGCGCGCTGGCCGAGCCGATGGGGACGACGGCGCTGGCGCACCGGCTGGGGAGGGCGCCGTCGTCGGTGTCGGCGCACCTGTCGGTGCTGCGGGACGCGGGGCTGCTGACCTCGCGGCGTTACGGCCACCAGGTGCTGTACGAGCGGACGCCGCTGGGGATCGCGGTGTCGCAGCCGGACGCGGGGTGACCGTCATGTCACGATGAGCCCCGTTCGTCCCGCTGTCGCGGGCGGACCCACGCCCGTACTCCCCGTGTGCCGACCCAGGGGGCCGGATGTCCCGCCGTACCACCGTCACCGCCACGCTCGCCCTCCTCAGCGCGCTGCTGCTGACCGCGAGCGGCTGCTCCTCCGACGGGGCCGCGCCCTCCCCCGTCGGTCCGCCCGTCGCGACGGGGGGCGAGGCGCCGGCGCCGACCGGCGGCTCGCCGTTCTGGGTGGACCCGGAGAGCGACGCGGCCAAGCAGGTGCGGCAGTACGAGGCGCAGGGCCGCACCGAGGACGCCCGGGTGCTGAAGCGGATCTCGGAGCAGCCGGTCGCGGACTGGCCCGCCGGGGACGACCCGGTGCCGGAGGTCCGGCGGGCGGTGGGCGGGGCGACGGCCGAGAACCGGACCGCGGTCTTCGTGGCGTACAACATCCCGCACCGCGACTGCGGCATGTACTCGGCGGGCGGCGCGCACGACGCGCAGGCCTACCGGACGTGGGTGGACTCCTTCGCCTCGGCGATCGGTGACGCCTCGGCGGTGGTGGTGCTGGAGCCGGACGCGGTGCCGCACATGGTGGACGGCTGCACCCCGGAGCAGTACCACGAGGAGCGCTCGGCGCTGCTGGCCGGGGCGATCGAGCGGTTCAAGCGGCAGCCGGGGACCCGGGTCTACCTGGACGCGGGGAACCCGGCGTGGATCGACGACCCGGGGAAGCTGGTGGAGCCGCTGCGGCGGGCGGGGATCGCCCGCGCGGACGGCTTCTCGCTGAACGTGTCGAACTTCCAGACGACCGCGGCGGTGCGGGACTTCGGGGCGACCCTGTCGGGGCTGCTCGGCGGGATGCACTTCACGGTGGACACGAGCCGGAACGGCGCCGGCCCCCTCCCGGGGGACCGGGCGGAGGCCTGGTGCAACCCCCCGGGCCGGTCGCTCGGCGTGCCGCCGACGGACCGGACCGGGGACGCCCTGGTGGACGCGTACCTGTGGATCAAGCGGCCCGGCGACTCGGACGGGCAGTGCCGGGGCGGCCCGTCCGCGGGGACCTGGTGGCCGGAGTACGCGCTGGGGCTGGCCCGCCGCGCGGACGGCTGAGCCGGCTCAGCCGGTCCCCTTCGCCTCCTCCCCCGTGACCTGGACCCACTTCGCCTCGGAGGGGATGCCGGCCTCGTCGGTGACGAAGAGCATGTACCAGCCGGGCGGGACGAGGGTGCGGTCCTCGGGCGCGTCCACGGTGACGGTGAGCCCGTCCTCGCCCTTCGTCAGGCCCAGCTCCACCGAGCGCTGTTCCACGTCGGTGGTGTGGGTGACGGCGCTGGGCCGCATGAGGCGGGCCTTGGCGATCCGGCCCGCGTCCTTGGTCCTGAAGGTGGCCCGGCCGTTCCGGTCGAGCTCGCGCGGGCCCTCGCCGAGGACCGGCCGGTCGGCGCCGGCCTTGTGGAGGTAGGGCGGGGTGAAGACCTCGATGCGCTGCTCGAAGGTGCCGAGCTTGGTGTTGTCCTTGTCGTCGAAGAGCGGGTCGGAGCCGAAGGTGGCGACCCGTCCGTCGGGCAGCAGCAGCGCCTCCGAGTGGTAGTTGCGGCCGACGGTGGGGTCGGCCGCCGCCGCGAAGGCGTTGGTGGCGGGGTCGTAGAACTGCGCCTTGAGGATGTCGCTGCCGCCGCGGCCGCGGTAGTCGCGGGAGCCGCCGGTGGTGAAGACGGTGTCGTCGGGGAGCAGGACGCTGCTGAGGTAACGGGTGCCCTGCGGGAGGGGCGGGCCGTCCCGGAAGGTGGGGTTCTCGCCGCCCACGTCGACGATGGCGGTGCGGGCGGTGGACTTGGCGGACTCGCCGACCCCGCCGCCGCCGAGGACCATCACCTTCTGGTCCTGCGCGGGCGGCAGGATCAGGGAGGCGGAGGTCTCCAGCTGGTCGGGGTCGCTGAGGCCGGGCAGCTTGGTGAAGGTGTTGGTCTCCAGGTCCCACAGGCCGGGCGCGCGGCCCTTGTCGGCGGGGCCGTAGCCGGCGTTGGAGCCGGTGTAGAGGAGCTTGCCGCCCTTGGTGAGGAAGAGCGAGGGGTAGGTGGGGAAGTAGCGGAAGGGGCCCTTGGTCCACTTCTTGGTGGCGGGGTCGTAGATCTCGTTGTCGCCGGGCACGACGTCGCCGACGTCGTTGAGCCCGGAGACGGCGAGGACCCTGCCGTCCTGGAGGCCGACCAGGGTGGGGTACCAGCGGGCGTCCTTCATGGGGGCCACCGGGACGTACTTCTCCGCCTTGGGGTCGAACTCGTAGGCGGCCTTGATGCCCTGGAAGTCCTGCTTCTCGGTGGTGAGCTTCTGGGCGAGGCCGTAGACGTTGTCGGCCTCCTTCCCCTTGAGCCCGACGACCTCGTACTGCGCGGCCTCGGTGGTGAGGGCCTGCGGGCCCTCCTCGACGGCCTCGACGAAGACCCGGGCCTCGGCCGCGGTCACCTTGGTCTTCCACGGCTTCATCTGGCCGCTCTTGAAGTACGAGATCTCGAACTCGCGCTTCGCCTTGGGGACGGTGACGTCGGTGGTGGTGACGTACTCGACCCCGGACGGGGAGCGGAAGACGGTGCCCTTCTTCAGGGTGACCGCCTTGTCGGGGCTCTCGTTCTTCACCCGCATGCCGCCGCCGGCCTTCTTCACGCCGCCGTCGAGGACCTCGTAGCGGGCGGTGCCGCCGGCCACCAGGAGCCGCCCGTCGGGCAGTTGGCTGTGGCCGGCGCAGAAGAAGTCCTCGGGGGTGGGGATCTTCTTGAAGGTGTTCTTCACCGGGTCCCACAGGACGGTGTCGAAGGTGCCCGCGTCGAAGTTCTTCTGGTTGTTGCCGGAGCCGGCGATCAGCAGCACCTTGCCGGTGTGCAGCAGGGCGGCGTGGATGGCGTTGATCCGGGCCCCGTCCGGGACGGAGACGCCGCCCCAGGAGCCGTACTTCTTCTTGTAGCCGGGCTGGGCGATCTTGTAGGCGTGGTACTTCTCCGAGGCGAAGGAGACGGCCGCGGGCGCGTTGAGCGCCGCGAGCACGAGGACGGCGCCGCTGCCGAGCAGGGTCTTCTTGAACTTCTTGGACGGCCGGTAGGCCATGGATCAGTTCCCTCCGGTCGTCGTGGGCGCGGGGGTCGCGGGCGGGTGCGGGGGCAGGGGCGGGAACTGCGGCAGCGGCGGTACGGTGCGCAGCTCGATCCCCTTTCGGGCGACGGCGAGACGGCGGTCGCGGGTCCGGGCGCGGGCCCGTTCGCGGACCGTGTGGGCGCGCCGGTCGCGCAGGCGGGTGAAGGCCCAGACGGTCACCGGGGCGAGCGCGATGACCAGGGCGAGGACCGCCCAGGTGCGCATCGCCGCGTGGGTGTGGTCGAAGTGGACCGAGGCCGCCAGGGAGGCGACGAGGACGACCGCCCAGTAGAGGTGGATGCGGAAGGTGAGGACCCGGTCGGGGCTGGCGGCGCCGCCCTTGGGGGTGACGACGAAGCGGCCGCGGGTGCGCAGCAGCGCGGAGCCGAGGGACTTGAGGTAGATGGGCGCGGAGAGCGCGGACATCACCATGCCGGCGAGGCCGCCGGAGCCCTCGGGTTCGTGCGGGGAGACGTTGTGGCGGCGGTTCCAGAGGTAGAGGCCGATCTGGAGGGCGACGGCGTCGCTGTAGATCATCAGCCAGACCTGGGAGGAGACCTGGGTGCCGGAGGCGCCGAGCCACAGGTAGAGGACGCAACTGAGGATGCCGAGCAGCCAGTTGATCGCCGTCATGGGGTAGTAGACGAGCATGAGCGTGTAGTTGAGGAGGCGGCCGGGCGGCATGCTGAACGGCGCCTTCCAGTACTGCTTGATGATCGTCTCGTAGGTGCCCCGGGACCAGCGGAGCTGCTGGGTGAAGAAGTCGGTCCAGGACTCCGGGCCCTCGCCGACGGCGAGGACGTCGGGGGTGTAGACGGAGCGCCAGCGGTGGCCGGTGACCGGGTTCTTGCGGCGGTGCAGCTCGAAGCCGGTGGCCATGTCCTCGGTGATGGAGTCGTACAGGCCGCCGATCTGCTTGAGGGCGGAGATCCGGACGACGTTGTTGGTGCCGACGAACATCGGGGCGCGGTAGCGGTTGCCGGCGCGCTGGATGAGGGCGTGGAAGAGGAACTGCTGGGACTCGGCGGCCTTGGTGACGGCGCCCGTGTAGTTTCCGTAGACCTGCGGGCCGACGACGAAGGCGACGTCGGGGTCGCGGAAGTAACCGAGCATCCGCTCCAGGAAGTTGGGGAGCGGCACGTGGTCGGTGTCGACCGAGGCGAAGTACTCGTAGGCGTCGCCGTGCATGGCCAGCCAGGCGTTGTAGTTGCCGTGCTTGGTCTTCGCCTTGTGCGCGCCCTTCTTCCGGTTCCACTCGGGCACGCCGGCCCGGGTGAAGTGGCGGACGCCGAGCTCGGCGCAGAGGGCCTTGGCCTCGTCGCTGTCGCCCTCGTCGAGGAGCCACACGTGCAGGGTGCCGTCGTGCCGCATGCGGACGGCGGCCTCCAGGGTGGCGCGGACCATGGCGAGGGGTTCCTTGCCGGGCACGTAGGTGGTGAGGAAGGCGACCCGGGTGCCCCGGGCGGGGTACACGGGGACGGGGTCGCGGGCGACCATGGTGGCGTGGGCGATCGAGGAGACGTTCACCAGCATGAAGAGGCAGATGAGGCCGATCGACACGAGCATCACGGTGTCGTACGGCACCCGCCAGGTGTCGTCTCCCTCGCGGACGGTCCAGTGGCTGGGCCAGACCAGGTAGGCCAGGAGCACCGCGGAGAGCAGCGGGGCGAGCGCCATCAGGAGGACGGCTCGTATTCGGTGCGGCTCCTTCGCGAGCAGACTCGTGTACTGCACCTTGTACTGCGCCGCGTCCGGTTCCGTGAGGGGACCGGCGAGCCGGCTGTAGGTGTCGTAGTCGTAGCCTCCCGGCCGCACGGTGCCTCCAGCTGTCGTCGATCGGGTCGATATCCCCACAAAAGGGGAGATCGCCCGGTGTGTCGACTGGAGTGCTCCGAGTGAGGGCGTTCTACCGCCCGCGTCCACCCGATCGACGCAGCGTGTACGCGACCGCCTTCCGCGCCACCGGGTTGAGCTCCTCGACGGCGGCGAGCAGGGCGCCGAGTTGTTCGAGCGCGGTGAGGGCGGCGTCGGCGCCCTCCGGGTCGACGCCCTCGTAGAGTTCGAGCCCGACGAAGGAGGCGGCGACGGCCCGGGCCAGGCCGGCCGGGTCGGCGAAGCCGTCCAGCGGGGTGCCGGCGAGCACCCGGCGCAGGACGCCCTCGATCTCCTCGACCCACAGGTCGAGCCCGGCGGCGGTGGCCGGGACGAGCCGGGGGTGGGTCTGGGCGCCGGCGAGCAGCTGGGCGAGGACGGCGACGTGCCCGGCGTCCCGCTCCTCGTCGTGCATGGCCCGCCCGAAGGCGAGCAGCTCGGTGAGGCTGCCGACGGCCCGGAGCCGGTCGCGGTGGCGGGCCACCCGTTGTTCGGCGCCGCGCCGGCAGGCGGCGGCGAGCAGCTCGTCGACGGAGCCGAAGTGGTAGAAGACGAGGGCCTGGTTGACCCCGGCGGCGGCGGCGACGGTCCGGGCGGAGGCCCCGGCGATGCCGTGCTCCACGAGGGCCCGCAGGGCGCCGTCGAGCAGCTTCTCGCGGGTCTCGCGCCCCTTGGCGTCCCGCGCCGCCCGGGGCTTGGCCTCCCCGCTCACACCCGCCCCTCCTCGCGTACGCGGCACGCCGCCGGCCCGGTGGCGCTCCCCCGCGGAGACACCGGGCCGGCGGCGGCCGGGAACGGGAACGCGCCGTGGCGTCCCACGGCCACTCCCCCGTCTTGAGCGATCGCTCAAGGAGGACGTTAACCGATGTTGAGCACCCGCTCAAAGTCGCTCCGGGCAGCGAAAAGCCCCCGACCGGGGGTCGGGGGCTCCGGGCGGTCCGGGTTCAGGAGCCGAGGTGGCGCTCCACCGTCTCGACCTTGGCGGTGAGGCCGTCGGTGACGCCGGGCCGGATGTCGGCCTTGAGGACGACGGAGACGCGCGGGGCGCGGGCCTCGACGGCGGCGACGGCCCGCTTCACGACGTCCATCACCTCGTCCCACTCCCCCTCGATGGACGTGAACATGGCGTCGGTGCGGTTCGGCAGGCCGGACTCGCGGACGACGCGGACGGCGTCGGCGACGTACGCGCCGACCTCCTCGCCCACGCCGAGCGGGGTGACGGAGAACGCGACGATCACGCCTTCACCGCGCTCTCGGCGGCCTCGGCGCGGGCGCGGGAGGCGATGACGGCGGCCTCGGCCTCGGCCTTCAGCTTGCGGTCGGCGAAGAAGCCGCCGAAGGGCACGACGGAGAGGAGGAAGTAGACGGCGGCGGTGCCGAGGCTCCACTTGGTGCGGTTCCAGGCGTCCAGCCAGAAGAGCACGTAGAGGACGAAGAGCACGCCGTGGACGGCGCCCATCACCGGCACCGCGTTGAAGTCCGTGGTCCGCTTGAGCACCGAGCAGACCAGCAGGAGCAGGAACGATACGGCCTCGGGGGCGGAGACGAGCCGGAGGCGGTGGAGCGAGGAAGCGGTCTTGAGGTCCACGGAGGGGTCACCTTCGTTTCGAGCCGATGATGCGGGCCGGTGCCGCGGGCCGGCGGGCGGGCCGCCGGGCGCGATCTTGTGAACGGATGCACAAGGGGTGGGCGGATCCATTGTGCACGCCGACTTTGCTGTCTCTTTATCCGGGTCCCCGCTACCTTCGGGCCGTGGCTACGTTCCGACTCCAGGGCAGCAAGGTGCTCGCCGTGACGATGACCGGCGACGCCGTCAAGGCGAAGAACGGCTCGATGGTCGCCTACGACGGGCAGATGGCGTTCAAGAAGATGAGCGGCGGCGGTGAGGGCCTGCGCGGCATGGTCACCCGCCGCCTGACGGGGGAACAGATGGAGGTGATGGAGGTCAGGGGCCAGGGGACCTGCTGGTTCGCCGACCGGGCCTCCGAGATCAACCTCGTCCACCTGCACGGCGACAAGCTGTGGGTGGAGGCGAGCAACCTGCTCTGCACCGACGCGGGGCTGCGCACCGGCACCACCTTCACCGGCCTGCGCGGCGGCGCGACCGGCAACGGCCTCTTCACCACCACGGTGGAGGGCACCGGACAGGCGGCGATCACGTCCGACGGCCCCGCGACGGTGCTCCGGGTGACCCCGCAGTACCCGCTGTCGGTCGACCCGGGGGCGTACGTCGCCCACCAGGGGAACCTCCAGCAGCACTTCCAGTCGGGTGTGACCTTCCGCACCCTTCTCGGCGAGGGCGGCGGCGAGGCGTTCCAGATCCGCTTCGAGGGCGACGGGCTGGTGTACGTCCAGCCGAGCGAGCGCAACACGATCGGAGGGGACGTCTGATGCCGTTCCGCGAGGTGAACTCGAAGATGGTCGAGGCGACCGTCGTCCCGGGGCAGCGGCTGTTCAGCCAGCGCGGCGCGATGCTCGCGTACCGGGGGGACGTCACGTTCACGCCGAACATGGCGGGCGGCCAGGGCGGCCTGATGTCGATGATCGGCCGCCGGGTGGCCGGCGAGGCGACGCCGCTGATGACGGTGGAGGGCTCCGGCACGGTGATGTTCGGGCACGGCGGCCACCACGTCCAGGTGATCGCGCTGACCGGGGACACCCTCCACGTGGAGGCGGACCGGCTGCTCGCCTTCGACGGGACCCTGGAGCAGGGCACGATGTTCATGGGCTCGCAGGGCGGGGTGATGGGTCTGGTGCGCGGGCAGGTGACCGGCCAGGGCCTCTTCACGACGACCCTCAAGGGCCACGGCTCGGTGGCGGTGATGGCGCACGGCGGGGTGATCGAGCTGCCGATCGGCCCGGGCCGTCCGGTGCACGTCGACCCGCAGGCGTACGTGGCCCACCACGGCGACGTCCGCAACAAGCTCTCGACGGCGCTGGGCTGGCGGGACATGGTGGGCCGCGGTTCGGGCGAGGCCTTCCAGCTGGAGCTGAGCGGCAGCGGTGCGGTGTACGTCCAGGCGTCGGAGGAGAAGCTGTGAGCACCCCTGTCATCCACGATCCGCAGACCCTGCCGTCGGACGACAACGTCAACGCGTACACCTTCTGCGTGGAGCTCAAGGGCTCCCAGTGGTTCCTGCAGAAGGGCAAGATGATCGCCTACTACGGGCGGATCGAGTTCAACGGCATCGGGCACGGGCGGCTCGACCGGCTGGTGCGCACGTCCTTCCACTCGCCGCTGCACGCGAGCGACTGGGTGGTGGCCGAGGGCTCCGGGAAGATGCTGCTCGCGGACCGGGCCTTCGACGTGAACTCGTACGACCTGGACGAGGGCAACCTGACGATCCGTTCGGGGAACCTGCTGGCCTACCAGCCGACGCTGGCGCTGAAGCAGTCGATCGTGCCGGGGTTCGTGACCCTGATCGGAACCGGGAAGTTCGTGGCCGCGTCGAACGGTCCGGTGGTCTTCATGGAGCCGCCGCTGCGGGTGGACCCGCAGGCGCTGGTCGGCTGGGCGGACTGTCCCTCGCCCTGTCACCATTACGACCACGCCTACCTGACGGGCGTGATGGGCGGCGTGCGGGCCCTGACCGGCATCGGGGGCTCCTCGGGCGAGGAGCACCAGTTCGAGTTCGTGGGCGCGGGCACGGTGCTGCTCCAGTCGACGGAGCTGCTGATGGCGGAGCGGGAGATCGGCGGGCCGCCGGCCCAGGCCGGGGTTCCGGGCGGGCACGGGGCGCACGGTTCCGGCCAGGCGGTGCAGGGCGCGGTACCGCGCCTTCCCGGCCAGCTGGGCGACCTGCAGCGGCGCTTCGGGCTGTGAGCGGTAGTCTGCGGAGCGTGACGCTTCGAACGGCCGCGCGGGGACCGCGGCCGTTCCGGCGGGTGCCGAGCGTCACCCCGCAGATTTCGTCAAGTATTCAACTTCTTAGGTAGAATCCACTCATGGACACCGAGACGGCCACCCCCTGGCTCACCGACGCCGAGCAGTGCGCGTGGCGCACCTTCCTCGACGTCCAGAGAATGCTGACGCACCAGCTGGAGCGGGACCTCCAGCCCTTCGGCCTGACGATGAACGACTACGAGATCCTCGTCAACCTCTCCGAGTCCGCCGACCGCAGGCTGCGGATGAGCGACCTCGCGGCCGCCACCCTCCAGTCCAAGAGCCGCCTCTCCCACCAGATCACCCGGATGGAGAACGCCGGCCTGGTCGAGCGCGTCAACTGCGAGTCCGACCGGCGCGGCCTCTACGCGGTCCTCACCGACCGCGGCATGGAGACCATGCGCAAGGTCGCCCCGCACCACGTGGAGTCCGTCCGCGACCACTTCATCGACCGGCTCACCCCGGACGCGCTCGGCGACCTCCACGAGTCGCTGAAGCCGGTCGCCGAGCGGCTGCGCGGCAAGCGCGGCAAGCCGTGACCTGACAGAGATGCGCCGGAGGGCCTCCCCGCGACGGGGAGGCCCTCCGGCGTTCTTCCGGCCGCTCAGTTGCCGGTCAGGCTCGCCAGCAGCTCGTCGGAGGCCGCGTACGGGTCGAGCGCGCCGGTCGCGATCCGCTCGGCCAGCGCGTCCAGGCGCCGGTCCCCGTGCAGGTCGCCGATCCGCTCGCGCAGCGCCGTGATGGTGATGGTCTCCACCTCGCGGGCCGCACGGGCCTTGCGGCGCTCCGCCAGGACCCCGTGCTCCTCCATCCAGGCCCGGTGCTTCTGCAGGGCCTCCACGACCTCGTCCACGCCCTCGCCGCGCGCCGCGACCGTCTTCACGATCGGCGGGCGCCAGTCGCCCGGCCCGCGGGCCTCGCCGAGGCCCAGCATGTGGTTGAGCTCGCGGGCGGTGGCGTCGGCGCCGTCCCGGTCCGCCTTGTTGACCACGTACACGTCGCCGATCTCCAGGATGCCCGCCTTCGCGGCCTGGATGCCGTCGCCCATGCCCGGCGCGAGCAGCACCACCGAGGTGTCGGCCTGCCCGGCGATCTCCACCTCGGACTGGCCGACGCCGACGGTCTCCACCAGGATCACGTCGCAGCCGGCCGCGTCCAGGACGCGGATGGCCTGCGGGGCGGACCAGGCGAGACCGCCCAGGTGGCCGCGGGTGGCCATCGAGCGGATGTAGACGCCCGGGTCGGAGGCGTGCTCCGACATCCGGACCCGGTCGCCGAGGAGCGCGCCGCCGCTGAACGGCGAGGACGGGTCCACGGCGAGCACGCCGACCCGCTTGCCGGCCCGGCGGTACGCGGTCACCAGCGCCGAGGTCGAGGTGGACTTGCCGACGCCGGGCGAGCCGGTCAGGCCCACCACGTAGGCGTTGCCGGTGAGCGGGGCCAGCGCCGCCATCACCTCGCGCAGCTGCGGGGACGCCCCCTCCACGAGCGAGATCAGGCGGGCCACGGCCCGCGGCCTGCCCTCCCGTGCCTGGGCGACCAGTGCGGGGACGTCCACCATGCTGCGTTCTCCTGGTTCTGCTGGCTGGGGTCTTACTTGCCGGCCACGCGGATGATCAGCGCGTCGCCCTGGCCGCCGCCGCCGCACAGCGCGGCCGCGCCGGTGCCGCCGCCGCGCCGCTTGAGCTCCAGCGCCAGGTGGAGCACCACGCGGGCGCCGGACATGCCGATCGGGTGGCCGAGGGCGATGGCGCCGCCGTTGACGTTCACCTTTTCCGGGGACACCCCGAGGTCCTTCATGGACTGCACGGCGACCGCGGCGAAGGCCTCGTTGATCTCGATCAGGTCGAGGTCGTCGACGGTCAGGCCGTCCTTCTTCAGGGCCTGCAGGATGGCGTTGGACGGCTGCGACTGGAGCGAGTTGTCCGGGCCGGCCACGTTGCCGTGGGCGCCGATCTCGGCGATCCACTCCAGGCCCAGCTCCTGGGCCTTGGCCTTGCTCATCACGACCACGGCGGCGGCGCCGTCGGAGATCTGCGAGGAGGTGCCGGCGGTGATGGTGCCGTCCTTGGCGAAGGCGGGGCGGAGCTTGCCGAGGGACTCGACGGTGGTCTCGGCGCGGACGCCCTCGTCCTTGGCGAAGATCACCGGCTCGCCCTTGCGCTGCGGGATCTCGATCGGGGTGATCTCGGCCTCGAAGACGCCGTTCTTCTGGGCGGCGGCGGCGCGCTGGTGCGACAGCGCGGCGATCTCGTCCTGGGAGGCGCGGTCGATGCCGAGGCGGGTGTTGTGCTTCTCGGTCGACTCGCCCATCGCGATGTTCTCGAAGGCGTCGGTCAGACCGTCGTGCGCCATCGCGTCGAGCATCTCGATCGCGCCGTACTTGTAGCCCTCGCGGGACTTCGGCAGCAGGTGCGGGGCGTTGGTCATGGACTCCTGGCCGCCGGCGACGACCACGTCGAACTCGCCGGCGCGGATCAGCTGGTCGGCCAGCGCGATGGCGTCCAGGCCCGACAGGCACACCTTGTTGATGGTGAGGGCGGGGACGTTCATCGGGATGCCGGCCTTGACGGCGGCCTGGCGGGCGGGGATCTGGCCGGCGCCCGCCTGGAGCACCTGGCCCATGATCACGTACTGCACCTGGTCCCCGCCGATGCCGGCCCGGTCCAGCGCGGCCTTGATGGCGAAGCCGCCCAGATCGGCGCCGGAGAAGGACTTGAGCGAGCCGAGCAGGCGACCCATGGGCGTGCGGGCGCCCGCGACGATCACTGAGGTGGTACCGGTCGTTCCAGACATGAGGCACGGCCCCTTGGGATGAGGAGTGAACGAGGGTTTACCGCCAATGTACTGAGCGGTGCGGCGCGAGGTCACCGGCCTGCCGGTGTGACGGCGCGCACGTTGCGTAACCATCCCGGCGGGAGTGCACTGGAGCCATGCTGACGCGTATCGACCACATCGGGATCGCCTGCTTCGACCTGGACAAGACCGTCGAGTTCTACCGTGCCACGTACGGCTTCGAGGTCTACCACTCCGAGGTCAACGAGGAACAGGGCGTCCGCGAGGCCATGCTCCGGATCAACGCCACCGACGACGGCGGCGCCTCCTACCTCCAGCTCCTGGAGCCGACCCGGGAGGACTCCGCGGTGGGCAAGTGGCTGGCCAAGAACGGCGAGGGCGTGCACCACATCGCCTTCGGCACCGCGGACGTCGACGGGGACGCCGAGGCCATCCGCTCCAAGGGCGTCCGGGTCCTCTACGACGAGCCCCGGACCGGCTCCATGGGCTCCCGGATCACCTTCCTCCACCCCAAGGACTGCCACGGCGTCCTGACCGAACTCGTCACCTCCGCACGGCCTTCCGCCGACCACTCCTCAGCGGAGCACTGACCTCCGTATTCCCGGCCCGGTAGAGTGGGCGGCTCCGGGCCGGGGCCGGTCGGGGCCGCTTCGCGCGGCGCCGTAGTCGGGATGTCGGGGTCGTCCGATCTGCCACGATTCCCCGGGGGGCCGTTCTGTCCGGTGAACGGTGCTCGTCGGAACGTAGCGACCAGGGTTGGGGTCTCCCCTGCTCGGAGAGCTCGGGGAAGGATGGACCGCGCAGTGCGGGGCTACGAACGCCAGGAGAGCCACCGAGCTGAAGACGACCATCTCTCGCGGTTCGAAGCCGAGATGGAACGGCTGAAGAAGGAGCGAGAGAAGGCCGTCCAGCACGCCGAGGACCTCGGTTACCAGGTCGAGGTCTTGCGTGCCAAGCTCCACGAGGCGCGGCGCACCATCGCGTCCCGTCCCGCCTACGACAGCGCGGACATCGGCTACCAGGCCGAGCAGCTGCTGCGCAACGCCCAGGCGCAGGCCGAGCAGCTGCGCCAGGACGCCGAGCGGGAGCTGCGCGAGGCCCGGGCGCAGACCCAGCGGATCCTCCAGGAGCACGCGGAGCACCAGGCCCGGCTCCAGGCCGAGCTGCACAACGAGGCCGTCCAGCGCCGCCAGCAGCTCGACCAGGAGCTGAACGAGCGCCGCCAGACCGTCGAGGCCCACGTCAACGAGAACGTGGCCTGGGCCGAGCAGCTGCGCGCCCGCACCGAGGCCCAGGCCCGCCGGCTGATGGACGAGGCCCGTGCCGAGGCCGAGCAGTCGCTCTCCGCGGCCCGCGCCGAGGCCACCCGGCTCTCCGAGGAGACCGGCCGCCGGGTCGGCGCCGAGGCGGAGGCCGCCCGCGCCGAGGCGGAAGCGATTCTGCTGCGCGCCCGCAAGGACGCCGAGCGGCTGATGACGGCCGCCTCCACGCAGGCCCAGGAGGCCACCGGCCACGCCGAGCAGCTGCGTACCGCCGCCGTCGCCGAGACCGACCAGGCCCGGCGCCAGGCCACCGAGCTGTCCCGCGCCGCCGAGCAGCGGATGCAGGAGGCCGAGGAGAGGCTGCGGCAGGCCCGCGCCGAGGCCGACAAGGCCCTCAACGAGGCCAAGGAGTCCGCGGCGAAGACGCTGGCCTCCGCCGACTCCGTCAACGAACAGCGCACCCGGACGGCCAAGTCGGAGATCGCCCGGCTGGTCGGCGAGGCCACCGAGAAGGCGGAGGCCCTCAAGGCCGAGGCCGAGGAGAAGCTGCGCGAGGCGACCGCGCGCTCCGAGAAGCTGGTCGCCGAAGCCACCGAGAAGGCCCGCACGGCCGCCGCCGAGGACTCGGCCGCCGCGCTCGCGAAGGCCGCCCGCAGCGCCGAGGAGATCCTCAGCAAGGCGTCCGAGGACGCCGCCGAGACCACCCGCAAGGCCTCCGAGGAGGCCGAGCGGATCCGCCGCGAGGCCGAGACCGAGGCCGACCGGCTGCGGTCCCGCGCCGAGGAGTCGGCCGACGAACTGCTCGGCTCGGCCAAGGACGACACCAAGGAGTACCGGGCCAAGACCGTCGAGCTCCAGGAGGAGGCCCGGCGGCTGCGCGGCGAGGCCGAGCAGCTGCGCGCCGAGGCCATCGCCGAGGGCGAGCGGATCCGCGGCGAGGCCCGTCGCGAGGCCGTCCAGCAGATCGAGGAGGCGGCGAAGACCGCCGAGGAGCTGCTGGCCAAGGCGAAGGCCGACGCCGACGAGCTGCGCTCGAACGCCGGCGCGGAGAGCGAGAAGGTCCGCTCGGAGGCGATGGAGCGCGCCCAGACGCTCCGGACCCAGGCCGAGGAGACCCTGGAGCGGACCCGCGCCGAGGCGGAGCGGCTGCGCGCCGAGTCCGAGGAGCAGGCCGAGGAGGTGCGGGCGGCGGCCGAGAAGGCCGCCGACCGGCTGCGCGCGGACGCCGAGCGGGCCGCCGAGGCCCGCCGGGCCGAGGCCGCCGAGGAGCTGGCCCGGCTGCACGCCGACGCCGAGGCGAAGGTGGCGGCGGCCGGCCGGGAGCTGACCGACGCCCGTGCCGAGGGCGAGCGGATCCGGCGCGAGGCCGCCGAGGAGACCGAGCGGCTGCGCACCGAGGGCGCCGAGCGGATCCGGGTGCTGCGGGAGCAGGCCGAGACCGAGGCCGACCGGCTGCGGACCGAGGCCGCGGCGGACGCCTCCGCGGCCCGCGCCGAGGCCGAGGCCACCGCGCAGCGGCTCACCTCCGAGGCGGAGACCGAGGCCGAGCGGCTGCGGTCGGAGGCCCAGGAGACCGCCGACCGGGTGCGGGCCGAGGCCGCGGCCGCGGCCGAGCGCGTCGCCGCGGAGGCCGCGGAGGCGCTGTCCGCCGCCCGGGAGGAGGCCAACCGGCGCCGCCGGGAGGCCGAGGAGACGCTGGAGTCGGCCCGGTCCGAGGCCGGCCGGGAGCGGGAGCACGCCCGGGAGCAGTCCGAGGAGCTGCTCGCCGCCGCCCGCAAGCGGGTGGAGGACGCCCAGGCCGAGGCCCAGCGCCTGGTCGAGGAGGCGGACGCGCGGGCGACCGAGATGGTCTCCGCCGCCGAGCAGACCGCGCAGGAGGTCCGCGACTCCGTCGCCGGGCTGCGCGAGCAGGCCGAGGAGGAGATCGCCGGGCTGCGGTCGGCCGCGGAGCACGCGGCGGAGCGGACCCGCACCGAGGCGCAGGAGGAGGCGGACCGGGTCCGCGCCGACGCGCACGGGGAGCGGGAGCGGGCCTCGGAGGACGCGGCCCGCACGCGCGCGCGTGCCCAGGAGGAGTCCGAGGCCGCGAAGGCGCTGGCCGAGCGGACGGTCGCGGACGCGCTCGCGGACGCCGAGAAGCTGCGGACGGACACCGCCGAGTACGCGCAGCGGGTGCGGACCGAGGCGACGGACGCGCTGGCGTCGGCCGAGCAGGACGCGGCGCGCACCCGGGCGGACGCCCGGGACGACGCCAACCGGATCCGTTCGGAGGCGGCCGAGAAGGCCGAGGGCGTGGTCGGCGAGGCGACGGCGGAGGCCGAGCGGATCGCGGCCGAGGCCGAGCGGGTCCTCGACGAGGCCCGCCAGGCGGCCGACAAGCGGCGCCAGGACGCGGCCGAGCAGGCCGACACCCTCGTCGGCGAGGCCACGGCCGAGGCCGAGCGGATCGGCGCGGAGGCCGCCCAGGTCCTGGACGAGGCCCGGAAGGACGCCGACAAGCGGCGCCGGGACGCGGCCGAGCAGGCCGACGCCCTGGTCGGCGAGGCCACGGCGGAGGCCGGCCGGATCGCGGCCGAGGCCGCCGAGCTGCGCGAGACCACCGAGCGGGACGCGGCCCGGCTGCGGACCGAGGCGGAGCAGGTCAAGACGGACGGCGAGGCGCACGCCCAGGCGCTGCGGACGGCGGCCCTGGCCGACGCCGAGCAGATCCTGGACGAGGCCCGCCAGGCGGCCGACAAGCGGCGCCAGGACGCGGCCGAGCAGGCCGACGCCCTGGTCGGCGAGGCCACGGCGGAGGCCGGCCGGATCACCGACGAGGCGGTCGAGCTGGCCGAGTCGGTGACGGCAGACGCCCGGACCGAGGCGGAGCGGACCCTCGCGGACGCGGCCGGCGAGGCCGAGCGGCTGCGGGCCGAGGGCGCCGAGGAGCTGGAGTCGGCCCGTCGGGACGCCGAGCGGATCCGTACGGAGTCGGCGCGGGTCAAGGAGGACGCCGAGGCGGCCGCCGAGCAGATGCGCTCCGAGGCCCGCGACGAGGCCGACCGGACCCTGGACGAGGCCCGCGAGGCCGGCGCGCGCAAGCGCGCGGACGCGGCCGAGCAGGCCGACCAGCTCATCGCCAAGGCCCGTGAGGAGGCGCTGCGCGCCACCGCGGAGGCGGAGACGCAGGCCGACACGATGGTCGGCGCGGCCCGCAAGGAGGCCGACCGGATCGTCGCCGAGGCGACCGTGGAGGGCAACGCGCTGGTGGAGAAGGCGCGGACCGACGCGGACGAGCTCCTGGTCGGGGCGCGGCAGGACGCGACCGCCATAAGGGATCGGGCCGAGGAGCTGCGGGGCCGGATCGAGGGCGAGATCGAGGAGCTGCACGAGCGGGCGCGGCGCGAGTCGGCCGAGCAGATGAAGACGGCCGGCGAGCGCGTCGACAAGCTGGTGAAGGCCGCGGAGGAGCAGCGCGTCGAGGCCGAGGAGAAGGCCAAGGAGATGATCTCGGAGGCGAGTTCGGAGGCGAGCAAGGTCCGGATCGCCGCGGTCAGGAAGGCGGACGCCCTCCTGAAGGAGGCCGAGCAGAAGAAGAGTTCGCTGGTGGCCGAGGCCGAGCGGATCAAGGCGGAGGCGGAGGCCGAGGCGGCGCGGCTGGTCGAGGAGGGCCGGCGCGAGCTGGAGACGCTGACCCGGCGCCGTACCGACATCAATGCCGAGATCTCCCGTGTCCAGGACGTTCTGGAGGCGTTGGAGTCTTTCGAGACTCCGTCGGCCGGGACGAAGGACGGCCTCAAGGCGGGCGTTTCCTCGGGGTCCACTCGTTCGGGTGGCAAGTCCCAGGACGGCTAGCCACTCAAAAGGCTGGACATTCTCCAGATCAAACGGGCATACGCTCGATGACACGCCGCTTCGGCCCCTAGGATTCCCTCTAACACCTCACCGGTCTCATTCGACAGGAACCCCATGAGCGACACATCCTCCCCCTTCGGCTTCGAGCTCGTGCGGCGTGGTTACGACCGCGGTCAGGTGGACGACCGCATTACCAAGCTCGTCGCCGACCGTGACAGCGCACTGGGCCGCATCACCTCTCTGGAGAAGCGCATCGAGGAGCTCCACCTCGAAACGCAGAACGCCCAGGCCCAGGTGAGCGACGCGGAGCCGTCGTACGCCGGTCTCGGCGCGCGGGTCGAGAAGATCCTCCGCCTCGCCGAGGAGGAGGCGAAGGACCTGCGCGAGGAGGCCCGTCGCGCCGCCGAGCAGCACCGCGAGCTGGCCGAGTCGGCCGCCCAGCAGGTGCGCAACGACGCGGAGTCGTTCGCGGCGGACCGCAAGGCGAAGGCCGAGGACGAGGGCGTCCGGATCGTCGAGAAGGCGCAGGGCGAGGCCAACTCGCTGCGCGCCGAGGCGCAGAAGGACGCGCAGTCGAAGCGCGAGGAGGCGGACGCCCTCTTCGAGGAGACCCGCGCCAAGGCCGCCCAGGCCGCCGCGGACTTCGAGACCAACCTGGCCAAGCGCCGCGAGCAGTCCGAGCGCGACCTGGCCTCCCGTCAGGCCAAGGCCGAGAAGCGCCTCGCCGAGATCGAGCACCGCGCCGAGCAGCTCCGCCTGGAGGCGGAGAAGCTGCGGACGGACGCCGAGCGCCGGGCCCGCCAGACGGTGGAGACCGCGCAGCGCCAGGCCGAGGACATCGTGGCCGACGCGAACGCCAAGGCCGACCGGATCCGTTCGGAATCGGAGCGCGAGCTGGCGGCGCTGACGAACCGCCGCGACTCCATCAACGCGCAGCTGACCAACGTCCGCGAGATGCTGGCGACGCTGACCGGTGCCGCGGTGGCGGCGGCCGGCTCCCCGCTGGACGAGGACCGCTCCGCGGGCGTCCCGGCGCAGCAGACCCGGTAGGCCCCGGCCGAGCCGGGAGCGCGTGCGTTCCGGACCCCCCGTCACTCCGGTGGCGGGGGGTTTCGCGCGCCCTTAGCTTGGTACGCATGATCGAGCTTGACGGGCTGACGAAGCGGTACGGGACGAAGACGGCGGTCGATCATCTCTCCTTCCGGGTCCGGCCGGGCATGATCACCGGCTTCCTGGGGCCCAACGGGGCGGGCAAGTCGACCACGATGCGGATGATGCTCGACCTCGACAACCCGACGAGCGGGACGGTGCGGATCGACGGCCGGCACTACCGCGAGCTGGACGAGCCGCTGAAGTACATCGGGGCGCTGCTGGACGCGAAGGCGATGCACGGGGGCCGGTCGGCGTACAACAACCTGCTGTGCCTGGCGCAGTCCAACCGGATCCCGGAGGCCCGGGTGGGCGAGGTGCTGGACCTGGTGGGTCTGACGGCGGTGGCGCGGAAGAAGTCGAAGGGCTTCTCGCTCGGCATGGGGCAGCGGCTCGGGATCGCGTCGGCGCTGCTCGGCGATCCCGAGATCCTGATGTTCGACGAACCCGTCAATGGTCTGGACCCCGAGGGAATTCACTGGATCCGCAATCTGATGAAGTCGCTGGCGGCGGAAGGGAGAACGATCTTCGTCTCCAGCCATCTCATGAGCGAAATGGCGCTGACGGCGGATCATCTGATCGTCATCGGGCAGGGAAAGCTGCTGGCCGACATGTCGATGGCGGATTTCATCCAGCGGAATTCGCGGAGTTTCGTCCGGCTGCGCTCCCCGCAGCAGGAACGGCTGCGGGACGTGCTCCACGCCGACGGATTCGTGGTGGTCGAGGCCGGGAACGGCACCCTGGAGGTCGACGGGGCGACGACCGAGAGGCTGGGCGAGCTGGCGGCGGCGCACCAGCTGACGCTGCACGAGCTGAGCGCCCAGCGGGCCTCCCTGGAGGAGGCGTTCATGCAGATGACGGCGGGCGCGGTGGAGTACCACGCGCACGGCACCGACGTCCACGGCGGCGGCGTCCCCGAGGGCGGGCCGGCCGCGCCCGGCCCCGGGTGGGGCGCGCAGTCCGGCTGGGGTCCCGCGCGGACCCCGGAGGCCGGCCCGAACAGCGAGGGGGTCTGAGGATGGCGGCGGTACCGGCGGTCCTCCAGTCCGAGTGGACCAAGATCCGGACGGTCTCGTCGACGCTCTGGACCCTGGCGAGCGCGCTGATCGTCACGGTGGCGATGGGCGCGGCGCTCTCCGCGCTGCTGAGGTCCACCTTCGACGACCTGTCCGACGTGGAGCGGGCGACCTTCGACCCGACCTTCGTCAGCTTCTCCGGGATGGTGCTCGGCCAGCTGGCGATGGTGGTCTTCGGCGTGCTGGTGGTGGGGACCGAGTACTCCTCGGGCATGATCCGCACCTCGCTGGCGGCCGTCCCGCAGCGGGCCACGTTCCTCTTCTCCAAGGTCGCGGTGGCCGGGGCGCTCGCCCTGGTCGTCGGCCTGGTGACGAGCTTCCTGTCGTTCTTCCTGGGGCAGGCGCTGCTGGGCGAGCACCGGACGACGATCGGTGCGGACAACGTGCTGCGGGCGGTGGTCGGCGGCGGGATCTACATGGGGCTGATCGCCCTCTTCTCGATGGGCGTGGCGACGATGCTCCGCTCCTCGATGCTGTCGCTGGGCATCCTGGTGCCGTTCTTCTTCCTGATCTCGCAGATCCTGTCGGCGGTGCCGAAGGCGAAGGAGGTCGCGAAGTACTTCCCCGACCAGGCCGGCTCCAAGATCATGCAGGTGGTGCCGGACGCGCTGGGCTCGGAGAAGGCGCCGTACGGGCCGTGGGGCGGGCTCGGGATCATGCTGGTCTGGGTGGCCGCCTCGCTGCTCGGCGGCTATCTGGTGCTGAAGCGGCGGGACGCCTGAGCGGGGCCGGGCGGGCGTCCGGGACGTCTCGGGGGTGCGTCCCGGATTTCTCCCGGAGGTTTCGCTTCGGTCTCGTATCTCCGGCGCGGGAACCGTCAACGGCTGGATAAGCTCCTGACTCGTACGGGGGCCCTCCGGCCGCGCGCCGTCGTGCCCCGCTCGCACACCACCGACCTGTCGATGGGGCTGGAGAATGATCGAGGCAGTCGGCCTGACCAAGCGCTACGGCGCGAAGACGGCCGTGTACAACCTTTCCTTCCAGGTGAGGCCGGGCGTCGTCACCGGCTTCCTGGGCCCCAACGGCTCCGGCAAGTCGACCACCATGCGCATGATCCTGGGCCTGGACGCGCCCACGGCCGGCCGGGTGACGATCGGCGGCCACCCCTTCCGGCAGCTGCCGAACGCGCCCCGGCAGGTCGGCGCCCTCCTGGACGCCAAGGCGGTGCACGGCGGCCGCAGCGCCCGCAACCACCTCCTCTCGCTGGCCCAGCTGGCCGGCATCCCGGCCCGCCGGGTGGACGAGGTGCTGGGCGTGGTGGGCCTCCAGGACGTGGCGAGGCGGCGCTCCAAGGGCTTCTCGCTCGGCATGGGCCAGCGGCTCGGCATCGCGGCGGCCCTGCTGGGCGACCCGCAGGTGCTGCTCTTCGACGAGCCGGTCAACGGCCTCGACCCGGAGGGCATCCTCTGGGTGCGGAACCTGATGAAGAAGCTGGCGGCCGAGGGCCGCACGGTCTTCGTCTCCAGCCACCTCATGAGCGAGATGGCGCTGACGGCGGACCACCTGATCGTGATCGGCCGGGGGCAGCTGCTCGCGGACATGCCGGTGAAGCAGTTCATCTCGGCGAACTCGGCGGACTTCGCCCGGGTCCGCACCCCGGACTCCGACCCCGGGCAGCGGGAGAAGCTGTCGGGCGTGCTCGCCGAGGCGGGCGGCCAGGTCCTCCCGGAGCCGGACGGGGCGCTGCGCGTCACCGGTCTGCCGCTGCCGAGGATCAGCGACCTGGCGCACGGGGCGGACGTACGGCTCTGGGAGCTGTCGCCGCACCAGGCCTCGCTGGAGGAGGCGTACATGCGGCTGACGCAGGGCGCGGTGGACTACCGCTCCAGCGACGACAAGCTGGCCCACCTCCAGGCCCCGCCGCAGCCCGGGCAGCCGGGGTACGGCCTGCCGCCGCAGCCGGTGGCCCCGGCGGACGTGCCGCAGCAGGGCTGGTACGCCCCGCCGCCGCCCGGGCAGAACCCGTACGCCGCCGCCCCACAGCCCCCCGCGGCCGCTCCGCAGCCCCCCGTCGCCGCCCCGCAGCCCCCCGCCGCCGCGCCGGCCGCGCCGCCGCAGGCCGCCCCGCAGCCGAGCCTCCAGAAGCCGAGCGACACCACCGAGGACGCCCGATGACCGCCCCGACGCCCACCCCGACTCCCCCGCCGCCGTACGGCTACGTCTCCCCCATCCCGGTCCGCCGGGCGCACCTCGGCGACGCGCTCGCCTCGGAGTGGACGAAGATCCGCTCGGTGCGCTCCACGATGTGGACGCTGGGGACGATGGTGCTGCTGATGCTGGCCATCGGTCTGGGCGTGGCCGCGATCGCCGCCGGCGAGGGCGGGAACATGGGCGAGGAGTCCGCGCTGCCGCTGGGCTTCTTCGGGATGCTGCCGGCGTCGATCTGCGTGATCACGCTGGGCGTGCTGACGATCTCGTCCGAGTACGGCACGGGCATGATCCGGACCACGCTGACGGCGTGCCCGAGCCGGGCCCGGGTGCTGACGGCGAAGGCGATCGTCTTCTTCCTGCTGGTCTTCACGGTGACCCTGGTGGTCGCCTTCGTGGTGGCGACCGCGCAGGTGGCCATGGTGGACGCGGCGGAGCCCACGGGCGCGGAGTGGGCGCGCGCCACGGTCGGCGCGGCCTGCTTCATGGCGGTGCTCGGCCTGCTGTCGATGGGGGTCGGGGCGCTGGTGCGGCACTCGGCCGGTGCCATCACGGTGATGATCGGCGTGCTGCTGCTGCCGCTGGTGGCGGCGCTGTTCATGTTCGCGCCGGCGCTGAAGGGGGTCCAGGAGGCGCTCTTCACCTACTCGGTGCCCTCGCAGATGATCGCGCTGTACAGCGCCCAGCCGCCGTTCGGCGACAGCGGCCCGGCGGGCTGGGAGGCCCTCTTCACCCTGGTCGGGGTGGCCGCGGTGGCGGTGGGCGGCGCCTACGCGCTGCTGAACAGCCGGGACGTCTGAGCCCCGGGCCGGGCGGGCCGGACCCGACGGGGAACGGCCGGACAGGCCCTAGTACTTCGGCGCGTTGCGGGACCGCTGCACCCCGGGGGTGCGGCGGTCCTTCGCGTTCCAGCAGGCCTTGTGCCAGTGGCGGCGGTCGTCGACGCCGCCGTACTCGGGCCAGGCGACGACGTGCGGGGCGCCGCCGGGGATCTCCTGGTCGCAGCCGGGGCAGCGGTAGCGCTTGCCGGGGGAGCTGGCGCCGGCGACGAGGCGGACGTACCACTCCTCGCCCTGCCAGGACTCGGTGCGCTGCGAGCCGCCGTACCGGTCGTCGCGGTCCTCCTGCGCCGCCGGCTTGGCGGCGCGGCGGGAACGGTGGTGACGCGGGGACACAGCACACCTCACGGGATCGGGGAACACGGACCGTTCCTTCCAGCGTACGGGCCGCGACGGGGTGGCCGGGGCCCCGGTCCGGGCGCCCGGACCGAAAATCGCAAGAACTTCATACGGGGCCGTTGCCTTTGGCACGTGTCAGGCGTTGTTGCCGGTACGAGGGGAAGTGAACGCGCCGGCCGCGAGGAGGCAGAAGGCGATGCGCGTAGGAACGTTCGTTCTGGCGGCCCAGTTTCCGGGCCAGGGGCAGGGTGAGGCGCTGCACCGGGCGGTGCGGACCGCCGAGGTGGCCGAGGAGGCGGGCCTGGACTCGGTCTGGCTGGCCGAGCACCACTTCGTGCCGTACGGCGTGTGCCCGTCGGCGGTGACGCTGGCGGCGCTGCTGCTGGGCCGCACCGAGCGGCTGCGGGTGGGCACGGCGGTGAGCGTGCTGCCGAGCGTCCACCCGGTCGCCCTCGGCGAACAGGCGGCGCTGCTGCACGTGGTGTCGGGCGGCAGGTTCACCCTCGGGGTGGGGCGCGGCGGGCCGTGGGTGGACCTGGAGGTGTTCGGCGCGGGCCTGGAGGCGTACGAGCGCGGCTTCCCGGAGGCCCTCGACCTGCTGCTGCGGTGGCTCACCGAGGCCCGGGTGGGCGCCTCGGGGGAACGGTTCTCCTTCCGCGAGGTGGCGGTGGTGCCCCGGGCCGGCGAGCTGATCGGCGGCGAGGCGTCCCCGGAGGTGGTCGTGGCCTGCACCTCGCGCAAGAGCGTGCGGCTGGCCGCCGAGCGGGGGCTGCCGATGCTGCTCGGCATGCACTGCGGGGACGAGGAGAAGGCGGAGATGGTCACGGCCTGGGCCCGCTGGGCCCGGGAGGCCGGCCGGGATCCGGAGGAGGTCGCGCGGATCGGCTCCGGCCACGTCTCGGCGGGCGTGGTGCAGCTCGCGGACCGCACCCGGGAGGCGGCGGAGACCTTGGTGAAGGCGATGCCGGGGTGGCTGAAGCAGGGTCTGGACGCGCACGTGACGGTGGACGGCCGGCACCGCGCCATGCGGGACCCGGTGGCGTACACCGAGCTGCTGTGCTCGCTGCACCCGGTGGGCACCCCGGAGCTGGCGGCGGACCGGCTGGCGGCGACCGCCGAGCGCACCGGCATCACCCGCTTCGCGCTACTCGCCGAGGGCTCCGGCGACCTGGCCGGTACGGAGGAGAACCTCCGCCGGCTCGGCGCCGAGGTGCTCCCCGGGCTGGGCTGAGAACGGGACCGTGCCGCCACCCCGGCGTCCCCGCGAGCGGTGCGCGTCGACACGCACCGATCGCGGCTCCCGCGACACCGGGCGACGGCCTTCGAGTCCTGGCGGATCCCGGTGGCGACGGCCGGACCTCAGCAGTCGCGCAGTTCCGGCGACTGGTTGAGCAGCTGGCCCCGTATCGAGGTGAAGCGGGCGAGCCGCTCGTCCACCGCGGGGTCCAGCGGGAAGACCGCCACGCGGTGGCAGTTCTGGAAGGCGAGACGCACCCCGAAGTGGCGCTGGAGCGCACCGCGGATCGCGTCGCTCGCCAGCGCGCGCAGCAGCTGACCACGTGCCTGCTCGTTCGGCGGGGGCGTCTGGTTGTCGGCGAACTCTCCGCCTTCGACCTCCAGCTGGGCCACCAGAGAACTGATCATCTCCCACGCGAAGGGCAGGGAGGTCCGGACGCAGTCGACGAAGGCGGCTTCGTCGACCTCGCCTCGCTCGGCCTGTTCCAACAGTGCCGGTGAGACGTCGAGCGACATGGGTTCTCCTCTCGCGGCCCCGCGGACGGGGCCTGTGCGGGCAGGGACGAGGGCCGACGTACGCCACGCAGCGTGCACGGACGACGACCTCCAGCTTCCACGGTAAGCGCGCGGTGCTGCCCGCACCAGGCGATTGGGCACACAACAGGCCGATAACCGACGGGTGTTCGGCTCACACAGGTGCCCGAATCGCGTAGAAGGGCGCTCCTCTTGTAGCGTTGCCGACCATGCGTCTCGTCATTGCCCGTTGCTCCGTGGACTACGCGGGCCGGCTCACGGCCCACCTGCCCTCCGCACCCCGTCTGATCCTGATCAAGGCAGACGGCAGCGTCTCGATCCACGCGGACGACCGGGCGTACAAACCGCTCAACTGGATGTCCCCGCCGTGCACGCTCAAGGAAGGCCCCGAGAGCAACGACGGTGAGGCCGGCGTCTGGACCGTGATCAACAAAGCGGGCGAGAAACTGATCATCACGATGGAGGAGATCCTCCACGACTCGTCCCACGAACTGGGCGTGGACCCCGGTCTCATCAAGGACGGCGTCGAGGCCCACCTCCAGGAGCTGCTGGCCGACCGCATCGAGACGCTGGGCGAGGGCTGGACGCTGGTCCGCCGCGAGTACCCCACGGCCATCGGTCCGGTCGACATCCTCTGCCGGGACGCGGACGGCGCCACGGTCGCGATCGAGATCAAGCGGCGCGGCGAGATCGACGGCGTCGAGCAGTTGACCCGCTACCTGGAGCTGCTCAACCGCGACCCGCACCTCGCCCCGGTGAAGGGCGTCTTCGCGGCCCAGGAGATCAAGCCGCAGGCGCGGGTCCTGGCCACGGACCGCGGGATCGACTGCGTGGTGCTCGACTACGACGCGCTGCGCGGCATCGAGGACGACAAGCTGCGGCTGTTCTGAGCAGGACGGACCGAGGACACGGAGAAGGGGACGGCCCCGGGCGCACCGAGCGCCCGGGGCCGTCCCCTTCTCGGCTTCTCCGCCTCTCCGCGTGCTCGGCTCACGGGGTGTCGGAGGCGGTGGGGGCGCCTTCGAGGGTGGAGGAGGCGGTGGAGTCGGGGGCGCTGCTGCTGGGCGTCTCCGACGGGGTCGGCGGGGTCGTCGACGGCGTGGTCGGCGGGGTCGTCGTCGGGATCGTCGGAGGCGTCGACGGCGGCTTGATCGTGCCCGTCGGGCTCACCGGCGGCCGGCTGGTGGTCCGGGTCGGCGTGGGACCGGTGCTCGTCGGGTCCCCCGGTGTCGTCGGCCCGTCCGTCGCGCCCGGCGCGCTGGTCGACGGGTCGGCCGGGTCGGAGGCCGTCGTCGACGGGGAGCCGGTCGCCGTCGGGTCCGTGCCGGTGGCCGTCGGGGTGGCGCCGGAGGCGGTGGGGCCGGGCGAGCCGGAGGCGGTCGGCGTGCCGGGCGCGGCCGGGTCGCCGGACCCGTCGCCCTCGGCGGGGGCGCCGTCGTCGGTGCCGGGGTCGTCCGCGCCGCCCTGGTCCGCCGTGCTGTCGGTGGAGACGGTGCCGGAGGTGGGCGCGTCGTCGCTGTCCGAGGTGGCGCCGAGGGTGACCACGGTGCCGAGGACGGCGACGAGGAGCGCGCCGGCGCCGACGGCCGCGAGGTTGCGGCGGGTGCCGGCCAGGATGCCGGCGGCGAGGCCCTTGCGCGGCGGCTCCGCCGGGGCGGTGTCGGGCCGGGTGACGGCCGCGGGGCCCTCGTCGGCGAAGCCCTTGAAGTCCGGGAAGTCCGGGAAGCCGGGCGGCACGAGGGGGGCCGGGGCGGGCACCGGCGGCAGGAGTTCGGTCGGCGGCTCGGCGGGGGCCGGGGCGGCGGGGCGTACGGCGGGCAGGCCGCGCGGCGGGGAGTCGGCGCGGGCCGCGGCCGGCGCGGGCTCCCGCTCGCGGCCGAGGTCGGCGACGAGGGCGAGGGCCCGGCGGCCGGCGACGGTGCCGCGCTTGTCGGCGAGGACGCCGCGCAGGCCGATCGAGGCCTCCAGTTCGGCGCGGGCGCGGCCGAGGTTGCCGGCGCAGATCGCGAGGACGCCGAGCTCGTGGTGGAAGTACGCCTCCTCGGCGACGTCGCCGGCGAGCCGGGCGGCCTCCTGGCCGGAGCGCAGGGCGCGCTCCCAGGCGCTCCAGTGGAGGCCGGCGGCGAAGGCGGGGGCGGCGGCGCGGGCGAGGGCGACGGCGGTGGTGCGGCGCTCGGTCTCGGCCTCGGCGTCGCCCGCGGTGTCCCCGAGGAGGGCGGCGAGCGCGGCGAGCAGGGCGTCGGACTCGGCGGCGGCCCGCTCGGGGCCCACCGAGGGGTGTCCGGCCCACCAGGCGTAGTGCTGGGCGGCGGTCCGGACGCGGTCGGCGGCGTCGTGGCCGTAGCCGTGGGCGAGGAGCTGGGTGAGGACCCCGCCGGCGAGCCGGTGCCGGGTGCCGGCGGGGGTGAGGAGGCCGCAGGCGCGCAGTTCGCCGAGGGCGGCGTCGGCGTGGGTGTCGCCGACGAGCGCCGGGAGGTGGGCGTGGTGCGGGACCTCGCCGCCGAGGGCGACGGCGAAGCGGAGCGTGGTCTGGGCGGAGCGGCTGAGCCGGGAGGCGAGCAGCGCGGCGGGGGCGGCGCCCTCGCCGAGGCTGGGCAGCGGCACCTCGTGGAGCTCGATGTCGGGGTCCTCGTACGGGTCGAGGGCGGGGGCCGCGCCGGGGCCCGCCCCCGGGGTCGTACCGGACGGGCCGAAGGCCTCCTCCAGGGCGCCGAAGGCGTCGAACTCGGCGGGGGTGACGCGCAGCCGGTCGCGCTGCCGCAGCAGGGCGCCGGCCTGGACGAAGCGGAGCGGCAGGCCCTCGGACTCGAACCAGAGGTCGCCGGCCCAGTTGGCCTCCTCGTCGGTGAGGCGGCGGCCGACGGCGGCCTCCAGGAGGGCGAGGGAGGCGGCGCGGCCGAGGCCGGGGAGGTCGACCTCCTCGATCCGGGCGTCGGCGGAGGGGGCGGGGACGCCGGGGGCGGCGGCGAGGAGGAAGGCGCACTCGGGGGCTGCGGCGAGGAGTTCGTCGAGGGCGGCGCCGCCGAACTCCAGGTCGTCGACGACCACGACGGCGCCGATCCCGGCGAGGGCGCCACGCAGGCCGTCGCGGTCGGGCCGGTGGTGGGGGGCGTGCAGGACGGCGGCGCGGAGTTCGTGGAGGAGTTCGCCGGTGGTGCGGTGGCGGCCGGAGAGGCGGACCACGCCGTCGGGGGCGAGGGAGGCGCAGTCGGCGGCGACGGCGTCGAGGAGCGCGGTGCGGCCGGAGCCGTCGGGTCCGGTGAGGCGGGCGGAGCGGCCGCGGGTCAGGGTCTCGGTGAGCCGGGCGCGCTGCTCGTCGCGCTCCAGGAGGGGCAGTTCGGGGGTGGCGGGGCCGGGCGGCGCGGGCACGGCGGCGGCGCGGGCGGCCTCGGCGCGCTCCTCCGGGGTGCGGCGGCGGGCGGCCGGGGGCTCCTCGCCGGGCGGGCAGGGCTCGATCTCGCTGCCGTCGACGGGGTTGACGGTGAGGAGCAGCCCGCCGGAGACGATCCGGGTGACGCGGGCGCGGGCGGGGGCCGCGGCGGCGCGCTCGGGCAGGGCCGCGGGGTGTGCGGGGCGGGCGTCCTCGGCCGCGGCGTCGTGACCGGACTCGTCCGGCCCCCGGTGTATCGGGTCCATGGTCAAAGCCCCCAAGAGCGGTGGTGCGGAGCCCGCCGGGTGGGTCCGTCGTCGGGTGCGGGCGACCGAACCCTAGACGGTCGCGGGGGCTCCGGGAACAGGCGGGGTGCCGTGGAGACCAAGACGTCACGGTCTTGTGAGGATTGAGCGTGACGCCTGGTTCGCACAGGGGCTTCACAGACGGCGGGGCGTCGTTCACCCCCGGGTCCGCGCGGGCGCCGCCCGTTCAGACCCGGGGCAGGGACTCCAGCGCGAGGCCGCCCTCGATGGCGAGGATCCGGTGCAGGCGGGTGGCGACGAGGAGCCGCTGCATCTGCGGCGGCACCCCGCGCAGGACGAGCCGGCGGCCGCAGCGGCCGGCCCGTCGGTGCGCGCCCATGATCACGCCGAGGCCGGTGGCGTCCCAGGAGTCGAGTCCGGTCAGGTCGAGCACCAGGTCGCCGACGCCGTCGTCGACGGCCGAGTGCAGGACCGTACGGGCGTCCGCCGCGCTCCGGACGTCGAGGCGGCCCCCGACGACCAGCTCGGCATGGTCGCCCCTGATGTGCATAGTCGCTCCCCGGGAAATGCTCCGTCTTCGCAACAACTGACTGCTGCCTCGGCAGATACGTTGCGCCTTGTCGTCGAACCGATACCTGAATTCACTCCATGGAGTGAGGTGGTGTGGTCGGCAGGGATCAGTACGTGTAAAAGCCCTGCCCGCTCTTGCGGCCGATGTCACCCGCGTCCACCATCCGGCGCATCAGCTCCGGCGGGGCGAACTTCTCGTCCTGGGTCTCGGCGTAGATGTTGCCGGTGGCGTTGACGAGGATGTCGACGCCGGTGAGGTCGGTGGTGGCGAGCGGGCCCATGGCGTGGCCGAAGCCCAGCTTGCAGGCGAGGTCGATGTCCTCGGCGGTGGCGACGCCCGACTCGTACAGCTTGGCGGCCTCGACGACGAGGGCGGAGATGAGGCGGGTGGTGACGAAGCCGGCGACGTCGCGGTTGACGACGATGCAGGTCTTGCCGACGGACTCGGCGAAGGAGCGGGCGGTGGCGAGGGTCTCGTCGCTCGTCTTGTGGCCGCGGACCAGCTCGACGAGCTGCATCATCGGGACGGGCGAGAAGAAGTGGACGCCGACGACGGCCTCGGGGCGCTCCGTCACCGCGGCGATCTTGGTGATCGGGATGGCGGAGGTGTTGGAGGCGAGGACCGCGCCGTCCTTGACGATCTTGTCGAGGGAGCGGAAGATCTCGTGCTTGACCTCGATCTTCTCAAAGACGGCCTCGACGACGACGTCGGCGTCGGCGACGGCTTCGAGGTCGGTGGTGGCGGTGATCCGGCCGAGGGCGGCCTCCGCGTCCGCGGCGTCCAGCCGACCCTTCGCGACGAACTTGTCGTACGACGCCTTGATGCCGTCGGTGCCGCGGGTCAGGGCGGCGTCGGTGACGTCCCGCAGGACGACGTCCCAGCCGGCCTGGGCCGAGACCTGAGCGATGCCGGCTCCCATGAGTCCGGCGCCGATGACGGCGAGCTTACCGGCCACGAATTCCACCCCTTAACACCTGTTCACTTCTGGCTCTCCGGCGGAGATTAGCGGGCCGGGGGCGCCGTGTGACCGCGAAGTAATGCGCGTCACGCTCTCTTTGACGGACGTCACACTCACGACAGGTGCGGCGGGCGGGGGTGTCACTAGGGTGGGGTCCATGGTCAATCTGACGCGCATCTACACCCGCACCGGCGATCGGGGCACGACGGCCCTGGGCGACATGAGCCGCACCGCCAAGACCGACCTCCGGATCGCGGCCTACGCGGACGCCAACGAGGCCAACGCCGTGATCGGCACCGCGCTCGCCCTGGGGCGGCTGGAGGAGGAGGTCGCCGCCGTCCTCACCCGCGTCCAGAACGACCTCTTCGACGTGGGCGCCGACCTCGCCACCCCGGTGGTGGAGGACCCGGAGTACCCGCCGCTGCGGGTCGAGCAGTACTACGTGGACAAGCTGGAGGCGGACTGCGACCGCTTCCTGGAGCGGCTGGAGAAGCTGCGCTCCTTCATCCTGCCCGGCGGCACGCCCGGCGCGGCGCTGCTGCACCAGGCGTGCACGGTGGTCCGCCGCGCCGAGCGCTCGACCTGGGCGGCCCTGGAGGTCCACGGCGAGACGATGAACCCCCTGACGGCCACGTACCTCAACCGCCTGTCGGACCTGCTCTTCATCCTCGCGCGGGTCGCCAACAAGGAGGTCGGGGACGTCCTCTGGGTGCCGGGCGGGGAGCGCTAGGACGGACGGCCGGCGGACCCCTCCCGGTCCCGGGCGGCGGACCCCTCCCGGTCCCGGGCGGAAAGCGCCGGGGTCTTCTCCGGGCCGTCGTGCGGGTCCTTCTTCGGCCAGACCGTGTAGCTGAGGGCGATCAGGCCGTGGATGCCGACGGCGCGCCAGACGCCGACGATCGAGGCCTCCAGCTTCGCGGTGTCGCCGGCGTCGCCGACGTACCGGATGGCGGCGAGGAGGAGCACGGAGGCGACGGAGCCGGCGATCAGCGTGCCGAACCAGACCGCGCCCTCGTGGCGGGCCCGGGCCATGCCGTAGCGGGGCGGACGGGGGCGGGGCGCGCCGTCGAAGCGGTGGGCGGCGTGGGCGTCGAGCCACTTCACGGTGCGGTGCCCGTGTCCGACGGTGTAGCCGATGTAGATCGCGGCGAGCCCGTGCCGCCAGCTGGGCTCGGCGCCGTTCTTGAGGTCGACGGCGGAGACGACCAGGAGCAGGACCTCCAGGAGCGGCTCGCACAGCAGCAGCGCCGCGCCCAGCCGCGGCATGCGCAGCAGGTAGCGGGCACCGAGTCCGGCCGCCAGCAGGACCCAGAACCCCACCTCGCAGACCACGATCATCGTGACGATCACGGGCTTCCCCTTTCCTTCCCCCGTCGGGTCCTTCCCAGCGTCCCGTGCGGAAGGGCCCGCTCCGTCGTCGCGGGTGAGGAAACCCGCCTACATCCTTCGACGGAGGGGCGGGCGGGCGCGGATCGGCCCGGACGTCGACGTCCGCGGGCCGAAGGGCGTGTTGGATGGGGTGCGTGACCCTCCCCCGCCCGCACCGCCACGATCTGCTGATCGCCCTCGCCGGCTTCGCCGTCGGCGTGCTGCTCTGGTCGTACGGGCTGTACACCACGGGCGACCGGGTCTTCGACCAGCGGTGGGCGGCGCTGGTGCCGCTGGCGGCGATGGCCGGGGCGGAGGCGCTGCGCCGGGCGGCGCCCCGGACCGCGTTGGCCGTGGGCACGGCCGCCCTCGTGGGCGACCAGCTCACCGACGGGAACCTGGCCACCGTGCTGATGTTCACGGACGTCGTCTACGCGGCGGTCGTCTACGGCACCCCGGCCCAGGCCCGCCGGATCCCGTACACCACCGCGCTGGTCACCGTCGCCACCACGGTGGCCTTCCTGGTCTGGTGGCAGAACGCGATCGCGCTGCTCGTCGGGGTGATCACCGGCATGGTCTCCTTCCTGCCCGCGGTCACCGGCTCGGTGGTGCGCAACCACCGGGAGGCGGCGGAGGCGGCCCGGCTGCGCGCCGCGCAGACCGCGCTGCTCGCCGAGATGGACCGGGCGCAGGCGGTGGTGGCGGAGCGGGCGCGGATGGCGCGGGAGCTGCACGACATGGTGGCCAACCACCTGTCGGCGATCGCGATCCACTCGACGGCGGCGCTCTCCCTCGACGACCCCGGCACCACCCGGCAGGCGCTCACCGTGATCCGGGAGAACAGCGTGGCGGGGCTCGCGGAGATGCGGCGGCTGATCGGGCTGCTGCGGGACAGCGGCGCGGAGACCGAGCCGGCCGCGACGGCGAGCCTGGCGGGGCTGGACGCCCTGGTGGCGCAGGCGCGGACGAACGGGGCGGCGAGCGGGCTGCGCTTCGCCCTGGACGACGCCCGGCGGGACGGCCCGGGGCTGCCGGCGCCGGTGGAGCTGGCCGCGTACCGGATCGTGCAGGAGGCGCTGACGAACGCGCTGAAGCACGCGGCGCCCGGCGAGGTGCGGGTGGCGCTGGCGCGCGCGGACGGGGTGCTGCGGGTGACGGTGACGAGTCCGTACGGGGAGCGGCCGGGGCCGCGCGCCCCGGGCTCGGGCGCCGGGCTGGTGGGGATGCGCGAGCGGGTGGCGCTGCTCGGCGGGTCGCTGGAGGCCGGTCCGGCGGCGGGGGACGGGGACGGGGACGGGAACGGGGCCGGGAGGGTGTGGCGGGTGCGGGCGGAGCTGCCCGTGGACGTGAGCGAGGAGGAGCGGGCATGACGGTGCGGGTGGTGGTGGCCGAGGACCAGGGCGCGGTGCGGGCCGGTCTGGTGCTGATCCTGGGGAGCGCGCCGGACGTCGAGGTGGTCGGGGAGGCCGGGGACGGGGAGCGGGCGGTGGAGCTGGCCCGGGAGCTGCGGCCGGACGTGGTGCTGATGGACGTGCAGATGCCCCGGATGGACGGGGTGACGGCGACCCGGCTGGTGGTGGCCGAGGGGCTCGCGGACGTGCTGGTGCTGACCACCTTCGATCTCGACGAGTACGTCTTCGGGGCGCTGCGCGCGGGGGCGGCGGGCTTCCTGCTGAAGAACGCGGACGCGCGGGAGCTGATCGAGGCGGTGCGGACGGTGGCGCGGGGCGAGGGGCTGATCGCCCCGGCGGTGACCCGGCGGCTGATCGCGGAGTTCGCGGCGGGGGCGCGGCCCGGGCCGCGGGCGGACCCCTCGGTGCTGGGGCCGCTGACGCCCCGGGAGCGGGAGGTGCTGTCGGCGCTGGGGGCGGGTCTGTCGAACGCGGAGATCGCGGTGCGTCTGGAGATGGCGGAGGCGACGGTGAAGACGCACGTCAGCAAGGTGCTGGGGAAGCTCGGGCTGCGGAGCCGGGTCCAAGCGGCGGTGCTGGCCCAGGAGTTGGGCCTCTGAGGAAACGGAACCGACGTTGGTCTGGACCTCTTGACGATTGGTCCAGACCTTCCTACGCTCGCGGGGCGCGCGCAACTCTTCCGGACCACCCCCACCCCGAACGTCCGCAACTTGAGGAGCACCGTTGAGCACTCAAGCACCGACGCGCCGAAGAGGCTTCAAGGCGAAGGCCGCCGCCGGCCTCACCGCCCTGGCCCTCCCGCTCGCCGCCATGGTCGGCCTCGCCTCCCCCGCGGAAGCCGCCACCTCGGTCACCGCGACCTACACCAAGACCCAGGACTGGGGCACCGGCTTCGGCGCCAACTGGACCATCAAGAACACCGGCACCACCTCCATCTCCTCCTGGAACCTGGAGTGGGACTACCCCTCCGGCACCAGGGTCACCTCCGCGTGGGACGCCACCGTCACCAACAGCGGCGACCACTGGACGGCCAAGAACGTCGGCTGGAACGGCACCCTGGCCCCCGGCGCCTCGGTCTCCTTCGGCTACAACGGCTCCGGCTCCGGCGCCCCCAGCGGCTGTAAGATCAACGGCGCCTCCTGCGACGGCACCCAGCAGCCCGGCGACAACCCGCCCTCGGCCCCCGGCACCCCGGTCGCCTCCGACGTCACCAACACCTCGGTGAAGCTCAGCTGGGGCGCCGCCACCGACGACAAGGGCGTCAAGAACTACGACGTCCTGCGCAACGGCACGAAGGTCACCACCACCACGGCCCTGACCTACACCGACCAGGGCCTCACCGCCGGGACCGACTACACCTACAGCGTCGTGGCCCGCGACACCATCGACCAGACCGGCCCCGCCGCCGGCCCGACCCCGGTGCGCACCACCGGCGGCGACACCCCGCCGCCGCCGAAGGCCGTCAAGATGGGCTACTTCACCAACTGGGGCGTCTACGGCCGCAACTACCACGTGAAGAACATCGTGACCTCGGGCTCCGCGTCCAAGATCACCCACATCAACTACGCCTTCGGCAACGTGCAGGGCGGCAAGTGCACCATCGGCGACGCCTACGCCGACTACGACAAGGCCTACACCGCCGACCAGTCCGTCGACGGCGTCGCCGACACCTGGGACCAGCCGCTGCGCGGCAACTTCAACCAGCTGCGCAAGCTGAAGAAGGCCTACCCGAACATCAAGATCCTCTGGTCCTTCGGCGGCTGGACCTGGTCCGGCGGCTTCGGCCAGGCCGTCCAGAACCCGACCGCCTTCGCCCAGTCCTGCTACGACCTGGTCGAGGACCCGCGCTGGGCCGACGTCTTCGACGGCATCGACCTCGACTGGGAGTACCCGAACGCCTGCGGCCTCACCTGCGACACCAGCGGCGCCGCGTCCTTCAAGAACATGATGCAGGCCATGCGCGCCAAGTTCGGCGCGAACAACCTGGTCACCGCGGCCGTCACGGCCGACGCCTCCGCCGGCGGCAAGATCGACGCCGCCGACTACGCGGGCGCCGCGCCGTACTACGACTGGCTCAACGTGATGACGTACGACTTCTTCGGCGCCTGGGAGGCCAAGGGCCCGACCGCCCCGCACTCCCCGCTGACCTCGTACGCCGGCATCCCGCAGGCGGGCTTCAACTCCGCCGAGGCGATCGCCAAGTTCAAGGCCAAGGGCGTCCCGGCCAACAAGCTGCTGCTCGGCATCGGCTTCTACGGCCGCGGCTGGACCGGCGTCACCCAGTCCGCCCCCGGCGGCACGGCGACCGGACCGGCGCAGGGCACCTACGAGCAGGGCATCGAGGACTACAAGGTCCTCAAGGCCTCCTGCCCGTCCAACGGCACCGTCGCCGGCACCGCCTACGCCCACTGCGGCACCAACTGGTGGAGCTACGACACCCCCGCCACCGTCAACTCCAAGATGGGCTGGGCCAAGAACCAGGGCCTCGGCGGAGCCTTCTTCTGGGAGTTCAGCGGTGACACCACCAACGGCGAGCTGGTCTCCGCGATCAACGGCGGCCTGAGCTAACGCCACCGGCACGACGAAGCGGGGGACGGTGCAGCACACCGTCCCCCGCTTCCGTGTTCCGTACGACCGCCTAGGCGACGTTCACCCTCTGGCCCGGAGGCGCCGCCTCCAGCCAGGCCATGAAACCGGTCCGGGCGTCCTCGCTCATCGCGAGCTCCAGCCGGACCCCGTTGTACATGCAGGGCTGGATCACCGAGTCCGAGAGCAGCGCCAGCTCCTCCTCGCCCTCCGGCATCCGGCGCTCCAGGGCCACGATGGCCGAGCGCTCCAGGAAGCGGCGCGGCCGGGGCGCGTACGAGAAGACCCGGAACCAGGCGATCTCGTCACCGCTGTACCGGGCGACGCCGTACACCCAGCCCTTGCCGCTGAGGTCCGGCTCCTCCGGGACGTCCCAGCGCAGCGAACAGTCGAAGGTGCCGCCGGCCCGCTGGATCAGCCTGCGGCGCAAGCCGAAGACGAAGAGCCCGATCACCACCAGTGCGACGACCAGGCCGCACACGAGCAGCGCGAGGAACATCTTCACCGACCTCCTCGCTGCGTCCCGTGACCGGCGCCGCCGGCCTCACCGAATACAACCTGCATCTGCATCGCCTCAGCCGCGGCACGGTCTGGAACATTCCAGCCGTGCCGCGGCTGAGGGCACTACTCTTCGGTCGCGGGTCCGCTAGCGGACCGCTACCGCGCGCAGCCGGACCTCGGCGCGCCGCTCGGCGGCGGCGTCCTCGTCCGACTTGGCGCGCTCCAGCGCGCGCTCGGCACGCTGGGCGTCGATCTCGTCCGCCAGCTCGGCGATCTCCGCAAGGAGCGACAGCTTGTCGTCGGCGAAGGAGATGAAACCGCCGTGGACGGCGGCCACGACGGTGGCGCCCTCGCTCGTGCGGATGGTCACCGGGCCCGACTCCAGCACACCGAGCAGCGGCTGGTGACCGGGCATGACGCCGATGTCGCCGGAGGTGGTACGCGCGATGACCAGGGTGGCCTCGCCGGACCAGACACTCCGGTCCGCGGCGACCAGCTCGACGTGCAGCTCAGCAGCCAAGGGTGGGCTCCTCGGTTCACCACCCGGCGGGGCTGCCGGGTGTTGGGATCAATTCTAAGGGGCGTGGAGAGGGGGGCGGGAACGGCTCCCGCCCCCCTCGGGCGAGCACGGGGCTCAGGAGACGCCGAGCTCCTTGGCGTTGTTCTTGAGGTCCTCAAGACCACCGCACATGAAGAACGCCTGCTCCGGGAAGTGGTCGAACTCGCCGTCGCAGATCGCGTTGAACGCGGCGATCGACTCGTCCAGCGGAACGTCCGAACCGTCCACACCGGTGAACTGCTTGGCGGCGTGGGTGTTCTGCGACAGGAAGCGCTCGACACGACGCGCACGGTGCACGACGAGCTTGTCCTCCTCGCTGAGCTCGTCGATACCGAGGATCGCGATGATGTCCTGGAGGTCCTTGTACTTCTGCAGGATGCCCTTGACGCGCATGGCGGCGTCGTAGTGGTCCTGCGCGATGTAGCGCGGGTCCAGGATCCGGGACGTGGAGTCCAGCGGGTCCACGGCCGGGTAGATGCCCTTCTCGGAGATCGGACGGGAGAGAACCGTCGTCGCGTCGAGGTGGGCGAAGGTGGTCGCCGGCGCCGGGTCGGTGAGGTCGTCGGCGGGGACGTAGATCGCCTGCATCGAGGTGATCGAGTGACCACGGGTCGAGGTGATGCGCTCCTGGAGGAGACCCATCTCGTCGGCCAGGTTCGGCTGGTAACCCACCGCGGAGGGCATGCGGCCGAGCAGGGTCGACACCTCGGAACCGGCCTGGGTGAAGCGGAAGATGTTGTCGATGAAGAACAGCACGTCCTGCTTCTGCACATCGCGGAAGTACTCCGCCATGGTCAGACCGGCGAGGGCGACGCGCAGACGGGTGCCCGGGGGCTCGTCCATCTGGCCGAAGACCAGGGCGGTCTTGTCCAGAACGCCGGACTCCTCCATCTCCTGGATGAGGTCGTTGCCCTCACGGGTGCGCTCGCCGACACCGGCGAACACGGAAACACCGTCGTGCAGCTTCGCCACACGCATGATCATTTCCTGGATCAGAACGGTCTTGCCGACACCGGCACCACCGAACAGACCGATCTTTCCACCCTTGACGTACGGGGTGAGGAGGTCGACGACCTTGAGGCCGGTCTCGAACATCTCGGTCTTCGACTCGAGCTGGTCGAACGCCGGGGCCTTGCGGTGGATGGACCAGCGCTCGCCGACCTCCGACTCCGCCTCGGGCTCGTTCAGGATCTGACCCAGCGTGTTGAACACGCGGCCCTTGGTGACGTCGCCGACGGGCACGGTGATGCCGTCGCCGGTGTCCACCACGGGGGCCTGGCGGACCAGGCCGTCGGTGGGCTGCATGGAGATGGCGCGGACGACACCGTCGCCGAGGTGCTGCGCGACCTCGAGCGTCAGGGTCTTCTTGGCGCCGTCCTCGGCCGGGTCGGCGACCTCGACGTGGAGGGCGTTGTAGATCTCCGGCATCGCGTCGACGGGGAACTCCACGTCGACGACCGGGCCGATGACCCGGGCGACGCGGCCCGTGGCGGCGGCCGTCTCAACAGTGGTCGTCATTACTTGTCACTCCCCGCGGTCGCGTCGGCCAGGGCTGCGGTGCCACCGACGATCTCGCTGATTTCCTGGGTGATTTCGGCCTGGCGGGCCGCGTTGGCAAGTCGGGAGAGGTTGTTGATCAGCTCTCCCGCGTTGTCGGTCGCCGACTTCATCGCGCGCCGCGTCGCGGCGTGCTTCGACGCCGACGACTGGAGCAGCGCGTTGTAGATCCGGCTCTCGACGTAGCGCGGCAGAAGGGCGTCCAGGACGTCCTCCGCCGACGGCTCGAAGTCGTACAGCGGGCGGAGCGTGTCCGACTCGCCGGCCTCCTTCGCGACCTCGTCGAGGCTGAGGGGCAGCAGCCGGGCCTCGACCGCCGTCTGCGTCATCATCGAGACGAACTCGGTGTAGACGATGTGGAGCTCGTCCACACCACCCTCGGCCGTGTCCTTCTCGATCGCCTCGATCAGCGGCGCGCCGATCTTCTTGGCGTCCGCGTACGTCGGCTCGTCCGTGAAGCCGGCCCACGAGCCGGCCAGCTTGCGCTCACGGAAGTTGAAGTGCGCGATGCCGCGGCGGCCGACGGCGTAGACGTCGACCTCCTTGCCCTCGCCCTCCAGGCGCTTGATGAGCTGCTCCGCCGCCTTGATGGCGTTGGAGTTGAAGGCGCCGGCCAGACCGCGGTCGCTCGCGAGGAGCAGCACCGCGGCACGGGTCGGGTTCTCGGCCTCGGTGGTCAGCGGGTGCTTGTCGTTCGCACCCGTGGCCACCGCGGTCACCGCGCGGGTGAGCTCGGTGGCGTACGGGGTCGAGGACTGCACCTTGCGCTGAGCCTTGACCACGCGCGAGGCGGCGATCATCTCCATCGCCTTGGTGATCTTCTTCGTCGCGGTGACGGATTTGATGCGACGCTTGTAGACCCGGAGCTGCGCTCCCATGAGTCAGGTCCCTTCCGTCGTCACTTCGAGACGTTGACGGCGGCAGGGGCGTCCTCGCCGAGCAGCTTGCCGTCAGAGGTCTCGAACTGCTTCTTGAACTCCGCGATGGCGTCGGCGACGGCCGTCAGGGTGTCGTCCGACATCTTCTTGCCCTCACGGATGGAGGTCATGAGACCGGAGTGGTTCTGGCGGAGGTACGCCAGGAGCTCGGCCTCGAAGCGACGGATGTCGGCGACCGGGACGTCGTCCATCTTGCCGGTGGTGCCGGCCCAGACGGAGACGACCTGGTTCTCGGTCGGCATCGGCTGGTACTGAGCCTGCTTGAGCAGCTCGACCATGCGCTGACCGCGCTCCAGCTGCGCCTTCGAGGCCGCGTCCAGGTCGGAACCGAAGGCCGCGAAGGCCTCCAGCTCACGGAACTGGGCGAGGTCCACGCGGAGGCGGCCGGCGATCTGCTTCATGGCCGGGTGCTGGGCGGAGCCACCGACTCGGGAGACCGAGATACCGACGTTCAGGGCCGGGCGCTGGCCGGCGTTGAACAGGTCGGACTCCAGGAAGCACTGGCCGTCGGTGATGGAGATGACGTTGGTCGGGATGAACGCCGAGACGTCGTTCGCCTTGGTCTCGACGATCGGCAGACCGGTCATCGAGCCGGCACCCAGCTCGTCCGAGAGCTTGGCGCAACGCTCCAGGAGGCGGGAGTGCAGGTAGAAGACGTCACCCGGGTAGGCCTCGCGGCCCGGCGGGCGGCGCAGCAGCAGGGACACGGCGCGGTAGGCGTCGGCCTGCTTCGACAGGTCGTCGAAGACGATCAGGACGTGCTTGCCCTGGTACATCCAGTGCTGGCCGATGGCCGAGCCGGTGTACGGGGCGAGGTACTTGAAGCCGGCCGGGTCGGACGCCGGGGCCGCGACGATCGTCGTGTACTCGAGCGCACCGGCCTCCTCCAGCGCGCCGCGCACGGACGCGATGGTGGAGCCCTTCTGGCCGACGGCGACGTAGATGCAGCGGACCTGCTTGTTCACGTCGCCCGAGCGCCAGTTGTCGCGCTGGTTGATGATCGTGTCGACGGCCAGGGCGGTCTTGCCCGTCTGGCGGTCGCCGATGATCAGCTGACGCTGACCACGGCCGACCGGGGTCATGGCGTCGACGGCCTTGTAGCCGGTCTCCATCGGCTCGTGGACCGACTTGCGGGCCATGACGCCGGGGGCCTGCAGTTCGAGGGCGCGGCGGCCCTCGGTCGCGATCTCGCCGAGACCGTCGATCGGGTTGCCAAGCGGGTCGACGACGCGACCCAGGTATCCCTCGCCGACGCCGACGGAGAGGACCTCGCCGGTGCGCTGCACCGACTGTCCCTCCTCGATGCCGCTGAACTCGCCGAGAACGATCGCACCGATCTCGCGCTCTTCGAGGTTCAGCGCGAGACCGAGGGTGCCGTCCTCGAACTTCAGCAGCTCGTTCGCCATGGCCGAGGGAAGACCCTCGACCTTCGCGATGCCGTCACCGGCCAGGCTGACCGTGCCGACCTCCTCGCGCGAGGCCGCGTCCGGCTGGTACGACTGGACGAAGGTCTCCAGCGCGTCCCGGATCTCCTCCGGCCGGATCGTGAGCTCCGCCATCTGGGTTCCCTGCTCTCCTTGTTGGGCCCGAAGTTTCTTAAGGGGTCTGGGGGCCGACCCCCAGGAATCTTCTGCAATCTCTGCACGGCCCAACCGGGCCGCTGTGATGCGTGTTGTGTTGCCGGCGGCGTGAGCCGTCAGCCGGCCAGCCGCCGCTTCGCCTCGTCGAGGCGCTCGGAGACCGTGCCGTCGATGACCTCGTCGCCGACCCGCACCGAGATCCCGCCGAGGACCGCGGGGTCCACGTCCAGGTTCAGGTGCATCGCGCGGCCGTACAGCTTCGCCAGTACGGCGCCGAGGCGCTGCTTCTGCTGGTCGGACAGCGGCACCGCCGAGGTGACGACCGCGACCATCCGGTCCCGGCGCGCCGCGGCGAGCTTGGACAGGGACTCGAGTCCCACCTCCAGGCTACGTCCCCGGGGCTGGGTCACCAGACGGACGACCAGGCGCTCGGTGGTGGCGTTGGCCTTGCCGCCGAGCAGCGTGCGCAGCAGCTCGCCCTTGGCGGCGGGCTTGGCGGTCTTGTCCGTCAGCGCCGAGCGGAGCTCGGTGCTGGAGGACACGATCCGGCCGAAGCGGAACAGCTCGTCCTCGACGTCGTCGAGGGCGCCCGCCTTCTGGGCCGCGGTGAGGTCGGCGGTGTTCGCCAGCTCCTCGGCCGCGTCGACGAGGTCGCGGGAGCGCGACCAGCGGGACCGGACCATGCCGGACACCAGGTCGACGGTCTCGCCGCCCACCTGACCGGTCAGGAGTCGCTGCGCGAGCTCGGCCTTGGCCTCACCCGACTGGGCGGGGTCGGTCAGGACCCGGCGCAGCGACACCTCGCGGTCGAACAGGACGGTGACCGCGGCCAGCTCGTCCGCGAGCTTCGCCGCGTCGACCGAGGTGTTGTCGGTCAGCGCGTCGAGGGCTTCGCGGGCGGCGGCCAGTGCCTCACGGCTCGCTCCGTTCATCGGACGGCCTCAGCCTTCTCCTCGAGCTCGTCGAGGAAGCGGTCGATCGTGCGGCTCTGGCGGGCGGTGTCCTGGAGGGACTCGCCGACCAGCTTGCCGGCCAGGTCAGTGGCGAGCTTGCCGACGTCCTGACGCAGGGAGGAGGCGGCGGCCTTGCGGTCGGCCTCGATCTGCGTGTGGCCGGCGGCGATGATCTCCTCGCGCTGGCGCTGGCCCTCCGCCTTCATCTCCTGGATGATCGCGGTGCCCTGCTCCGTCGCCTCCTGGCGGAGACGCGCGGCCTCGTGGCGGGCCTCGGCAAGCTGTGCCTTGTACTGCTCCAGCACACTCTGAGCCTCGATCTGGGCCGACTCGGCCTTCTCGATGCCACCCTCGATGGCCTCGCGGCGCTCGACCAGAACCTTGTTGATGTTCGGGAGGAGCTTCTTGGCGAGGAAGCCGAAGACGATGACGAAGGCGATCAGGCCGATGACGAGCTCGTCAAGATGCGGGAGGAGGGGGGGCTGGGGCTCCCCCTCGGCCGCAAGAAGCAGAGCGTTCACATCAGTGCCTTCCGTGAAAATGTGGCTGTCGTCGAGAAGCAGGCTTAGTAGACGAAGCCCATGACGATGCCGATGAGGGCGAGCGCCTCACAGAAGGCGAAACCCATGATCTGGTTGGTGCGGATCAGGCCGGCCGCCTCGGGCTGGCGGGCGAGGGCCTGGGTGCCGTTACCGAAGATGATGCCGACGCCGACGCCGGGGCCGATCGCGGCGAGGCCGTAACCGATGGCGGCGACGTTGCCTTCGACAGCAGCAAGGGTCTGGAGAGCGGACATGCCGGTTCTTCCTTCTCTTTCAAGGACCCGGTGGGGGTTGGCCACCGGAGACTGCGGGGTGGGTGGTGGAGCTGGTCCGTGGCAGGGGGCTCAGTGGTGCTCGGAGAGCGCGCCCTGGACGTAGCTGCAGGCCAGGAGCACGAAGACGTACGCCTGGACGGCCTGGATGAAGAGCTCGAAGGCGGTCATCACGAGCACCATCACGAAGGACGTGCCGGCGTAGATGACGCCGATGCCGTTGAGCAGGTACCAGGAGGCCAGCGAGAACATCACGATCAGCAGGTGACCGGCGAACATGTTCGCGAACAGTCGGACCGCGTGCGTGAAGGGCCGGATGATCAGGTTCGAGAAGAACTCGAGGACGACGACCAGCGGCAGGATCGGGCCGAGGGACTTGTCCCAGCCGACGATGTTCTTCCAGCCGCCGACGAAGCCGTGCTTCTTGAAGGTCAGCGACACCCAGAGCACGTACACGATCAGCGCGAGGGCCGCCGGGAAGGCGATCAGCGAGGTGACCGGGAACTGGGCCAGCGGGATGATCGACCAGAGGTTCATCATCCAGACGAGGAAGAACATGGAGACCATGAAGGGGACGTACTTCTCGCCGTCCTTCTTGCCGATGATCTCGTAGACGATGCCGCGGCGCACGAAGTCGTAGCCGGCTTCGCCGATCATCTGCATCTTGCCGGGGACCAGCTTCGGCTTGCGGAAGGCCGCCCAGAAGAAACCGACCACCACGACGGAGCTCAGGACCGCGAGCAGCATGGGCTTGGTCAGCTCGAAGCTGCCCCACGTCGCGATCGGCTCGTAGATGAACGTGTGCAGGCCCGGAGCCGGGAAGCCGCATCCGGTGAAGATGTGGCAATCCGGGTCGAAGGCAAGCGTCTGGTCAGCACTCACCGCGGGCTCCTTCAGCGTGGCGCATAGGTACGGCAACCTCGTTGTGTCGGCGCGGCGAGCAGCCGCGGGTCGGCACTGGACTGGTCTTACGGATAAGGGGGCGGCGGGTCGGCATCGAGCCTCGCGCTGGGACAGGCGCCGCTTCGGATGCCCGCGCCCGCAATGCCGCAGTTGGCACCGGACGATAGCAGGAAGCCGAACGCGTCTTTATCCCGGCCCTACCCTTCACGACTTCGAACCCGTTTTCTCGGGCTCGACGTACGCGATCTTGGCCTTCATGTAGGCACGGGCCTGGGCCGCGACCCACACCACGGTCGCCGCGAGCAGCGTGAAGGCGAAGGCCTTGAAGTCGAACACCGTGGTGCCCTTCAGCAAGGCCAGGAAGACGAACAGGACCAGCAGCTGGGTCGTGTAGAGCAAGAGCCCCATGGCCTGGAACAGCTGCGGAAGTTTCTTCGCCGTCCGCTGCAGCACCAGCATCCCGATGCCCATGAAGAGGAGGACCACCAGGGTGCCGAGGACGGCGCCGATCGCGCCCTTCCCGCCGGCGACGATGCCGCTGATCACCGTGGCGATGGCGCCGACGGCGGCAGTGGGTACGACGGCCGAGAGAAGGAGGCGTGCGTCGCTGGAAGGCATGGCGGTGTCTCCGCTTTTGATGGAGGGGGCGATGGTGTCGTCAGGGACGAGCGTAAGCCCGGTCCGAGGTGGGTCTCGGGGCCAACAGACCGTCGCACTACGGTCTTTCGGCACTGTCGCCGGGTCTCGTGAACCGTATCACAAACTATTTGAATAGGTCTTTACTCATGGGGTGTGCCAACTGTCACACATGAGGGTTACAACGCGCGGTTGTGCGCGACAGCGGGGCACCTTGTCTGGTATTGGGCCCCGCTGAGGCTTTCGTCAGCCGTCAGTGACGGGACGTCAACTCGGCGTCCCGGCCTTCCGCCGGTCGGAGAAGCGCGAGCGGTGACCGATGGCCGTCGAACCGTGCAGCCCGGCCGGCACCGGGACCCGCTCCTCCTCGGCGGCCCCGTGCTCCGGCTCCGGTTCGGGGACCGGCCCGCGCCGCCGGTAGCGGGGCGGGACGACCGCCTCCGCCCAGCGGGGCGCCCGCGGCGAGAAGCGCGGCATCAGGAGCAGCACCAGCCCGAGGGCGCTCAGCGCGGTGACGGCCAGCACGATCCACATGGACGTCGAGTGCACCGAGTACGCGAGCGTGCCGAAGGCGATCAGCGCGGACCAGAAGTACATGATCAGCACGGCCCGGCTGTGCGAGTGGCCGATCTCCAGGAGGCGGTGGTGCAGGTGGCCGCGGTCGGCGGCGAAGGGCGACTGGCCCTTCCAGGTGCGCCGCACGATCGCCAGGACCAGGTCGGTCATCGGGATCGCGATGATGGTCAGCGGCAGGATCAGCGGGATGAAGACGGGCAGGGCCGCGTGGGTCGCCTGCCGGGTAGAGCCCTCGAAGATCTTCAGGGTGTCCGGGTCCACCTGGCCGGTGATCGAGATGGCGGAGGCGGCCAGGATCAGGCCGATCAGCATCGATCCCGAGTCGCCCATGAAGATCCGCGCCGGGTGCATGTTGTGCGGGAGGAAGCCCAGGCACATGCCCATGAGGATCGCGGCGAAGAGGGTCGCGGGGGCCGCCGCCTCGATCGTGTAGCCGTACCAGAGGCGGTACGCGTACAGGAAGAAGGCGCCGGTGGCGATGCAGACCATGCCGGCGGCGAGGCCGTCGAGGCCGTCGACGAAGTTGACCGCGTTGATCGTCAGGACGACCAGGGCGACCGTCAGGAGGGTGCCCTGCCACTGGGTCAGCGCGACGGTGCCGACGCCCGGGATCGGCAGCCACAGGATCGTCAGGCCCTGCGCCACCATCACGCCGGCCGAGATCATCTGGGCGCCGAGCTTGATCAGCGCGTCCAGCTCGAACTTGTCGTCCAGGACGCCGATCAGCCAGATCAGGGCGGCGCCGGAGAGCAGCGCGCGCGGCTCGTTCGACTGGTCGAAGACGCTGTTGAGGTTCTGGAGGTGGTCGGCGACCAGCAGGCCCGCGCAGAGGCCGAAGAACATGGCGATGCCACCGAGCCGCGGAGTCGGTTCTCGGTGCACGTCGCGCGCGCGGATCTCGGGCATCGCGCCGGTCGCGATGGCGAACTTCCGCACCGGACCGGTCAGCAGATAGGTCACCGCGGCCGTGACACAGAGCGTCAGCAGGTAATCACGCACGGGCTGTCCCCACAGAATCGCTGGCCATCTCAGCCCCACACCCTAGCCGTGCCGTCCATGTGGTGGGAGACACCAGGGGGCGCGGAACGGTTGCGACCGCTTCCGGCTCACCGTCCATACGGGGGAAAACTCCTGGTCAGCTCCCGTACCTCGGCGCGTACCCGAGCCGTCTCCTCCGGTTCGTCCCGCAGCGCGGCCGTGAACAGCGCGGCGATTCCGGCCATCTCCGGGGCGCCCATCCCCTGGGTGGTGACGGCGGCGGTGCCGAGCCGGATCCCCCGCCCGTCCCCGTGGGGCAGCGCGCAGGTGTCGAGGACCAGGCCCGCGGCGGAGAGGCGGGCCCGCGCGGTGCGCCCGTCGACGCCCAGCGGCGCGGGGTCGGCGGTGATGAGGTGGGTGTCGGTGCCGCCGGTGGTCAGCGCGAAGCCCTCGGCGGCGAGCGCGGCCGCGAGGACCCGCGCGTGTTCCACCACACGATGGGCGTACGTCGCGAAGGCCGGGGTGGACGCCTCCCCCAGGGCCACCGCCTTCGCCGCGATGGTGTGCATCTGGGCGCCGCCCTGGGTGAAGGGGAAGACCGCCCGGTCGACCCGCTCGGCCAGCTCGGCCGTGCACAGCAGCATCCCGCCGCGCGGCCCGCGCAGCACCTTGTGGGTGGTGGCGCAGACGACGTCGGCGTACGGGACGGGGTTCGGCGCCGCGCCCCCGGCGACGAGGCCGATGGGGTGGGCCGCGTCGGCGATGAGGTACGCCCCCACCTCGTCGGCGACGGCGCGGAAGAGCGCGTAGTCGGGGTGGCGGGGATAGGAGATCGAGCCGCACACGATCGCCGTCGGCCGGTGGTGGCGGGCGAGCGCGGCGACCTGCTCGTAGTCGATCAGCCCGCTCTCGGCGTCGACGCCGTACGGGACGAAGTCGAACCAGCGGCCGGAGAAGTTGGCGGGCGAACCGTGGGTCAGGTGCCCGCCGTGGCCCAGGCCCATGGCGAGGACCGTGTCACCGGGCTTCAGAAGGGCCGCGTACGCCGCCAGGACGGCCGAGGAGCCCGAGTGGGGCTGGAGGTTGGCATGATCGGCTCCGAAGAGCGCGGTGGCCCGTTCCACGGCGATGCGCTCGGCCGCGTCGGCGTACTCGCAGCCGCCGTGGTGCCGGGCGCCCGGATACCCCTCGGCGTACTTGTTGGCGAGCGGCGACCCCAGCGTCGCCAGCACGGCCGGCGAGGTGAAGTTCTCCGCCGCGATCAGCTGGAGCGTCTCGGCCTGCCGCCGGGCCTCCCCCAGCAGCACGTCGGCGATCTCCGGGTCCTGCCGCCGCAGGACGTCGAGGACCTCTTCTGGGGGCGCGCTGACCGACATGGCTGACTCCGTGCCTGGAGGGACGTAGCACCAATGTAGGCGCGCTCCCTCCCCCGCGCCCCCGGACGCCGCCGGGAGGCGCGGGACCGCACCGCAACACCCCTCACCGCCGCGCGGGGACGCCCGTCAGGGCCGTGTCGGGACCGCCCGTCAGCGCCGCGGCGGGGCGCCCGTCAGCGGCGCGTGGGCACGCCCGTCAGGGCCGTGACGACCGGGTCCAGGGCCTCCTGGATCTCCTCGCCGATGGAGCGGAAGACGGTGATGGGGGCGCCGTAGGGGTCGTTGACCTCGTCCGCTTCGGCGGAGGGGGCGAGGAGCCACCCGCGTAGAGCGGCGGCCGCGCGGACCAGGGCGCGTGCGCGTTCGACCACGCCGTCGCGGGGGTCCGGGAGGGTGGCGGGGTCGATGGCGCGGACCAGGCGGGTGAACTCCTTCAGGGTGAAGGTGCGCAGTCCGGCCGAGTGGCCCATCGAGATGACCTGCGCGCGGTGGTCGCGGGTCGCGGTGAGGACGAGGTCGGCGCGGATGACGTGCTCGTCGAGGAGCTCGCGTCCGACGAAGCCGCTGTGGTCGGCGCCGAAGTCGGCGAGGACCAGCTCCGCGTTGGTCTCCATGGGGGCGCCCTCGTGGCCCCAGGTGCCGGCGCTCTCCACGATGAGTCCCCGGCCGAGCCCGTCGCCGAGGCGCTCGCCCAGGGCGTGGCGGGTCAGCCGCTCGGTGATGGGCGAGCGGCAGACGTTGCCGGTGCTGACGTGGAGGATGCGGAAGGTGCCGTCGTGCTCGTACGCGTACCCCGCTATGCCACGCCCCTCAGGGGCGGTCAACTGGCCACCTCGAGGTCGGGTACGACCTTGCGGAGCTCCTCCGGTGACAGCGCGCCCTCGCGCAGCAGCACCGGGACCTTGCCCGTGACATCGACGATGGAGGAGGGGACGATGCCGGGCGTCGGGCCGCCGTCGAGGTAGACGGAGACGGAGTCGCCGAGCATCTGCTGGGCGGCGTCGCAGTCCTCCGGCGCCGGGTGCCCGGTGACGTTGGCCGAGGAGACGGCCATCGGGCCGACCTCGGTGAGCAGCTCGATGGCGACCGGGTGCAGCGGCATGCGGATGGCGACGGTGCCGCGGGTGTCGCCGAGGTCCCACTGGAGGGACGGCTGGTGGCGGGCGACGAGGGTGAGCGGGCCGGGCCAGAAGGCGTCGACGAGCTCCCACGCGTGCTCGGAGAAGTCGGTGACGAGGCCGTGGAGGGTGTTCGGGGAGCCGATGAGGACGGGGGTGGGCATGGTGCGCCCCCGGCCCTTGGCGGCGAGCAGGTCCGCGACGGCCTCGCTGCCGAAGGCGTCCGCGCCGAGCCCGTACACGGTGTCGGTGGGGAGCACGACGAGTTCGCCGCGGCGGACGGCCGACGCGGCTTCGCGCAGGCCGGTCGCGCGGTCGGTCGCCTCGTTGCAGTCGTATCGGCGTGCCATCAGTCGCGCTCCTCCTCTGGGGTGGCGGTGCGGTGCCGGCTCACGGCATCGCCTTGCGGGCGGTCGCGAAGCGCGGCCGGTTGTTCAGGTCGGGGTGGTCGGCGGCGTCCGCCCAGCCCGACTCCTCGTTGAAGATCCACGGGACCTGGCCGCCCTGGGTGTCCGCGTGCTCGATGACGACGAGGCCGCCGGGGCGCAGCAGCCGGTGGGCGGTGCGCTCGATGCCGCGGATGGTGTCGAGGCCGTCCTCGCCGGAGAAGAGCGCCATCTCGGGGTCGTGGTCGCGGGCCTCGGGCGCCACGTACTCCCACTCGGTGAGCGGGATGTAGGGCGGGTTGGAGATGACGAGGTCGACCTGGCCGTTGAGCTCCGGGAGCGCGGTGAGCGCGTCGCCCTGGTGGACGGTGACGCGGGAGTCCCGGGCGTTCTTCCGGGTCCAGACGAGGGCGTCGTCGGAGAGTTCGACGGCGTGGACGCGCGAACGCGGCACCTCCTGGGCCATCGCGAGGGCGATGGCGCCGGAGCCGGTGCAGAGGTCGACGATCAGCGGCTCGACGACGTCCATCGCGCGGACGGCGTCTATGGCCCAGCCGACCACGGACTCGGTCTCCGGGCGGGGCACGAAGACGCCGGGGCCGACCTGGAGCTCCAGATAGCGGAAGAACGCCCGGCCGGTGATGTGCTGGAGCGGTTCGCGGGCCTCGCGGCGGGCGATGGCCTCCCAGTAGCGGGCGTCGAAGTCGGCGTCCTTGACGTTGTGCAGCTCCCCCCGCTTGACGCCGTGCACGAACGCGGCGAGCTCCTCGGCGTCGAAACGCGGTGAGGGAACGCCGGCGTCGGCCAGCCGCTGGGTGGCCTGGGCCACCTCGGCAAGCAGCAGGTTCACGCTGGTCCTCCGTGGTGCGGGGTGGGGCGGGGGGATGCCTCGGACGGATGCCGGGGACCGCCGGTGCCGGGCTGCCGGCGCCGGCGGTCCCGGGCCGCCTCAGGTCGCGGCGAGCTTGGCCGCCGAGTCGGCGTCGACGCAGGCCTGGATGACGGCGTCGAGCTCGCCGTCGAGGACCTGGTCGAGGTTGTACGCCTTGAAGCCGACGCGGTGGTCGGAGATGCGGTTCTCCGGGAAGTTGTACGTGCGGATCTTCTCGGAGCGGTCGACCGTGCGGACCTGGCTGCGGCGGGCGTCGGCGGCCTCGGCCTCGGCCTTCTCCTGGGCGGCGGCGAGGAGCCGGGAGCGCAGGATGCGCAGGGCCTGCTCCTTGTTCTGGAGCTGGCTCTTCTCGTTCTGGCAGGAGGCGACGATGCCGGTCGGCAGGTGGGTGATGCGGACCGCGGAGTCGGTGGTGTTGACCGACTGGCCGCCGGGGCCGGAGGAGCGGTAGACGTCGATGCGCAGGTCGTTGGCGTGGATCTCGACGTCGACCTCCTCGGCCTCCGGGGTGACGAGCACGCCGGCGGCGGAGGTGTGGATGCGGCCCTGGGACTCGGTGGCGGGCACGCGCTGCACGCGGTGGACGCCGCCCTCGTACTTGAGGCGGGCCCAGACGCCCTGGCCGGGCTCGGTGGCGCCGTTGCCGCCCTTGGTCTTCACGGCGACCTGGACGTCCTTGTAGCCGCCGAGCTCGGACTCGGTGGCGTCGATGAGCTCGGTCTTCCAGCCGACGCGCTCGGCGTAGCGGAGGTACATGCGGAGCAGGTCCCCGGCGAAGAGGGCGGACTCGTCGCCGCCGGCGCCGGCCTTGATCTCCAGGATGACGTCCTTGTCGTCGCTGGGGTCGCGCGGGATCAGCAGGAGGCGGAGCTTCTCGGTGAGCTCCTCGCGCTGCTTCTCCAGCTCCTTGACCTCGGCGGCGAAGTCGGGGTCGTCGTGCGCGAACTCGCGCGCGGTCTCGATGTCGTCCCCGGTCTGCTTCCAGGAGCGGTACGTGCCGACGATCGGGGTCAGCTCGGCGTAGCGCTTGTTCAGCTTGCGCGCGTTGGCCTGGTCGGCGTGGACCGACGGATCCGCGAGCTTCTTCTCGAGGTCGGCGTGCTCGCCGACCAGTTCCTCGACGGCCTCGAACATCTCGGGCTCCTGGTTTCGTGTGGTGCTACGGGGACGCCAAAGCGCCGGTCCCGGCCGCCCCGCGCGGGGGCGGCCGATGACCGGCGCGGGGGCTCGCTACTTCTTGGCGGAGCCGGCGGCCTTGCCGAAGCGGGCCTCGAAGCGGGCCACGCGGCCGCCGGTGTCGAGGATCTTCTGCTTGCCCGTGTAGAACGGGTGGCACTCGGAGCAGACCTCGGCACGGATGGTGCCCTCGGTCAGGGTGCTGCGGGTGGTGAACGACGCGCCACAGGTGCAGCTGACCTGGGTCTCGACGTACTCGGGGTGGATCTCGCGCTTCAAGGTGTCTCCTAGTTCCGGGAGGGCGCCGGGTCGTCGCCGCGGGTTGCGGCGGACGTGAACCGGGGCCGACGTACCAGTCTGCCAGGACCGGCCGCATCTCCCCAAACCGGGGTGGGGCCGCCGGTATTCCCGGGGTCCCGCGGGGCCCCGGGAGGGGCTACTCCACGACGCCGTCGGCCCGGCCGGTGGCGGTGTCCTCGGTGGCGGCGGCGGGGATCGGCAGGTCGCCCTCCAGGGCGGTCCACACCTGCTGCGCCTTCTCCTCGACGGGGACGACCCGGTTGGGGTCCCGGGGGTCGTACCGGACGGGGAGCGTCACCATCTGGACGTTCTGGGCCGAGATGCCGGTGAGGCCCCGGGCGAAGCCCATCAGCTCCTGGACGGAGTCGAGCTCGGAGTCCGGGGTGATGGCCTTGGTGGCGGCGTCGGCGAGGTCGAGGAGCTTCTTCGGGTTGGTGCCGACGCCGACGTCCTTGACCTGCTCGATGAAGGCCTTCATGAAGGCCTGCTGGAGCTGGATGCGGCCGAGGTCGCTGCCGTCGCCGACGCTCTTGCGGGTGCGGACGAGGCCGAGGGACTGCTCGCCGTCGAGGGTGTGGGTGCCGGGCTCCAGGTCGAGGTGGCTCTTGGAGTCCTTGATGGCCCGGGTGGTGGTGATCTCGACGCCGCCGAGGGTGTCGATGAGCTTCTTGAAGCCGGTGAAGTCGACCTCGACGTAGTGGTCCATGCGGATGCCGGACATGGCCTCGACGGTCTTGACGGCGCAGGCGGGGCCGCCGACCTCGTACGCGGTGTTGAACATGGCGCGGGTCTCGCCGGGCGTCTCGGCGCCCCGGCCGTCGGTGCAGGCGGGGCGGTCGACGAGGGTGTCGCGCGGTATGGAGACGACGCTCGCCTTCTTGTGGCCCTCGTAGACGTGGAGGACCATCGCGGTGTCGGAGCGGGCGCCGCCCTCGTCCTTGCCGTAGGCGCCGTTGTCGCCGGAGCGGGAGTCGGAGCCGAGGACGAGGATGTCCATCGAGCCGTTGTCGATGTTCTTGGGGCGGTCGGCGCCCAGCTGGGCGTTGATGTCGACGCCCTGGAGGTTGCCGTCGAGCTTGAGGTACACGTAGCCGAGTCCTGCGCCGGCCAGGACGAGCACGGCGGCGGCGCCGGAGACGGCTGTGCCGACGCGGCGGCGGCGCTTGGCGGGCGGTTTGCGGCGGCGTCCGGTGGCGCCACCGCGTGCGCGCCCGCTGCTGGTCTGCTCGGTCATCGTCTTCCCTCGGGCCTATGGTTCACCTTTTGTGACGGCGAAGCACCCGAAAGGGTTGCATACGGACCTGTGAGGTTTCGGTGGGCGAGCCGCCCGCAACGCACCGTGCCCGCCACTCGGGGAGTGGCGGGCACGGTGTTCGCGCAGGTCACGAACGGATCACGGCTACGGGGCCGTCACCCGCGGTGTGACGCGGGTCTCCCCGCGTCACCGACGACGTCAGTCGTTGTTGCCGCCTCCCGGCGTCGTCTTCTGGATCTGCAGCAGGAACTCGGCGTTCGACTTCGTCTGCTTGAGCTTGTCCAGAAGCAGCTCGATGGCCTGCTGCTGGTCGAGCGCGTGCAGCACGCGGCGGAGCTTCCAGGTGATGGCGAGCTCGTCGCTGCCGAGGAGGATCTCCTCCTTGCGGGTGCCCGAGGCGTCGACGTCGACGGCCGGGAAGATCCGCTTGTCGGCGAGCTTCCGGTCGAGCTTGAGCTCCATGTTGCCGGTGCCCTTGAACTCCTCGAAGATCACCTCGTCCATGCGCGAGCCGGTGTCGACCAGCGCGGTGGCCAGGATGGTCAGCGAGCCGCCGTCCTCGATGTTGCGCGCGGCGCCGAAGAAGCGCTTCGGCGGGTAGAGCGCGGTCGAGTCGACACCACCGGACAGGATGCGGCCGGAGGCGGGCGCCGCGAGGTTGTACGCGCGGCCCAGACGGGTGATGGAGTCCAGCAGGACGACCACGTCGTGACCCAGCTCGACGAGGCGCTTGGCGCGCTCGATGGCCAGCTCGGCGACGGTGGTGTGGTCCTCGGCCGGGCGGTCGAAGGTCGAGGAGATGACCTCGCCCTTCACCGACCGCTGCATGTCGGTGACCTCTTCCGGACGCTCGTCGACCAGGACGACCATCAGGTGGCACTCGGGGTTGTTGTGGGTGATCGCGTTGGCGATCGCCTGCATGATCATGGTCTTGCCGGTCTTCGGCGGGGCCACGATCAGACCGCGCTGGCCCTTGCCGATCGGCGACACGAGGTCGATGATCCGGGTGGTCAGCACGCCCGGGTCGGACTCCAGGCGGAGCCGGTCCTGGGGGTAGAGCGGGGTCAGCTTGTTGAACTCGGGACGGCCGCGGCCGGAGTCCGGCGCCATGCCGTTGACCGAGTCGAGGCGGACCAGCGCGTTGAACTTCTCGCGGCGCTCGCCCTCCTTCGGCTGGCGGACCGCGCCGGTGAGGTGGTCGCCCTTGCGCAGGCCGCTCTTGCGGACCTGGGCGAGGGAGACGTACACGTCGTTCGGACCGGGCAGGTAGCCGGAGGTCCGGATGAACGCGTAGTTGTCGAGGATGTCGAGGATGCCCGCGACGGGGATCAGGACGTCGTCGTCGGAGACCTGCGGCTCGCCGGCGGCGGCGAACTCGTCGCGCCCGCGACGCCCGCGGCGGTCGCGGTAGCGGCCGCGACGCCCGCGGCGGCCGCCGTCGAAGTCGTCGTCGTCGTCCTGCGGGAGGCCGCCGCCCTGCGGGCGCTGGCCCTGGCCCTGCTGCTGGCCCTGACCCTGGCCCTGACCCTGGCCCTGGCGCTGCTGGTCCTTGCGCTGGCCGCCGCCCTGCTGCTGGTCGTCGCCCTTGCCGCGCTCGCGCTGGCGGTCGCGGCGGTCCCGGCGGTCCCGGCGGGTGCGGCCCTCGGCGCCGTCCGCGGCGGCCTCGGCCTTGTCGCCCTGCTGCTCGCCCTTGGCCTCGGTACGGACCTCGGTGCGGGCCTCGGTCTTGACGGCCTGCGCGCCCTCGGCACCCTCCGGCGAACCGGCGGGGGCGGTGGCGCGGCGGCGGCGGCGCTCGCCGGCCGGCTGCTCGTCGCCCTGCTCGGCGGCGGGCGACTTCGACGGCTGGCCCGGGATGTCGATCTGCTGCTGGGCGGGGGCCTGCTCGGCCTTCTCCGCCTTCGGCTCCGCGGCCTCGGCGGACTCGCCCGTACGGGCCTTGGAGGTGGCGCGGCGCTTCGGCTTGGCCTCGGCGGCGGCCTCGGTCTTGGCGGGGGCGGCGGCGCCTCCCCCAGGCCCTGCGGCCTGGGCGGCGCCTCCGCCGGCCTGCGCCTCCTTGATGACCTCGATCAGCTGGCCCTTGCGCATCCGCGCGGTGCCCCTGATGCCGAGGCCGGACGCGACCTGCTGCAGCTCGGCCAGGACCATGCCCTCGAGGCCGGTGCCGGAGCGGCGGCGCCGTGCGGTGCCGCCACTGGCAGCACCTGCGGCGGGCGCGGTGGCGTCGACAGTGCTGTCGGCAGTCACGCCCATCAGATCGGTGGTGTCGCTCACGAAGGGTCCTTCCCTGGAGCGGACGTCGGCCCTGTGGCTCGGCGACCGGTTGTGCTGTCCGGCAGCGGTCCTGGTTGGTGGACCGTGTCCGGGGCGGTGGTCCCGCCGGGATGCGGCGAGAGGAGAGGAAAAACGTGCTGTGGGTCCGGCCCGAGCGCCCCCTGCTCGGCCCTCGCGTGCGATGAGCGAGGGGTGTCGTGCCGGTTCCGGAGCGTGCTCGAAACTGCTCAGGCAGGCTGCTCAGGCAGTTGGGGAGGCTCCCGGAAGAATGGGTGGTCCCTGAGGGGACACTCCGCACCGCTCCACAAAGAGGTCGGGTGCAGACTTGAGATTAACACTACCGGCTCCAACAAACATTCCCCCTCTCCCTCACCGGCAATCGCGTGTTCGGAACGCTGCCCGGCGTCCCGTACGGCGTCCGCCGCCGCGCCGTCAGGGCGCCAGCGGCAGCACGCTCGCTCCGGACGCGTCGAGGTCGAGCCGGTTGGCGGCCCAGCCCTCGCCCGCGAGCAGGGCGACCTTGTCGGCCGTCCCGTTGTCGGCCAGCGCGAGGACCGTGGGGCCCGCGCCGGAGATGACCGCGGGCACGCCGTCGGCCCGCAGCCGGTTCACGAGGGCGATGCTCTCCGGCATCGCGGGGGCCCGGTACTCCTGGTGCAGCCGGTCCTCGGTGGCCGCGAGCAGCAGCTCGGGGCGGCGGGTCAGGGCCTCGACGAGGAGGGCGGCGCGCCCGGCGTTGGCGGCGGCGTCCACGTGCGGGACGGTGCGCGGCAGCAGGCCCCGGGCGGTCTCGGTCAGCACCGGCTTCCCGGGCACGAAGACCACCGGAACGATGGAATCCGAGGGATCCATCCGGATCGCCCGCGCGGCGCCGGCCTCGGTCCACGCGAGGGTGAAGCCGCCGAGCAGACAGGCGGCGACGTTGTCGGGGTGGCCCTCGATCTCGGTGGCCAGCTCCAGCAGGGCGGCCTCGTCGAGCTTGGCGTCCCCGCCTATGGTCACGGCGCGTGCGGCGACGATGCCGGCGCAGATGGCGGCGGAGGAGGAGCCGAGGCCGCGGCCGTGCGGGATGCGGTTGGCGCAGACGACCTCCAGGCCGCGCGGCTGACCGCCGAGCAGGTCGAAGGCCGTGCGCAGGGAGCGTACGAGCAGGTGGCGCTCGTCGCGCGGGAGCGTCTCGGCGCCCTCTCCGGCGATGTCGACGTGCAGCCCGGAGTCGGCGACCCGGACGACCACGTCGTCGTAGAGGCCCAGCGACAGGCCGAAGGCGTCGAAGCCCGGGCCGAGGTTGGCGCTGGTGGCGGGGACGCGCACCCGTACGGCGGCGGCGCGGAACGCGGGACCGGCCATCGCTCGATGACTCTCCTTGACTGCGGCAACGTGGTGTTCAAGAGAAGTGCTGGGGAACCCGGAGTACCGTTTCGGCCGCTTCGGCCGCGGGAGGCGACAACGGCAACGACACCACGCATATGCGTCGGGGCGGGTCCGGTACAGCCTATCGAAGGAAGGTTCTGTGGCGACATAGGGCGCACGGGAGGCGCACGATGCGTGTCGCGAGCCAACCTGTGCGCCTATGTACGTTCCTGATCGGGTTTCGACCAGGGCCCTCACTCCGTCGGGGGAGTTTCCGCTCGTTCCCGAGCATCCGCTCCCCCGTCCGGGGCATCGGGATCAGGCCAGTCCGAGCCGCTCCGCGGCGGTCGCGGCGTCCACCGGGACGGTGACCGGCTGCGGGGCGCCGGCGACGGCCCAGTCGGGGTCCTTCAGGCCGTTTCCGGTCACGGTGCAGACGATCCGCTGGCCCGGGTCGACCTTGCCCTGCTCGGCGGCCTTCAGCAGGCCGGCGACCGAGGCGGCCGAGGCGGGCTCCACGAAGACGCCCTCCTGCGCGGCCAACAGGCGGTAGGCGCGCAGGATCTCACGGTCCGTCACCTCGTCGATGAAGCCGCCCGACTCGTCGCGCGCGGCGATCGCGTACTCCCAGGAGGCCGGGTTGCCGATGCGGATGGCGGTGGCGATGGTCGACGGGTCCTTGACGACCTCGCCGCGCACCAGGGGGGCCGAACCGGAGGCCTGGAAGCCCCACATGCGCGGCCGGTGGGTGGCGAGGCCGTCGGCGGCGTACTCGCGGTACCCCTTCCAGTAGGCCGTGATGTTGCCGGCGTTGCCGACGGGCAGGACGTGGATGTCGGGGGCGTCGCCCAGCATGTCCACGATCTCGAACGCGGCGGTCTTCTGGCCCTCGATGCGGACCGGGTTGACCGAATTGACCAGCGCCACCGGGTAGTTCTCGGAGAGCGAGCGGGCCAGCGTCAGGCAGTCGTCGAAGTTGCCGTCCACCTGGAGGATCTTCGCGCCGTGCACGAGGGCCTGGCCCATCTTGCCGAGCGCGATCTTGCCCTGGGGCACCAGCACCGCGGAGACCATCCCGGCCCGCACCGCGTACGCGGCGGCGGAGGCGGAGGTGTTGCCGGTGGAGGCGCAGATGACGGCCTTGGCGCCCTCCTCCTTGGCCCGGGTGATGGCCATGGTCATGCCCCGGTCCTTGAAGGAGCCGGTGGGGTTGGCGCCCTCGACCTTGAGGTGCACCTCGCAGCCCGTGCGCTCGGAGAGGACCTGAGCGGGGACGAGCGGCGTACCGCCCTCACGGAGCGTGACGACCGGCGTCGTGTCCGTGACCGGAAGGCGGTCCCGGTACTCCTCGATGATGCCGCGCCACTGGTGGGTGCCCTGGTTGGTCATGGGTCCTTACTCCCCTTCAACACGCATGATGCTGGCGACACCGCGCACGGTGTCGAGCTTGCGCAGCGCCTCGACGGTCCCGGAGAGGGCCGCGTCGGGCGCGCGGTGGGTGACGACGACGAGGGAGGCCTCGCCGTCCTTGCCCTGCTGGCGCACGGTATCGATCGATACGCCGTGCTCGGCGAAGACCGTCGCGACCTGGGCGAGGACGCCCGGCTTGTCGGCCACGTCGAGACTGATGTGGTACCGCGTCACCACGTCGCCCATGGGGCTCACGGGCAGCTGGGTGTACGCGGACTCGCCGGGGCCCGTCGCCTCGTTGAGACGGTTGCGGCAGACGGCGACGACGTCGCCGAGAACGGCCGAGGCGGTCGGCGAGCCGCCCGCCCCGGGGCCGTAGAACATGAGCTGCCCGGCGGCCTCCGCCTCGACGAAGACCGCGTTGTACGCCTCCCGGACCGAGGCCAGCGGGTGGCTCAGCGGGATCATCGCCGGGTGCACGCGCGCGGTGACGGACTCGCCGTCCGCGGCCCGCTCGCAGATCGCGAGCAGCTTGATGGTGCAGCCCATCTGCTTGGCGGAGGCGAAGTCGGCGGCGGTGACCTCGGTCATGCCCTCGCGGTAGACGTCGTCGAGGCGCACGCGGGTGTGGAAGGCGATGCCGGCGAGGATGGCGGCCTTGGCGGCGGCGTCGAAGCCCTCGACGTCGGCGGTCGGGTCGGCCTCGGCGTACCCGAGCGCGGTGGCCTCGTCCAGGGCCTCCTGGTAGCCGGCGCCGGTGGAGTCCATCTTGTCGAGGATGAAGTTCGTGGTGCCGTTGACGATGCCCATCACGCGGTTGATCTTGTCGCCGGCGAGGGACTCGCGCAGCGGGCGGATCAGCGGGATGGCGCCGGCGACGGCGGCCTCGTAGTACAGGTCCTGCCCGTGCTGCTGGGCGGAGGCGTACAGGGTCGCGCCGTCCTGGGCGAGCAGCGCCTTGTTGGCGGAGACCACGGAGGCGCCGTGCTCGAAGGCGGTGGTGATGAGGGTGCGGGCCGGCTCGATCCCGCCGATGACCTCGACGACGACGTCGATGTCGCCCCGTTTGACCAGGGCGGTCGCGTCGGTGGTGATCAGCGCCGGATCGATGCCGCCGCGGACCTTGTCGGGCCGGCGGACGGCCACGCCGGCGAGCTCGACCGGCGCGCCGATGCGCGCGGCGAGGTCGTCGGCGTGCGTCGTCATGATGCGCGCCACCTCGGAGCCGACAACTCCACAGCCCAGCAGCGCCACCTTCAGCGGACGCGTACGCATCATCCGACCTCGTTTCTCGTACTTCTCGTATCGCTACGGTTCTGACGGGGGTGGGAACAAGTCTCACTCACCGGACGGAGGATTCAGCCGCCCGTCCGGATCGTGAGACATCGATTCCACCACCCGACTATTTCATCAGCCGACGTCGAGACGCAGGAGATCTTCCTCCGTCTCGCGGCGGACGATGACCCTTGCTTCGCCGTCGCGGACCGCCACCACGGGCGGCCGGAGGGCGTGGTTGTAGTTGCTCGCCATGGAGCGGCAGTAGGCGCCGGTGGCGGGCACGGCGATCAGGTCGCCGGGCGCCAGGTCGGCGGGGAGGAAGGCGTCGCGGACGACGATGTCGCCGCTCTCGCAGTGCTTGCCGACGACCCGGGAGAGCATCGGCTCGGCGTCGCTGACGCGGGAGACCAGGCTGACGCTGTACTCGGCGTCGTACAGGGCGGTGCGGATGTTGTCCGACATGCCGCCGTCGACGCTCACGTACGTGCGGAGCCCGTCGAGCGGCTTGATCGTGCCGACCCGGTAGAGCGTGAAGGCCGTGGGCCCGACGATGGCGCGCCCCGGCTCCACGGAGATCCGCGGCGTGCGCAGCCCGGCGGCCTCGCACTCCCTCGTCACGATCTCGCCGAGGGCCTTGGCGATCTCGTGCGGCTCGCGCGGGTCGTCCTCGGAGGTGTACGCGATGCCGAGGCCGCCGCCCAGGTCGATCTCGGGCAGCTCGACGCCGTGCTCGTCGCGCACCTCGGCGAGGAGCTGGACGACCCGGCGGGCGGAGACCTCGAAGCCGGCCATGTCGAAGATCTGCGAGCCGATGTGCGAGTGGACGCCGATGAGCTCCAGGCCGTCGAGCTTCAGGGCCCGGCGGACGGCCTCGGCGGCCTGTCCGCCGGCGAGCGCGATGCCGAACTTCTGGTCCTCGTGGGCGGTGGCGATGAACTCGTGGGTGTGCGCCTCGACGCCGACGGTGACGCGGATCTGCACGCGCTGCCGCTTGCCGAGGGACTGGGCGACGTGGGCGACCCGGACGATCTCCTGGAAGGAGTCGAGGACGATCCGTCCGACGCCGGCCTCGACGGCCCGCCGGATCTCCTCCTCGCTCTTGTTGTTGCCGTGGAAGGCGATCCGCTCGGCGGGCATCCCGGCGGAGAGGGCGGTGGCGAGTTCGCCGCCGGAGCAGACGTCGAGGTTGAGCCCCTCCTCGTGCAGCCAGCGGACGACCGCGCGGGAGAGGAAGGCCTTGCCGGCGTAGAAGACGTCGGCGTCCGCGCCGAAGGCCTCGGCCCAGGCGCGGCAGCGGGCGCGGAAGTCGGTCTCGTCCAGGAAGTAGGCGGGGGTCCCGAACTCCTCGGCGAGGTCGGTGACGCGCAGCCCGCCGACGGTCGCGATCCCCTGCTCGTCCCGGCCCACGGTCCGCGCCCACACCTTGGGGTCGAGCGTGTTCAGGTCGGCGGGCGGGGCGGTGTAGTGGCCCTCGGGGAGGACGTCGGCGTGGCGGGGGCCCGCGGGGTGGGCGGAACGGCTCATGTCTGGTCAGCTCTTTCAGATCCGGTCGGGTGCGCTGATGCCGAGCACGGAGAGGCCGCCGGCGAGCACCGTCCCGGCGGCTTCGGCGAGCGCGAGCCGGGAGCGGTGGGCGGCCGAGGGTTTCTCGTCGCCGAGCGGCAGGACCGTGTGCTGGAAGCCGAGCAGCGCGTCGGCGACGGCTTCGAGGTGCCGGGCGACCCGGTCGGGGGCGCGGTGGCGGGCGGCGGCGAGGAGGACGTCGGGGTGGTCCCGGAGCAGCCCGAGGAGCGGGTGCTCCACGTCGCTCCCGTGGTCGGGGAGGACGCCGAGCTGCCGGCCGTTGACGAGGAGCCGCCGGGCGCGGGAGTGGGCGTACTGGACGCGGAAGAGCGCGTTGCGCTCGTGCCGCACGAGGAGCGGGGGGCCGTCGAGGGGCCGGTCGTGCGGCGCGGCCCGCAGCAGCCGCCACCGGGCGGCGTCGGTGCCGAGCCGCTCGGGCTCGTACGCACCGGGGTGGACGTGCGGCCGCTCGCCGCCGCTCTCGACGCGGGCGTCGGCGCCCTGCCCGGCCAGCAGCCCGACGAGGCAGCCGACGACGACCTGCGCCCGCGCCTCGGCGACGGGCTCGAAGCGGAAGCTCTCCCCCGCGAGGGCGTCACCGCGCCCGTACGCGGTCCCGGCGGCGCGCACGGCCGCGACGAGTTCGGCGCCGCTCTCCCGCCGCAGGGTGAAGTTCAGGAACCCGGGCCCGGTGATGTCCACGGCGAGGATCCCGGCGGTCCCGTCGAGCCGCTCCTTGAGCACGGAGGCGACGTCGAGGGCGGGCCGTCCGGCGGGCCGCGCGAGGGAGAGGGCGACGCTGCTGGCGTACTCCCCCACCCCTCCGGGCCGGGCCCTCTCGACCTTCACGCGCGGGGGGACGTCGACCCGCAGCGCACCGTCGTCGACCGCACGGCGCACGGCGTGCTGCACGGTGAGGGAGAGGTCCGCGGGGGTCACGGTCCCAGCCTAGGGGAGGAGGGGGGTCGGAACGCGAACCGGTTTCGCCATCCGGGCACCCACCGCTCCGCCCGCGGGAGAACCCCGGGCCGGACCGGATCCGCCGGGGAGCGCTCGGGAGGGGCTCACCGCCCCGGACGGACGCTCCCGGCGGCGGGTCTGTCCGGGGAACCGTCCCCCGCGGACGGCTCCTCTCCCGCGTCGGCCCCGCCGGCCTGGCCCCGCTCCCGGGGCTCGCGGTGCAGCAGCTGCCGGACGACCCGTACGAGCTCCGCCGGCTCGAAGGGCTTCGCGAGGAACGCGTCCGCCGCCCGGGCCCCCTCGCCCTCCCCGCAGGCACTGATGATCGCCACGGGCAGGTGCCGCGTCCGCGGGTCCTCCCGGAGCCGCTGGGCGGTCTTGATGCCGTCGAGCCGCGGCATGACGACGTCGAGGGTAACGACGTCGGGCCGCACGCGGTGCACCACGTCCAGACACTCGGCACCATCGGCCGCGGTCACGACCTCGAACCCCTCGAGTTCGAGATTGACCCTGATCAACTGCCGGATGACCTTGTTGTCGTCGACAACGAGCACCCGCCCGGACACGCCTGACACGTGAACGAGAGTAGGCCGCCCCGAGGGGCTGCGTCCGGGTTTTCCCCACTTCCGACCCGCGCGAGCGAACACCCCCAGGTGACGCCCCGGAAATACCCGTTCACAGGCACCCCGCGACAGCTGGTAAGGTTTCACCCGTCGCCGCCAAGCAGCGACGAAGCCCCCGTAGCTCAGGGGATAGAGCAACGGCCTCCGGAGCCGTGTGCGCAGGTTCGAATCCTGCCGGGGGCACTCCAGCTCGGACAGCGTGATCAACCCGCTGACCAGCGAGAGCGCCAAGCACAGAGACCCGGACTCAGTCCCACTGAGTCCGGGTCTCTGTCGTTGTGTGTCACTGATCGCGAGTGAGTGGCGAGTGAGCAGCGACTAGCGCTCAGGCAGGCGCCAGGAAGCGATACATGGCCTGGCCGTCGGCTTGAGCCTCAGGATCCGCCAGGTGCCGCCAGGCTGCATGGTCCGGGTCCAGCAATGCACTGGCTACTGCCAGCTTCTTACGATCCCCCCTCTGCAACTGATTCCTCATCGCAATCGGGTTGCCGGGAAGAGAGAGCAAGAACGCCAAGTCACGGTAGTGCTTGTCCTTAGGGGCAGTGGGGATCGTCAAGGCCGCAGCCTTTCCCACTATCGCTCCTAGCAAGTTGGGGCGATAGATGACCCCAACCCGGTCGTCCAGCTGAACCGTCACGGCTTCAGTCCGCTGCACCGCCTGCCGGCCACCAGGGACCTCCAAAGTGGAGCCTGGCGGCGTCGTTGTGAGGTCGGCTCGCTCTCCAAGGTTGTCCGGGGCGAGGAGGTCAACCACGAGCACCCCTTCGCCCTCACCTCGCTTGTACCTGTGAGTCTTACCTTCAGGCGACAGCCCTGCAGACTCGAACCCCAACGCCCCTAGCGCGGCAACGAGCAGTCGAAGGCTCCTCTGGTTGGAAAGCACGTCAGCCAACACGTCGAGATCAAGACTTACTCCTGGCGGAGTCCTGCCGTGCTCCAAACCGTGAAGAAGCACCATCTGCCCACCGATCAGCGTCCAAGCGCTGGGCACCTTCTCAGACAGATCCAGAAGCGTGCCCCAAAGCCCAGAGACTGTTTCTGTCAGCAGATCCGACGTGATGCGGACTCTTGGTTCACCCACCACTACGCCAACCGCCCAACGCCGAGGATGCCAGCAACGGCTCCAGGATGCCCTCAGCCGCGACGCTAGCCCGGTCCTCATGCGCATCAAGCAAGTCCGCCGCCACCACAGGAGCAGGAGCATCCCGCCCCTCGCATGGCGCCTGAGAGTCCGGCACTAGGAACGGCCAAGCGCTTGCTGGCGGCACTCGAACGATCAGGTTTCCCCGCTGGGCATCCGGCACCAGACCGAAGGCTTCCTCCAGCTCTTGAAGTCGCTCCGGGTGCACATAGACCTCAGCTCGCCCTGGAGCTACATAATCAGCGCCCACTCGCGGCGCTGCACTCGCCCCAGCGCGCACAACGTTTGGGTCCTCGATCAAAGCCGACAGCAGGGACCGATGGATGCTGTAGCGCCTCACATCAGCCCTTGATGCAAGAAGCTTTTGGAGTCGCGCTGCAGGGACTTCCCCATCCTTGGCTAGGCTCCGCAGGCGCGCCAGGAGGCGGGAACGTTCCGGGTCCGACAAGCCCGACGGGCGACAGCCAGACAGGATCGCCAAAGCACCCCAAGCGTTACGCGCAGACAGCGGCCGTCCTGACTCAGGAGCAGCCCTCTTACGACCCTGCAGACTGTCAGCCTCGACGAGCCACCGACCACCTACCCGAGAGCCTTGCAACTTGCCAGCTTGAAGCAGCTGACGCACACGCGAGTCGTGCACTCCCAAGCCTTCAGCAGCCTGCCTCACAGACATGTACTCCACGTTCTCACCTCCTTGCGGCTTCCCTCGCGGAAGCGAGAGAGAAGACGCAACTAGTGTCGCCCCTCCAACAGGTTGCGTCAAACCTCTTGGAAGCGAGAGGGAACACGCAAGGTCTAGACTTGAAGGCAAAGAATCAGTCAAATTTCACCGTAAAAATAGACTGGGCGGGTTCTCATCGATACGCTCCGTGATCGGAGATCAGCGTAGCGACGGAGCGTATCGATGAGAACTCCATGCGCCTCAATCGGTGGTCACCTTGTGTAGTGGAGGCTTCCTAAGGCAGCCATGACTACCAACCCATGACTCTTTCGATCTTCCTGTTGTTCACCTCCTCCTGCCCATCGATGCATCCCTCGTAGCGCCGATGGATCACCTCGGGTGAGTTGCCCGCACGGCGGGCCACCTCAGCAACCGGAACGCCCGCGTTCAGCCAGTTCGTGATGCAGGTGTGCCGCAGGTCGTATGGTCGGTGGGCGAGCGGGGATTCCACTTTGTCCGGCGGGAGGGCGATCGGTCGGGCTTCCTGCCAGACCCTCCAGTAGCTGGACGTCCCGAGTACGGCGCCACGCTCATTGGTGAAGAGTCGGCCGTCCTTCGCCGTGCCGAACTCCGCTATGTGCGCGCGGAGCATGGCGACCAGCCTCGGAGGAATCGGTACAGGGCGATCCGCCTTGGGCTCACGAGACTTGAGCCCGCGTTTGTCGTGGCGCTGCCCCGAGTCCGTCCACCGCTTGCCGGACACCGGCCGGGTCTCCTTGAGGGTGAGCGTCCCCCATCCCTTCTTGGGGAGGTAGCAGTCCTTCTTCCTGAGTCCCACCGCCTCGGCCGGCCGCACCGCCGCGTACATCTGGCAGGCGAAGAAGGCCACGAGTCGCCGCCCGCGGTTCCGGTGGATGGAGCCCACGTACGAGACGGCCGTGAGGAGCTGCTCGCCCTGAACAGCGTTGACCAGGACCCGGGGGTCCACGACGTCGCCCTTGGTGGACCCCGCACGCTTCACCCCCGCGAGCGGGTTCTCCTCCAGATACCCGCACTCGATGGCGTACTCCATGGCCGTGTTGAAGCCGCGGCGCCGGCGCTTGTAGGTCTCCCCCGCCGCCGGGGTGTCGTCCAGCTTGAACGAAAGCCGGTACTGGACGTCCCGCACCACCTTGGGGTCGGTAAGAGCCGAGAGCGGCAACGACCGGGTCCGAAGCCAAGCGCACGCAGCAACGAGTTCCGGCGGCGGCTCCTCGTTCTGGTGCGCCGGTACGACCGCCCACCGCATCGCGAGCCGCGTCTCCTCCGGCGTGGGCGCCTTCTTGCCGCCCTCCACCATCGCGAGCGCCACCGTGGCCAGGCTGTCGGCCAGCCCCTCACGAGTCTTCGCCGCCGCCGTACGCCACCGGCTCGCCATGTACTCGCGGCTAAAGTCCCACCACGACGGATCGGGCTTCTCGTTCTCCTTCGCGGCAGCGGCCCGGAGCTCCGACTCCGGCAGGCCGGACGCCACGTCGAATGCCTCTCCCTTCCGCATCGCCTGCCACAGCTCGGAGCGACGGCTCTCCGCGAGGGCCACGGTGGCGAAGCTGGCGGCCTTCACCTTTCCGGCAACCGTCCAGCGGATCTGATACGGAGCCTTCTTGCTCCGTACCTGGTTGACCTTCCAGACCCGTACGTCCGTAGAGAGGGTCAGGTCCCCGGAAACGGGCGGGCGCCCGCTGTTGCGGGCGCCCGGGGTGTTGCTGGACTTGCGGTAAGTCACGCGGCTTCCTCCAGGGTCTCGATCCAGCGCTCCAGATCCGAGCGACGGATGCGGACCGCGCCGTTCGGGAGCTTGATGGCCTTCGGGCCCTTCTTGAGCTGGCGCCACCGGTAGAAGGTGGCTCGGGGTACTCCGATCTCCTTCACGACCTGGGGGATCGTGAGCATCTCGTCACGCCTCGCGGACACGGGTCCTCCTCGACTGGCTACCGAAGACAGGGCGGAGCGCCGCAGAAACCGCAGAATCCGCAGAAACCTGCGGATCCGGGGCCTGACCTGCGGCGTTGGGGGTGCGGGGGCGGCTGCCGCAAAAATCGCGAGAATCGCCGCAGAAATGGACGGAGGCACCGAGGGCCGAGCGTCGCGTAACCGGCGACGGGATTTGTGCGGCGGTTTCGCGGATTTTTGCGGCTGCCGGGCCGACGGGCCGTTTCCGCAGGTGGGGACGGCCACCCGGGGGTTTCTGCGGATTCTGCGGTTTGTGCGGCGGGGGTCCCATGCGAAGGCGGGCGGGGACGCTCACGCCTTGGCCTCGCGGACGCTCGGATGAATCAGGTAGCGGGGCGCCGGCGGGCGACCCCGTTTGCCGGTGCGGGGCGGGGTCTCGCTGCGGAGGTAGCCGTGCTCCTCCAAGACGGCAGCGGCCGGCTCCAGTTCAGCGATGGTGGGGAACTCGGAACGGGAGAGCTTGGCGAAGAGGTCCCGGCGGCTGACGCTCTCCCAACCGTTGTCCTCCAGGACGGACAGCAAGCTCCGGGCGCGAGCCAGGGTGGCGTCGGCGCCCATGAGGTCGAAGACGGTCAGGGCGTGGGCGGCGAAGTAGTCGGCCACTTCGATCGCCGCGCCCATCGTGGTGGCACTGATCGGGGCATTGGTGCCGCCGTCGATGTGCTCGGCGAGGTGGAGCAGACCGGCGATGCGGGCCGCGGCGCCCACGAGTTTCCCGGCCCACTTCCCGATGTGCCCGAGACGCCCGCCCTTGGTGCGGAGCTGCGGCTCCAAGCGCTCGCCGTACGCCTTGAGGACAGCATCGGCCTCGGGGCCCACCTGCACTACAAGGGGGTCGGTCCAGTCCGCGAGCTTGAGCGTGAGAGCGAAGACGTTCCGCTCGTACGTCGCACCAACAGCGGGCGGAACGGGGTCCGGGTCGATCTTCCGGTAGCCGACCAGGGATTCCGGCAGGCAGTAGAGGAAGCGGGCGAGCAGGCCGCGGCCGTCGAAGCCGCGGTTCTTGCCGATGTCCTCCAGGACGCTGGGCTGGACGGCGAGGCCCATGGTGAGCGCGGGGGCCTCGATGAACTCCTGGCGGGTCCGGCGGTCGACGCGCAGCCGGTCACCGGCGTGGCCCTTGAGGAAGACCTCCATGTTGGGCACACCGGAGTACCGCCCGGCGATGATGTCGAAGATGCCGCCCTCGGCGGACATGACCGCGAGCCTGCCGCCCTGCTCGGCGAGCAGGGTGGTGACGGTCTCGGGGGTGGCGTCGTCGGCGAGGAGCCGCGGGCGCGGCGGCACGGTCAGGGACTCGGCGGTCTGGGCGAGGCCGATCGCCTCGGCCACCAGGTTGTCCCGCTCGGGGCCCTCCGCCTTCGCGGCTTGAGCGGCGGCCTTGTCGGCGGCCTCGCGCGCCATGCGGGCGGTGACCTCGGCCTCCACGATCGTGAGGTTGGAGCCCTCCACGAGTGTGTTCTCCGCCTCGTAGAGCGGGGCGGTCATGGCGGCGAAGACGGCGGACTTCCGGTTGGCCGGGCCGAGGGCGACGACGACGAAGAGGTTCGTGGGCTCGCGCCATCGCCCTCGCACCTGGACGACGGCCCGGCCGCCGGCCGCGGTCGCGAGGACGGAGAGGGCGAGGGCGCCCGCGAGGTCCACAGGGGTTTGGGTCTCCTCGGCGAGCGCGACGACGAAGTCCGAGACCCAGCCGGGGAGGGCGTGAACGGGGAACGGCGGCAGCTTCGGCTGACGGTCCAGCGGGATCGGCTCCGGCCACGCGGCCGGGACGGTCGCGGCGCCGAGCGCGAGGGCCTCGCGGAGGTCGTCCTCGGTGGCCTCGGCCGACATGCCGGCCTGGACGATGCGGGTGCCGACCTCGATGCTCCGGCGGCGCCGGGCGAGGTCGTGGACGATCTCGGCGTAGTAGGTGGCGTTGGCCGTGGAGGGCACGGCTTGGATGAGGGTGTGGAGGTAGGGCCGGCCGCCCGCGCGGACGAGTTCGCCGGTCTGCTCCAGGTGGTGCCCGAGGGTGATCGGGTCCACGGGCTGGCCCTGGGCGTGCAGGGCGAGGATCGCGCGATGGATCGTCTCGTGGGCGGGCACGTAGTGGTCGGCCGGGTCCATCGAGCCGTTCACGTCGCCGATGACGCCGGGCGCGAGCATGAGCGCGCCGACAACGGCCTGTTCGGCTTCCCGGTCGTGCGGCGCCATCCGCTCCACGCCGCCGGGCGCGCTGTGCAGGGGCACCACGGGGGCGTACTGCCCATGGGCGGGCTCAGGTGTCATGCTGGGGTTTCTCCTGTTTCTGTCGAAGGGACGGAGAGCCGGGGCGGTCGCGGTCTTGTGGTGAGAGGCGACCGCCCCGGGCACAGCTACTTCTGCTTGAGCCACCGCTCGTACTGCTGACGGACGTAGACGCGAGGGTCACAGATGACCGTGGCGCCGTCGGTGTCCATGAGGCGGCGAGCCGCCGCGGTGGCCATCTCCGCAGCGTCGGTGCGTACACGCTCGCTCTCGTCGCCCAGCGCGATGCGGTCCAGAAGCGCGGCCTTGCGGAGCCAGAACTCACGGCCGAGGCCCTTGCCGAACGGCTTGTCGGCCGCGGTGCCCGCGGTCCAGCCGACCTCGCTGATGATGCTCGGGGCGAGCGCGTAGGCCTCCTCGGGTGTCGGCCACCGCTCGGCCCGCAGGTCGGCGGTGAGGTAGAGACGCTCGCGCTTGCCGTCGCGGGTGGCGTACTGGCGTACGGCGCCGGTGGTGAAGGCGCCGCCGAGCGCGGCGGTCACCCGGTCGGTGTCGTCGGGGTCGCAGATGACGCGGATCTCGAACATGGGTCAGTGCTCCTTGGTGTTCTCGGTGGCGGGGAGTTCGGGCAGTCCGGCGCGGGTGAGGGCCTGCGGGTCGAAGCCGGGCAGGGCCGCGCGCGTGAGCAGGGCGGTGGCGAGCTGCTCGGCGTAGAGGGCGCCGGTCCGGGCGACTTCGATCTGGGCTCCAGCGCGTAGGGCTTCCACGCGCTCGATGTGGGCGTGGTCCTCGCGCCGCTCGACGGTGCGCCGCTCGTAAGCGGTGGTCTCGCGGCGGGCGGTGCGCCAGTAGCGGGCGGCGAGGCCGTAGGCGACGGCGGTGGCGAGCACCCACAGCAGCAGCGGGAGGGACAGTCCGTCGGCGTATCCGGCGACCCCGGCGAAGGCGAGGCCACCCGAGGTCGCGAACGCAGCTCCGGCGAGCGTGCTGTCCCCGCGGTGACCGGCCGCGGCGAAGGCGCCGGCCGTGGCGGCTCCGGCGGCGAGGACGACCATGAGGGCGGCGTTGCCGACGGAGTGTTCGGCACCGTTGGCGTTCCAGATCCGGCCGAGGACGAGGACCGTGGACGTGGCGAGGGCGGGGGCCGCCTTCGGCGTGGCCGTGGTGAGCCAGTGCGGGGCGGTGATCGGCTCGTTCATCGCGTGCTCCTTCGGCTAGTTGGCGAGGTCGGAGAGGGCCGTGGCGGAGGACTGGACGAGGTTGGCGATCGGCTCGTACGCGCCGGTCCCGGCGGCGAAGAACCCGAAGAGGAAGAGCACGATGGCGGCGCCGGCGCCGGAGGACTTGCTCTTCACGGCGAAGGCGGACGCGGCGCCGAAGAGCAGGACGGCGGAGATCTCGAAGTTCATGTCGGGCTCCTGTCGTTGCGGGGTCAGCGGGTGCCGTCGCGGTGGACGCGGGCGGCGATGTTGAACAGGTGGCGTCCGACGCGGATGCGGATGCCGTGGCCCTTGCAGCGGCGGCAGGTCTTGCCGCGCTTGGGCTTGCCCTTGCGGTCCGTCGTGAGGGCGAAGCCGAGTCCGTTGCACTTGCGGCAGTTGCCGAACGGCGAGGCCGCACACAGGGCGGAGTAACCGAGCGTGATGGCAAGCAGGAGTGCGCTAGCGGCGAGGAAGGGGGTCATCGGGGGCCTCTCCGGCGGTTTTCGGGGTATGCGCAGGTCAGCCCGCTAGGGACTAGCGTGCTGATCAGATGCGGTATGGAGCGCTAGCGGTGCCGCTAGACCTAGCGGGGCTTGCTGCTAGGCCTAGCGGCGATCCGTGTCAGCTCGCGTCCCGGTTTCCGTCACGGTCCGTGATGGCTGCGGAGATGCGGGAGCGCTCGATGCCGCGCCGGTTGGCGCCCTTGCCGCTCTCGGTCTTGCCCCACACCTGGGTGGTGGAGATGCCGTGCGGCTTGAGGGCGGCGGCCAGTCCCTCGGGGTCCCAGCCGCCGTAGACGTCGGGGCGCAGCTCGGCGAGCCGGGCCACGACGACTTCGGACCAGACCTTGGGCTCCTCGGCGGGGACGACGGCGAGGATGTCGCGCAGCAGGTCGTACGCGCTGGTCTCGCCGGTCTCGAACGACTCCCCCAGGGCGTGGCCGGAGAGGGTGCCAGCCTGTTCGCGGAGCTTGCGCGCCCGCAGGCCGATGGTCTCGGCGGTGGGGGCGTCGACGTAGACGGAGGAGACGATCCGGGCGTCCGCTCCTTCGCCGACGAAGTAGTGGATGCCCTTGTCCTTCCAGGAGAACATCGTGGCCCGCACGCCTCGCTTGTACGAGGACGTGCCCAGGACCATGTCGTTCTCCAGCTGGCCCATGACCTTCAGGCAGAACCGGGCCGACGCGTTCGCACTGATGCCGGTTGGCAGAGCCTTGGCGTCGGGACGCTGGGTGGCGAGCAGCAGCACGATGCCGGTGGCCGGGCCGCGCTTGACCAGGTCGGTGCAGATCTCCTCGAACTCCGCCCCGTGCTTAGGGTGCTCGAACCAGACCTGGCACTCGTCCACGCCGACGACGATCGGGTGGAGCCCCAGGTTCTTCATGTTCGCCAGCTCGCTGGTGACCTTCGACTCCGGGCAAATGTCCCGGGGCAGGGAACGGATCATCTTCGCCCGGCGCCGCAGCTCGTCCCGCAGTTCCCGCAGGTCAGCGAGGGCGTACTCAATGTCCTCGTCGTCGTCCCCGGCGCGATGGCGGTGCGAGACGCGCTCGCCGACCGGGTCGAGGTCGCCGGTGCCCTTGAGGTCGTAGGTGTGCAGCTCGGCCCGCGGGTCGAGAGCGGCGATCAGGAGCAGCAGGCGCAGGAGGAACGTCTTGCCCATGCGGGGGATCGCGCCGATGACGGCGGCGATGTACATGAGCGTCATCTCCACCCAGCGTCCGCGCTGGTCGGTGCCGAAGGCGACCGGCTTGAACAGGTCCGTGGCCCCGCTCTTGAGCAGCGGCCACACTGGCTTCCGTGCGGTCGACATGTCCTGGTCGCCGACCCACAGCACCAGGTGCCCGGTGTGCTCCTCCGGGACAGCCTCGGGCCAGACGCAGCCCAGCGGGCGGCGCAGACCGGACGCGAGCTTGTCCCGGCGCTCGATCACGTCCGTGACGGTCACGCCGTACGGGAGATCGCCCTCCGCGCGCCAGCCGGGCCCGTCGCGGGTGATCGGGGCGGTGAACGTGAACCCGTCCCGGCCCTTGCCCTGTGCCTGGTTGATCGCCGGGATGCCGAGCGCCCCCAGGGCGCGCAGGACGATGTCGCTGGTGAGCTTGGGCGCTTTGGTGACCTCCACGGCCCGGTTGATGACCGGCGCATCGGCCTGGCCGCCGGCCGATCCGAGGGCGAGCAGCAGCGCGCCGACCGAGACGACCTGGAGCCAGCCGGGGGCGAGGACGTAGAGGGCGAGCGCGGTGCCCATGCCGACGAGGGCGGCGAGGGTGGCGACCAGGGTCCGCAGCCGGACCCGGCCGTCACGCTGCCGGGACAGCTTGAGGTACTCCGCCGCGTCCTCACGCCGGACGGCGGCGAGTCGGACGGGCTCGCCCTCGCGGTCGGCGACCCAGCGCATCGTGCCGCCGACGAACTTCGCCGCGCCCCGCGGGGCCTGGAGCGCGAGGCGCCCGGCGTAGACCGGGGAGCGGAGCGCGTGGTACCCGGCGAGGTGGGTGTAGTGGCTGGCGACCCAGCGGGCGGCGGTCTTGAGTTCGGCCGTCGACCGCAGCCACGCGGGGACGATCCGTCGCCGCTTCGCGCCCGCGAGTCGGCCGAGGTAGCCGGGCCCGGCGAGCGCCGGGCCGTCGACCAACCGGCGGGCCGACGGGTCGCCCGACTCGTCGGCCGACTCGTCCGTGTGGGAGTCGGGCGACGCGTCGGCGGTGGAGTTGGCCGACTCGGTGCGGGCGGATCGGGCCTTGTCGAGGTCGACCACGTCGGCCCCGGAGTCGGGCGACCCGGTGGTGGCCATGTCGGCTTCGAGTCGGTCAAAGAAGTCGTTCTCGTCGTCGGGGTGCTTCACTGAGACTCTTCCTTCTCTCGGGAGGGATGGCGGGGTCCGGCCGCTGCTTTGGTCGGTCGTGACCGGACCCCGTTGCTCACAGGTCGAACAGGCCGCCCTGGTCGTCGCCGGGCGCCGCGGCGGCGCGCTGGGCGGCCCGGCGGGCGGCGGTGAAACAGGGCGGGCACCAGGCGCGCAACTCGCTCGCGGGCAGTGCCGCAGCGGCGAGCTCGGTGGTGAGCGGGTCGGCCGCAGCGGCCATGAGGCGGACCGGGCCGCTGTGCTTGCCCGCGTGGCGGCCGTGCTCGCGGGTGCAGCGCCCCTCGCCCTTCGTATGGGGCTGTCCGCACGCGCCGGCGCACTGGCAGCGGTGCTGTGCGGCCTCCATCACGGTATGGAAGAGGTCGGCGGCGAGCGGGCCCGGCGTCATGCCGCCACCCCCACCGCCGGCGCCCCGGCCGGGGCGCCTCGACGTCCGGACCGGCGGCCGGTGACCGCCGAGAGCAGTCGACCCAGCCGGGCCCCCTTAATCCCGGTGCGGCCCTGCTTGGCCGCGTACATGGCCTCATCGGCGCGGCCGAGGAGCGCGGAGAGGTCCTCGCCAGGGAAGTCGGCGGCGCGGACCCAGCCGAGGGACACGGTGGTGGCCACGTGCGGGTTGGCCTTGTCGGCGGGGCGGGCCAGTACCCCGTGGAGAACGGCGAGCAGGTCCGCGACGGTGCCGTCGGTGTCCAGGACGACGGCCGCGAACTCGTCGCCGCCGAGGCGCCCGGTGACACCGTTCGGGCCGACGTAGTGGGCGAGCCGGTCGGCAGTGGCCTTCAAGAGGGCGTCGCCGGCCGCGTGGCCGTGGCGGTCGTTGATCTGCTTGAAGTGGTCGACGTCCGCGAGGACGACCACCGCCCTGTCGTCGCGCAGGAGTGCGGCGGCCCGGCGGGTGAAGCCCTCGCGGGTCCGCAGCCCGGTGAGCGGGTCGCGGCGGGCGGTGCGGAGCCGACGACGCAGCCACAGCACGTGGCCGGACCATCCGGCCGCGAGCGGACCGGTCGCGGCGAGGATCGTGGCGAGCGTGTTCATGCGGCGACCTCCTCGGCCGTCTCGGCGGACTCGTCCGTGTCGCTAGCGTCGTTCGTGTCGACGGAGTGGAGATCCGGGCGGCTGGCTCGCTCGGCGAGCAGCTCGTCCCGCAAAACGCGAGAGTTCGCTGCCGAGCAGTGCATCGCGGTTCGGATCGCCTCGGCGTTGATCCCCGCCAGCGGCCAATCGGCGGTCAGCTCACGGGCCTCGGCCAGCAGCTCCGTCGCCGAACGTGGCCGCTTCGTTCCCTTGGGCTTCGGACGGGTGGTGCGCTTGCGCTGCTTCCGCTCGTCCTGCTCCTCGGCCGGCGGCGGCACGGGCGGCACAGCAGGCTCCTGCTCCGGCTCCTCCACGGCCCCGTCGGGGGCAAGCTCCCCGAGCCGCAGGAGGACACGCTCGCGGCGCGGGGTCTTCGACCGCCACCGCCAGCCGTAGGTCTCGCGCAGGTCGGCGCGGGCGAGCTGCCGCTCCTTCTCGCGGGAGAGCGCGTCGGCGTAGGAGGTGATCTCCCACAGCGTCATCCGGCGCCACAGCGAGAACGTGGAGGGGAAGGCCAGCAGCCACCGCGAGGCCCGAATCTTGTCCATCCGGCGGCCGGTCGCGGCCCCGATCCGTACGGCGTAGATGTGGGCGCCGATCTCGGAGAACACCACCCACAGCAGCGGCATCGTGCCGTGGGCAAGCTTGGCCCACATCCCGTGCCCGGCGGCCACGTTCAGGCCGCAGGTGATCAGGGTGAGGATCCAGGGCACGAACCGCACCCACGCGAGGGCCATGTCCATCCGGATCAGCAGCAGGTTGGCCACCGTGAACACCGGAATGGCCACGTCAATGCCGACCGGCAGCATCCACGGCTCACCGAAGCCCCACCGCAGCGCGGCAGCCGATACGGCGTCGAAGGAGGAGATGAGCCCAAGGGCACCGACGCCGGCCGCGGCGAGCGCGCCGATACCGGCGAGGCCCATCTCCGGACGCGTCAGCGGCGGCACCGCCGACCGCTCGTTGGTGATCGCGGTCGTCATCGCGCACCGCCGAAGAGCTTCCGGTTCCGAACCGCCCAGCCGACGTGCTGGACGAGGAACCCGAGAACCGCCGCGGCGAACAGCCACGCCTGATGGACCGCAACAGCGCCCGCGGCACTGCCCACCGCGATCAGCGACCCGAGCCAGACGAGAACCAGCTCCAGGCCCCAGGGCACCCGGGCGCTCATGCCGCCGCTCCCTTCCGGGGACGGGAGCGGCGGACCGCCGGCCGTACCAGCGGGAGGACGTTGAACAGCTCCGGCGCGAACGCCTCGATCGCCTCGGCGGCGACCCGGCTCACCTCGTCTGGCAGGTTCGGGTTGTCCGCGAGGATGTCCCGCGCCGCGTCCAGACGCGCCGCGCGCTCCTCCTCGCTCTCGCCCTCCACCCCGAGCCACAGTTCCACCGGGGTGCCGAGGGCGAGTTCCACGAAGTCGTTGGTGCTGACGACCTGATGGCCGCCGATGTACGTACGCATGGCTGATCGCTCCTGCTTCTGTCGAAGGGGCACCGGTGCGGCCTCGGTTCGTGGTGAGAGGCAGCCGCTCCGGTGCGGTGGGGTCGGAATGCTCCGGCTCCCCTCGGCCTCGCCCGTACGGCACCCCACGCGGGGCCCGGACGGGCGAGGGAGGCAACCGGCCGCGATCGAAAACCGCGGAGGGATGGGGTGGCGCTGTTCTTCACGCGGAGTCCGCGTGGCCGCCTACTTGGCCGAGGAGAGGCGGCGTAATCCCCATTCAGTTGTCAAGGAACGAGCACTTCCTTCGAGCCCTCTCGGGTCCTCCGGGCGCACGTCAGTGCAGGTCAGGGCAGTCGTAACCGTCCCTCGCCTCACATGAGATACATGCTTGAACGTGTATCTCACAATGGAGCGCCCGATTGCGGCTGTCAAGTCCTTCGCTGCTATCGGGCCCTCCTGGGGCGTGACATCAGAGTGGCCCGAACCCTCGGGACGAAGTCACCACGTCCCTGGACGACTTGGGACGTCCTCGATAGCGTTCGGGGAGTCGAGTACGTCCCTGGACGTCCCTGGGGGTTGGGATGGCGAACGAGCGGTTAAGGTCGGCGATGCTGACTCGCGGCATCACGGTCGATGCCATGGCGGAACACACAGGCGTGGACCCCAAGACGGTGGAGCGATGGATCTCCCAAGGGCGGTCCCCGTACCGACGCCATCGCCTCGCCATAGCGGCTTACCTACGTGAGGACGAGGCGTACCTCTGGCCGAACGGCCTCCCTGACGGTCAGCGTAAAGACGCAGCTGACGCCGAGGTCCTCAAGGTCTACCCACATCGCTCGTACGTTCCGCCGGAACTGTGGTTGGAGTTGTTCGGCCGGGCCGAGCGCGAGATAGGCGTGCTCGTCCACGCCGGCGTGTTCCTAGCCGAGAATCCCCGATGGTCCCAGTTGCTCCGGCTGAAGGCGGCTTCCGGCGTCCGTGCACGCATCCTGCTGGGCGATCCCGATAGCCCCGAGATCCAGCGCCGGGGCGAAGAAGAGAAGATCGGGGAGGGCGTCGCCTACAAGGTCCGCGAGGTGATGAAGCTCTACCATCCGCTCTACTCAGTACCTAAGATCGAGTTCCGGATGCATCGGTCGACGCTCCACAACTCCCTGTACCGCGCGGACGATGAGTGGCTCGTCAACACTCAGGTCTACGGTGTCAGCGCGCCCATGGCCCCGGTCCTGCATCTGCGCCGCGTGGCCGGGGCCGAGCTGGTCTCGACGTACCAGCAGAGCTTCGAGAAGGTGTGGGAGGAAGCCGTTCCCATCGAAAGGACCTCATGAGTCGCCGCACTGACTATTTCGATGACCCTGGCGCCCCGAAGGCGAACAACATCGTCCCGGCAGTGACAGCCTTCGTAGTGAACGACGCTGGCGAGGTCCTCCTAGAACGGCGTTCCGACAACGGCCGCTGGGGCATGCCGGGTGGCGTCCAAGAGATCGGCGAGAACATCGCCGGGACGGTCGTACGTGAGGTCCTGGAGGAGACAGGAATTCATGTGGAGGTGGTCGGCCTGGTCGGCATCTTCACCGACCCGGGCCATGTCATCGCCTTCGCGGACGGGGAGGTCCGTCAGGAGTTCTCGCTCTGCTTCCGGGCCCGTCCGGTCGGGGGTGAGATCAAGGTGAGCTCGGAGTCCTTCGCGGTGCGGTGGGTTCCGCGGTCAGAGCTGGACGCCCTCGATGTCTCTCCGACCACGCGCCGGCGCTTGGAGGAAGGCTTCCGAAATGCGCCGATCCCCGTGATCAGCTGAGCCGTGCCGCCGCGGCCTCAGCCCTCCGGTCTCGCACACGTGCGACCCTCTCCAACAGTTCTGGCCGGGCCGCCGAAACCGCCCGGAAGACCACGTGCTCTGGCCCGTAGCGCTCCAGCACCTCCGTAAGCCTATGAGCCGGATCAACCAGTTCGCCGAACGGGCTGCTGGTCAGGTCGCAATACGTGATCGCGTCCACCAGCTCAGGTTCGGCGGGCCCGAACTCGGCAAGTGCCTCTTCAAGCCCGAGCTCCGACGCCTCCCATGGCGAGGAGGTATGGAAGGCGACGATGCTGCAGAGCCTCGGGTCGGCTCCAATCACATCGCGCAGGTACCGGGCGCCATCGATCATGTGCTGCCCGGTGTCCACAGCCGAGCTGGCATACCCGACATCGTGCGCGATGGCGGCAGCGGCCAAAAGCTCGGCGTCCGGCCCAAGAGCAGGCGCCAGCGTGAGCGCTTGGTCGTAGACGCGCCGAGAGTGGGCCCATCGTTGCGGCAGCTCTGCGGCGAGCAAAGACTCTGCGAGGTCGTAGGCCCACTTGCTCAACTGCATATCGAGTGCCTCCGAAGAATGTGCGCGCTCAGGAAGGGGACCTGACGAACCGACCTACACCGTGCCGGGCTTCGACATGCCCAGAAGTTTCCAGCTCACGAACCGCACGGCGGACGGTTCCACGAGCAACCCCGTACTGCCCGACCAACTGCGCTTCGCTCGGCAGCTGGGCACCGACTGGAAGGGCGCCGCTTCGGATCTGTCCCAGCAAGTCGTTCACGATCTGCTCGTACGGCGCTACACCGGCACCGCCGGCCACCGCGCGCCCGACCCCAGCAACAGCCTTAACGTCTCCGGCCTCTTCAAGAGCCCGTAGCGCTCGCCGTACGGTCGTCCGGGCTACGCCGAACTCCCGCCCGATCTCGGCTTCGGAAGGCAAGCCACCCTCGTAGACACCAGTAGCGATCCGCTCACGCAGCGCCTGAGCGATCACCTGAAACGTACCGCGCGGGCTGGCACTGGGCACGCACTCCTCCTTCAGCCATGGTCACCCTCCAGCTTCGCATGCCCGACTTGCGAAACGGAATACACCAATGCCAAGCGACTGGCTGGACCTTCTGTGCCCCATGGCGACTCCGCCAGAAATCAAAGTCTGACTTAACAGACAGAGCAGCATCCTCACTGTTCCAAAATCTACGAATTATCAAATCTCACGGCGGAGGCGGGGGGGCCGCTTGAATCGCAGACCTCTGCGCTCTGAGCAGAGATTTAGTATGAGCAGTATCCGAGCGCCTCAGGACAAAAAGTGACGCCAACGCAAGTACACTCGGGCCGGAAAGCATAGCCGCCAATCCGACTTGCCCTTCTCGGGCCATGAAGACAGCTCCCGTTAGCATTCCGGCACTCAAAACAAAACCCGCGATGAGCCCAGACAGCAACAGGGTGTGAGATCTACGCGCAGCCGCCTCTTTAGCTTCTTGCCTAACTCTTTCTAGCTCGATCTGCTGAAGTGCCACCTGCTCCGCCATTCGCAGCTCATGCTCACGCCTAAGCTGAGGCTCAAGCGCTTTTAGGGCGACTTGCAAATGTTCCGCAGGAAGATCCGCCCACTGCATTGCAATTTCAAGACCAGATTGCTGATGCTTCGGAAACCCGGCAGCTTCACGCGTCATCGAATTGTCCCCCCGCCTCCATCAGATACCGATTCCTTCTGCCGGATACCAGGGGGAGGTGGACCCAAGGCCTTAAATAGATCATCAAATCCCTGCGCCAAGTGGCGGACAGCAGACCCCGTGTCCTGATTTTCCGAGACCTCTAGAAGATCTGGAGCTACTCTCCTCGCTACGGAGTTGTAGTTATCCGAGAGGAGACGCTCAGCGAGCCGGACGAAGTGCTCAGCGTCACGCTTCATGTCATTTGCCTGGAGCCTGGTAACTGCGCCCTGAATACCGGCCTCAGCACGCGCCCTCAGGTGGGCGCTTGCCGCAAAGAGCTCGCTCCATTCTTTCAGCTCAGGCGCTACCTCGGGAAGCAAATCCCAAGCCGACCGAACGCCCCTACGTCTATTCTCATTAGCCGCCTCACCCGAAGATGCTCGCACCGAAATGACAGCCGCCGCCGCCCTCAGGGCGGCGAGGTGTGCGGCAGCGAACTGCCCGTTTGGATCTTCAAGGGAGCTAGCTTGACCGAGGCCTTCCTTGGCTTTTGTCAACAAATCGGAAGCAGCACTGTGACGCTTAGCGTCCTCTGGAGGAATCCGACCTGCCACCCGCCTGTCATAGCCATGCTTCCTGACCCGAGCGCGCGCCTCTTCCTCCGACTCGCCAAACGGCTTAACCGAGACATCCTCTTGTTCAACATAGGTTCGCAAGTTCCATCGATCTCGCAGCACCTCAAAAGGCGCGTAAGGGTTGGCCGCCAACCACTCGCTTTCTCCACGAAGCAGGAGAGCATCCCGATACACCGCACTGAGATGCGATTCAGATGACTGGCCACCCGAAAGCAGTTCATCTACTACCGATTTACGACCCGTGCCAATGTCGCGAATAATGCGAAGAACCCCATAGGCCGCTGGAAATGCCAGGGCGACCATTAGGGCAGTACTTGGCCATTCCATAAAACTTCCCCCTTCGCCCTGCTGCGGAGGCTACCAGGGAGCAACCCCTGCTGTGAGTGGTTCACTACGTTCCGCCTAACGAGGCATGAAGCGGGCACACTTGACGACGCCGGCTAGCTCTCACACGGCTGCCCGGAGTCCTGAGTGGCACGGGGCCAGACCAAGTTTCATGTGCTTGCGGGCTTCCCTGCGCGTGAGTAGCGAGTGGGAACCAACGAGGAACTTCGTCCTCAAGTGTTCATGCAGGTCAGGCAGCTAGATAGTTGCACTGAAGCATGCCCTCCGGAGCCGTGTGCGCAGGTTCGAATCCTGCCGGGGGCACTTCGTGAGAAGTGTCGAGACCCCGCCCACAGCGCAAGCTGGGGCGGGGTCTTCTTCATGTGCGCGCGGGGGGCGGGGGCTGGTGGTTACTTGACGTTGACGGCCTTCCAGGCGGCGTTGACCGCGTTGTACTCGGGGGAGGCGGCGCCGTAGAGGTCCGAGGCCGCCGAGAGGGTGGCGGTGCGGGCGCCGGCGTAGGTGGTGGAGGAGGTCATGTAGGTGGTGAGGGCCTTGTACCAGATCTTGTAGGCCTTCTGGCGGCCTATGCCGGTGAGGGTGGAGTTGTCGTAGGTCGGGGAGTTGTAGGTGACCCCGTTGATCGTCTTGGTGCCGCTGCCCTCCGCGAGGAGGTAGAAGAAGTGGTTCGCCGGGCCCGAGGAGTAGTGGACGTCGAGGCGGCCGAGGCTGCTGGACCAGTAGTCGGCGGAGTTGCCGTCCTTGCTGGGCTTGTCCATGTAGCGGAGCGGGGTGCCGTTGCCGCGGATGTCGATCTTCTCGCCGATGAGGTAGTCGCCGGTGTCGGAGGCGTTGGCGGCGTAGAACTCGACCGAGGTGCCGAAGATGTCGGAGGTGGCCTCGTTGAGGCCGCCCGACTCCTTGCTGTAGCGGAGGTTGGCCGTGGAGGCGGTGAGGCCGTGGGACATCTCGTGGCCGGCGACGTCGAGGGAGGTCAGCGGCTTGGCGTTGGCGGTGCCGTCGCCGTAGGTCATGCAGAAGCAGGAGTCGGACCAGAAGGCGTTCACGTAGGCGTTGCCGTAGTGGACGCGGGAGTAGGCGGCGACGCCGTCGCCGCGGATGCCGTTGCGGCCGAGCTCGTTCTTGTAGAAGTCCCAGGTGACGGCCGCGCCGTAGTGGGCGTCGGCGGCGGCGGTCTCGCGGTTGCCCGCCAGGCCGTTGCCCCAGGTGTCGGTGGAGTTGGTGAAGAGGGTGCCGGTGCCGCTGGTGCCGCCGTTCAGGTCGTACGTCTTGTGGCCGCCTCGGGCGGTGTCGGTGAGGGTGAAGCCGGGGGCGGTGCCGAGGGTGACCTGGCCGCTGTACTGGGTGTTGCCGACGCCCGTCTCGATCGCCTCGTAGGAGTGGAGCTCCTTGCCCGTGGCGGCGTCCGTGACGACGTGGCGCTCGCTGGGCGTGCCGTCGTGCTGGAGGCCCTTCTCGACGGTCTCCCAGGCGAGGACCGGCTTGCCGCCGGCCGCCCAGATCACCTTGCGGGCGCCTTCGCGGGCCCTCTCGGCGGTGGTGGTCGGGACCGCGATGCGGGCCGAGGTCGCCTTGGTGGTGGAGCGGGCGCCGTTCTTCTTCTGGTGGACCACGAGGTCGCCGCCGAGGACCGGGAGGCCGTCGTAGGTGCGCTCGTAGCGGGTGTGGACCGTGCCGTCCGCGTCCTTGACGACGTCGCGGGCGACCAGCTCCTCGCGGTCGGCGAGGCCGATCGCCCGGGCGGTGTCGGCGGCCGACGCCTGGGCGTCCCGGATCGCGGCGGCGCGCTGGGGGGCGCTGAGGACGAGGGTGGCGGCCCCGGTCGCGGCGTCGCCGGCGGACGCGGCGCGGGTCTCGGCGCCCGCGGTTCCGGTCTGGACTCCGACGACGACCATGGCGGCCGAGGCGACGAGGGCGGCGGTGCGGACGACGGTCCGGCGGTGCGAGGACTGCTGGCGGATCACGCGGGCTCCTTCGCTGAAACGCGTGGGGGTGGTGTGGGGGGTGACGCGGAGGGGAGCGTGCCAGGCGCATCGACTTTTTGACAGGTATGCAACAAGGATTTGACCATCTGTTGTCCGAAGGGCGACGTGCGGTGTCCGCTATTCGGTTGGCCCAACAGGGTCTGGGTGGATATGAGTTCGGGCCTCTTCCGGGGGTTGGGAGGGGAGCGGGGAGGGAGGGAGAGAGGGGCGAGGAGGGTCGCTTCGGTGTCCTCGTGCGCCTTCCTGGGGAGCGACATCTCGCCACGTCCGGCGGGGGACGGGGAGCCGCTCGGGTCTCTGTTCGGCGCGGGGCGGACGGAGCGGGCGGGGCGGAGCGGACGGGGCAGGTGGGGGGCAGGTGGGCGGGGCAGGTGGGTGGACGAGGGCGCGCTCGGGCGTGCTCGGGCGCGCCGAGGTGCTTGTCGTGTGCGTCGCCTTCCGGCCGTCCCCGGGGGCGCCGGCCGGGGACGCGCGTGCGGTCACGGGACCCGCGGGGCGCGGAGGCGGGGCCCGGTCGCCGTTTCCGGCTCGGCCCGGCGGGCCGGGCGCCTCGCCCGAGGCCGGTTTCCACCCCTTCCGCGCCCGTCCCGGACGCTCCACGCGCGCGTGCCGTCGCCGCACTTCCGGCGGCCCGCACCGTACGCAACGGGCCGCCCACAGTGCGTACATGGCGCAAACCGAGCGCAACGTCAGGCGTTCGCACGGTGCGTGACGTCCGTTCGGCTGCGATGTCCTTCCTGTGGTGCACACTTGCTGCCTGGTAAGCGCTCACGGGGAAGGCGGCCTGGCCATGCTGACGGGGATCGAGGAGGTCGACTGGGCCTCGCTGGGGCACGCGTACGGCCCCGCGGACGACGTGCCGGCGCTGCTGCGCGGTCTCGCCTCGGCCGACCCCGCCGAGCGGGAGGCCGCCCTCGACGGCATGTACGGCGCCGTTCACCACCAGGGCGACGTGTACGACTCCACGCTCGCCTGCATCCCCTTCCTCCTGGAGCTCGTCGCCGACCCGGCCGTCCAGGACCGCGGCGGCATCGTCGAGCTGCTCACCAGCATCGGCGGGATCGAGCTGGACGACGAGGACGACGACCTCGACGGGCCGTCCGGGCCCGGCCCGGACGACGGCTTCGTCCCGGCCGCGAACTTCGCGATGGCCGCCGCCGCGGTCGCCGCCGGCGCCGACGTCTTCCTCGGGCTGGTCGACGGCGCCGACCCCGAGGCACGGCTGGCCGCGCCCGTGGCGCTGGCGTCGCTGCACCCGGACCCCGCGCGCGTGCTGACCCTGCTGCGGGAGCGGCTGACCGTGGAGCCGGACACGGAGGTGCGGCTGGCGCTGGTCGCGGCGGTGGGGCGGATCGCGCTGCGGCACGCGTCGCTGCGCGCGGAGACCGTCGACTGGCTGGGCTGGCTGGCGGGGGCGGCGCAGGACCCGGGACTGCGGCTCGCGGCGCTGGCGCAGCTCGCGCGCTGCTCGCCGGGGCGGATCCCGGAGGACATCGTGCGGTGGGTGACGGACCTCCTGGAGGAGATCCGGACGGCCCCGCAGCCGGAGGCGAAGCCGGAGCCGTCGGTCTGCGGAGACCGGGACCGGGACGGAGACCGGGACCGGGACCGGGACGGCGAGCCGGGGCCCGTCCGGATGCCGGCGACGCTCGTGGGGCAGGTGCGCGAGCTCCTTGAGGAGCACGTGGCGGGGCGGCGGACGCCGTGGACGGAGGAGCTGCTGCGCACCCTGCACGGGGCGCTGGACGACCGGGTGGACGACCGGATCGCGCTGATCCTGGCGCAGTTGCGCAGCCCCGACCCCGGCCAGCGGGCGGACGCGGTCTGGCTGTGCGGGGGGCTGATACGGCTCTGGCGGGGGCGGTACGAGGAGGTGGTGCGGCTCGTCGGCGCGCAGCTGGCCGATCCGGACGCCCGGCTGCGGGACGCCGCCACCTCCTTCCTGGAGCGCCTCTTCGAGCTGGGCGCCCCGGCGGCCGACGGGCTCGCGGCCGTCCTCGCCGAGGGCCCGGGCGGCGCGCACCGGGCCGCGGCGCCCTCCGGAGGCCTGGGGGAACTGACCGGCCGGACCGGACGGGACGGGGCGCTGCTCGCCCTGGCGCGGAGCGGCGACGCCCGTGCCGTGCCGCTGCTCGCCCGCGCGCTGGAAGGGCCGGGCGAGGTGCGGCGCGAGCTGCTGTACGCGGTCGACGGGCTGGGCCCGGCGGCGGCGGGGCTCGCGCCGCTGCTGCGGCGGCGGCTGGCGGCGGTGGAGCTGGACGAGGACCTGTACGACCGGGCGTCCCCGCTGCTGTACGCCCTGGCGGCGGTACGCGGCGGGCAGGCGCTGCCGGAGGTGCTGCGGGTGCTGCGGGGGGCGCCGGAGCACCGGCGGGCGTGGGTGCGGGAGGCCGCGGCGCGGACCCTCGGCGCGTTCGGGCCCGCCGCCCGGGAGGCCGTACCGGACCTGCGGGAGCTGCTCGGCGCCGACTCGGCGGCGGTCGCGACCACGGCGGCCCGTGCCCTGTGGGCGGTGGAGGGCGACGCGGAGGCGGTGGTGCCGGTGCTCGTGCGGTGGCTGCGGCCGGGGGCGTCGGGCGCCGACCGGTGCGCGGCGGCCCAGGCGCTGGGGGCGATCGGCCCGGCTGCGGCCGGGGCGGCCCGGGCACTGCGGCCGGGGCTGACGTCCCGGGACCTGTGGGAGCGGGTGCGGTGCGCGGCGGCGCTGTGGCGGGTGTCCGGGGAGACGGAGCGGACGCTGCCGGTGCTGCTCGCGGCCTGGGAGGAGAACCGGCACGCGCGCGTGGACATCGCCGAGTGCCTGGCCGAGATGGGCCCGGCGGCCGCGGCGGCGCAGCTGCCGATCCTCACCGAGCTGACCCGCCGCCGGCGGCACAACGCCCGCGAGGGCGCCTCCGGCAGCCACGACGTCCACCAGGACGAGAAGCTCCTCACCCTGTGCCGCGCGGCGCTGGCCCGGATGGAGCTGCGGGGGCTCCAGGGTTGAGCGGCGGCTTCCGGGAGCGGGAGCGGGAGCGGGCGGGACGGGCCGGAGCAGGCCGGGGCAGGGCGGGTTGGAGTAGGGCCGGCCGGAGGGGGCGGCCCGGAGGGGGCGGGGCGGAGGGGGGCGGGGCGGGAGTCGCGCCTCAGGCCGCATCACGCAGCCGGACAGTCGGCCGGTCGGTCAGCCGTGTCGCGCGGTCAGCCGTGTCGCGCGGCCGGTCGGGTCGCGCGGCCGGCCAGTCGGCCCCTCGGCCGCCGGACCGTACCGCCCCGTCCTTCCGGAACACCCCGGAGGGCTCCTGAAGGCCCCGGAGGACTCCGGAAGGCCCCCAAGCGGCAATTCCGACAATCGAACAATAGGGGACACCGCATATCGTTCTGACCAAAGACCGGTCACCATCCGAGGAGCGCCGTGGGACCCCGTACCGTCCGGCTCGCCGCCGCCCTCGCGCTGGGCGCCCTCCCGCTCCTCGCCGGGTGCGGCGGCGGGGGCGGGCTCGAGAGCGAGGGGCCGTCGGAGACGGCGGTGGGGCCCGTGCGGCTGTGGCCCGACCTGCCGCCCGCCTCGGATCCGCCGGCCGACTACGGCGAGACCGACACCGAGCGGGTGCCGGGGATCACCGTGCGGGGCGCCGACGTGCGGACCGTGGACCCGGTCGCGGTGGTGCGTGCCGAGGTGGCGGCGCACCCCGGCACGGACGCCGGGGACGACGGGCCGGGCGGGTTGGACGAGCGGACGGCGCGGGCGGTGCTCGCCTGCGACACCGCGCCGGAGGCGTGCCCGGTGCTCTCGCCGTACTACCGGGACCTCACGGGCAACGGCCGGGACGAGCTGATCGTCGGGATCCGGCTGCCCGAGCAGCAGGTCGCCGTGCGGGTGTACCTCGCGGAGCGGGGCGGGCTCACCCGGGTGATGTCCACCGTCGACCAGGTGATCAGCGTGGAGCTGGCGGGGCGGGACCTGGTGGTGCGGGCCGCCTCGGCCGGGATCCCCGGATACGAGTACCGCACCGCCTGGTCGTGGGACCGGCTCCAGCACAGCATGCTGCCGGCGCGGGACGAGATCGTGCCCGTACGGTCCCCGTCGGCCGCCCCGCGCACGGAACCGCCCCGCCCGGACTCCCCCCGCACGGCCCCGCCCGGTACCGAGCCGCCGGGCCCCTCCTCTCCCCGGGCCGAGCCGCCGGGCACCGCCTCCCCCCGCTCCCCCCGCGCCGAGCCGCCCGGCCCGGGCTCCCCGCGCGCGGAGCCGGTGACGTGAGCGCGCGCCGTGCGCGGCGGCCCCGGGCGCCCGCCTGGACCGCGACGCTCACCTGGAAGGCCGCGGTCTTCATCGCCGTGATGTGCTGCGCCCTGGCCGCCCTGCTGGGCACGCTGGTGCACGTCTCGGTGACCGGGCAGACCGTGCGCGACGCCCGGGAGAAGGCGCTGTCCCGGCTCGCGGAGGTCACCCGGTCGTACGAGGCGGGCGAGCCGCTGCCGCCGTTCGCCGGGCTCGACCCGGCCGGGCTGCCGGAGCCGCTGCGGCGGCTGACCGCGCGCGGCGAGCGCGGCACCATGACCTCCGACCACCAGGGCCGGCCCACCATGTGGGCGGCGGGCCCGGCGGACGGGCACGCGCTCGCCGTCCGCGTCGACCACAGCGTGGGCGCGGGGACGATCGACGCCCTGGACCGGTCGATCGTCGGCTCCTCGATCCTCGCGATCGCGGCGACGCTGGCCGTCGGCGTCGTGGCCGTCACCCGGGTCACCCGGCGGCTCCACGCCACGGCGCAGGTGGCCCGCCGGATCACCGCCGGGGACCTGGACGCCCGCGTGGACGACCCCCGGACGAAGGACCCGCGCCGGCCGCAGGACGAGGTGGCGACGGTCTCCGGGGCGCTGGACACGATGGCCTCCTCGCTCCAGCGCAAGCTCCAGAACGAACAGCGGTTCACGGCGGACGTGGCCCATGAGCTGCGGACCCCGCTGACGGGCCTCTCGGCCGCCGCCGAGCTGCTGCCGGAGGGCCGGCCCGCGGAGCTCGTACGGGACCGGGTCAGGGCCATGCGCGGGCTGACCGAGGACCTCCTGGAGATCTCCCGGCTCGACGCCCGCAACGAGACCGTCGACCTGGCCGTGCACGAACTCGGGCCGCTGGTCGAGCGGGTGGTGCGCGCCTCCGGCACGGAGACCGAGGTGCGGATCGCGCGGGACGCGACGGTCGAGACGGACCGGCGGCGCCTCGAACGGGTGCTGGGGAACCTGGTCGCCAACGCCCACCGGCACGGCCGGCCGCCGGTGGTCGTGACCGTGGACGGGGCGACGGTGGCGGTACGGGACCACGGTCCGGGCTTCCCGGAGTACCTGTCCGCCTCCGGCCCGCAGCGCTTCCGCACCGAGAGCGGCGGCAAGGGGCACGGCCTGGGCCTGACGATCGCGGCGGGCCAGGCGGAGGTGATCGGCGCCGAGCTGGAGTTCGGCCGCGCCGCGGAGGGCGGCGGCGCGGAGGCGCGGATCCGGCTGCCGGAGTACGTACGGTTCGAGGACGACGCCCCGGAGGGATGAGCGCCCCGGGGGAATGAGCACGCCGGGGGAATGGACGCCCCGGAGGGATGAGCGCTCCCGCGGCGGCCCTCGGCGCGCGGCACCCCACGGCATCCCTGCCGTGCGCCGCCCGGCACCCCCGGCTCGCCCCGCAGTGCGCCGCCCAGCACCCACGGCGTCCCCGCCGTCCGCCCGGCACCTTCGGCTCGCCCCGCACGCCCGCGGCGGAAGCACGGCCCGCCCCGCACGCCCGCGGCGGAAGCGCGGCGCGCCCACGGCACACCGTCACACAAAAGGGACATACGGCATACGGCTTGCTACGTTGCCGACCATGACCGCACCTCGGACCACGGACGCGCCTCCGGACGCGCCGCCGCCCGGCGTCCGGGTCCCGAAGGGGCGCGGGGTGGAACTGGTGCTGCTCCTCGGCGCCGTCCTCATCTCCGTCTGCGGCTACGCCGAGGTGGGACTCGCCCACGACGGGGCCGTGCCGCCGGACGCCGCCCGCTACGGCGCGGGGCTCGGCCTCCTCGCGCTGCTCGCGCACCTCGCCGTGCGGTTCCGGGCGCCGTACGCCGACCCGCTCCTGCTACCGATCGCCCTCCTGCTCAACGGGCTCGGCCTGGTGCTGATCTACCGGCTCGACCTGGAGACCCCCCGCGACCAGGCGGCGACCCCGCAGCTGGTCTGGTCGACGCTCGGCGTCGCGCTCTTCATCGTGGTCGTGGTGCTGCTGCGCGACCACCGCTCCCTCCAGGGGTACGCGTACGTCTCGGTGGCCGCCGCGCTGGCCCTGATGATCCTGCCGATCTTCTTCCCCGCGGTGAACGGGGCCCGGATCTGGATCCGGATCGGCGGGCTTTCCTTCCAGCCGGGCGAGTTCGCGAAGATCCTGCTGGCGGTCTTCTTCGCCGCGTACCTCTCCGCCAACCTCAGCGCGCTCGCGTACGCGGGGCGCCGGGTCTGGCGGTTCCAGTTCCCGACCTGGCGGGTGCTCGGGCCGATCGTGGCGATCTGGCTGCTGAGCGTCCTCGTCCTCGTCCTGGAGCGGGACCTCGGCACCTCGCTGCTCTTCTTCGGCCTCTTCGTGATCATGCTGTACGTGGCGACCGGCCGCACCGGCTGGATCGCCATCGGGCTGCTGCTCGCCGCCGCCGGGGCCTTCCTGATCGGCTCGGTCGAGCCGCACGTGCACAGCCGGGTGGAGGACTGGCTGGATCCGTACGCCTCCATCCGGGCCGGCGACGGGCCCGGGCAGCTCGCCCAGTCGCTCTTCGCCTTCGCCGCCGGCGGGATGCTCGGCACCGGCCTCGGGCTCGGGCACTCGGTCCTCATCGGCTTCGCCGCCAAGTCGGACTTCATCCTGGCGACGGCCGGCGAGGAGCTGGGCCTCCTCGGGCTCGCCGCGCTGTTCCTGCTGTACGCGCTCTTCGTGGCGCGCGGCTACCGGGCCGGGCTCGCGCTGCGGGACCCCTTCGGGCGGCTGCTCGCCGTCGGACTCGCCTCGATCGTGGCGCTCCAGGTCTTCGTGATCGCGGGCGGGGTGATGGGGCTGATCCCGCTGACGGGCATGGCGATGCCGTTCCTGGCGCAGGGCGGTTCGTCGGTGGTGACCAACTGGGTGATCGTCGCGCTCCTGGTGCGGGTGAGCGACTCGGCGCGGGCGCCGCGGCCGGAGACCGCGGACACGGGCGAACTCGCCCGGGTGGAGGCGGGCCGGTGATCCGGTACATCCGGCGGGCCGCCGCGCTCTGCCTCGTCCTGCTCGTCGCGCTGCTCGTCAACGCGGGGCGCGTGATGCTGGTCGAGGCGGACGAGCTGGACGCCAATCCGGCCAACCGGCGGAGCGCCATCGCCCGCTGGGCCGAGCCGCGCGGCGAGATCGTCGTCGACGGCCGGCCGGTGACCGGCTCCCGCGACAGCGGTCAGCAGCTGCGCTGGGAACGGACCTACCGGCGGGGCCCGTTGTACGCGCCGGTGACCGGCTACGCCTCCCAGACGTACGGCACCACGATGGTCGAGCACGCGCAGGACGCCCTCCTCGCCGGGACCGACCCGGCGCTGGCGCCGCTGCCGCTGTGGAACGACCTCACCCGGGGCCGCTCCCCCGGCGGCGACGTGGTGACGACGATCCGGGCGCCGATGCAGGAGGCGGCCTACCGGGGGCTCGACGGCAAGCGCGGCGCGGTCGTGGCGCTCGAACCGTCGAGCGGGCGGATCCTCGCGCTGGTCTCCTCCCCGTCGTACGAGCCCGGCGTGCTCTCCGGCACCGGCCCGGACGTGAAGGACGCCTGGGCCCGGCTGACCACCTCGCCGAACCAGCCGATGCTCAACCGGGCGCTGCGGCAGACCTATCCGCCCGGCTCCACCTTCAAGATCGTGACCGCTGCGGCGGCGCTGGACGCCGGGGTGGTGCGGGACGTGGACGCGCCGACGGACACCCCGGACCCCTTCGTGCTGCCCGGCACCCGGCAGGTCCTGCCGAACGAGGCGCGCGGGTGCGAGGACGCCTCGCTCGCGTACGCCCTCCAGTGGTCCTGCAACACGGTGATGGCCGGGCTCGGCGTGGAGGTCGGCCTGGAGGACATGGTCGGCACGGCGGAACGGTTCGGCTTCGACGACACGACCCTGCGGGTGCCGTCCTGGGTCGCGAAGTCGAACTTCGACCGCGTGATGAGCCCGGACCAGCTGGCGCTGTCGTCGATCGGCCAGTTCGACACCACGGCCACGCCCCTCCAGATGGCCATGGTGGCGGCCGCGGTCGCCAACACGGGGGAGATCGCGCAGCCGTACCTGGTCGACCGGACGACCACCTCCGGCGGGGCGACCGTGGACCGCACCCCGCGCCGCGGCTACCGGCAGGCGATGAGCCCGTCGACCGCCCTCCAGCTCCAGCGGCTGATGGTGAAGGCGGTCGAGGAGGGGACGGGGACGAACGCGGCGATCCCGGGGGCGCGGGTCGGCGGCAAGACGGGCACCGCGCAGCACGGCTTCGGCAACACGGGGACCCCGTACGCCTGGTTCATCGCCTGGGCGCAGGCCGAGGACTCGGCCCGGCCGGCGGTCGCGGTGGCGGTCGTCGTGGAGGACGCGGAGGCGGCCCGTACGGACATCAGCGGCGGCGGCAGCGCGGCGCCGATCGCCCGGGACGTGATGCGGGAGGCGCTGCGCCTGGAGGCGGAGTCCCGGGCCGCGCCGGGCGCGCGGGGCGAACGGGCCGCGCAGGCGACTCCCCCGGCCCGGCCCCGGGGCGCACCCGGCGCCCGGCCCCCGGAGACGACGCCTCCGGCGCGCCCGCGGGGCGCACCGGGCGGGCGGTCCCCCGAAGGAGCGTCCCTGCCCCGCCCCGCCGGCTGACGGGCGCGGCCCCGGGTCCGTCCGCCCCCGCCCCCAACGCTCCCCCGTCCCTGCCCCTACCCCTCCGCCGCCCCGGCCGCGATCGCGTCCGTCACCTCCGCGACGCGTGCCCGCTCCTCCTCCGCGAAGCGTTCGGCGTCGAGGCGTTCGGCGATCTCCTCGTCCTGGGTCATGAGGAGGTCGAGGTTGGAGTCGCCGAGGTCGAAGACGCCCATGTCGAGGTAGGCCTTCTGGAGGCGTTCGCCCCAGAGGCCGATGTCCTTGACGCAGGGCACGATCCGGCTGAACAGCAGCTTCCGGAAGAGGTGGAGGAACTCGCTCCGCTCGCTGAACTCCTCCGCCTCCCCGCGCGGGATCCCGAAGTTCTCCAGGACCTCGACGCCGCGCAGCCGGTCCCGCATCAGGTAGCAGCCCTCGATGACGAACTCCTCGCGCTCGCGCAGCTCGGCGTCGGTGAGCTGCTTGTAGTGGTCGCGCAGGGCCATCCGCCCGAAGGCCACGTGCCGGGCCTCGTCCTGCATGACGTACGCGAGGATCTGCTTCGGCAGCGGCTTGTCGGTGGTGTCGCGGATCATGCCGAAGGCGGCGAGGGCGAGGCCCTCGATGAGCACCTGCATGCCGAGGTAGGGCATGTCCCAGCGGGAGTCGCGGAGGGTGTCGTCGAGGAGGGTCTGGAGGTGGTCGTTGATCGGGTAGAGCATCCCGATCTTCTCGTGCAGGAAGCGGCCGTAGATCTCGGCGTGCCGGGCCTCGTCCATGGTCTGGGTGGCGGAGTAGAACTTCGCGTCCAGGTCGGGCGCGGACTCGACGATCCGGGCGGCACAGACCATGGCGCCCTGCTCGCCGTGGAGGAACTGGCTGAAGTTCCAGGCCGCGTAGTGGCGGCGCAGCTCGCCCTTGTCCTTCTCGGTGAGCTTGGCCCAGTGGCGGGTGCCGTGGAGGGCGAGCGCCTCGTCGGGGGTGCCGAGCGGGTCGTACGGGTCGACCTCCAGGTCCCAGTCGATGCGGCGGGCGCCGTCCCACTGCTTGTCCTTGCCCTTCCGGTAGAGGGCGAGGAGCCGGTCACGGCCGGCGTCGGCCATGTCGTACTCCCAGGAGAAGCGGGCGTCTCCGGTGGCCGGGATCTCCCGGCCGGGCCCGGACGGGGGGTTCACGTAGAGCTCGTGCGTCGACATCGACCACTCCTTCCGGCCACCGGCGTCCTGCCGCCGCCAGCAGGCTCACACGTTGCTGTACGAAGCGTCAACAAGTCGCGCGCGAGGGATTGACGGGCTTGCTGACGGGCAGTCTGATAGCGAGTGACCGACGGTAACCCGAGTCCGACGCCAGCGAGGTGTCCCCGCCATGAGTCCCTTCACCGAGCCCGACTTCACCCGGCTGCGGGACGCGCTCGGACCGCTCCGCGACCGCGAGCGGCTCGCCGAACGGCTCCTGGAGTCGTCCCGCAAGCACTCCTACGACCCCGACACCGCGCTCGACTGGGACGCCCCCTTCGAGGACGGCAGGTGGTACTGGCCGCCGGAGCTGGTCTCCCTCTACGACACCCCGCTGTGGCACCGGATGTCCGAGGAGCAGCGGATCGACCTCTCCCGCCACGAGGCCGCCTCGCTGGCCTCGCTGGGCATCTGGTTCGAGGTCATCCTGATGCAGCTGCTCGTCCGGCACATCTACGACAAGTCGCTGACCAGCCATCACGTGCGGTACGCGCTGACCGAGATCGCCGACGAGTGCCGGCACTCGATGATGTTCGCCCGGATGATCCGCAAGAGCGGGACCGGCGACTACCCCGTGCCGCGGGTCTACCACAACCTCGCCCGCGTCCTGAAGACCGTCTCCACCACCCCCGGCTCCTTCGCCGCCACCCTGCTCGGCGAGGAGATCCTCGACTGGATGCAGCGGCTGACCTTCCCGGACGAGCGGGTCCAGACGCTGATCCGGGGCGTGACCCGGATCCACGTGGTGGAGGAGGCCCGCCACGTGCGGTACGCCCGCGAGGAACTGCGCCGCCAGATGGTGACGGCGCCGCGCTGGGAGCAGGAGTTCACCCGGCTCAGCTGCGGCGAGGCCGCCCGGGTCTTCTCCACCTGCTTCGTCAACCCCGCGGTGTACGACGCGGTGGGCCTGGACCGGCGGGAGGCGGTCGCCCAGGTGCGGGCGAGCGGCCACCGGCGGGAGGTCATGCAGTCCGGCGCCAAGCGGCTGACGGACTTCCTCGACGACATCGGCGTGCTCCGGGGGCCGGGCCGCCGGCTCTGGCGCTCCTCGGGCCTGCTGGCCTGAGGGGGCGGGCGGCTTCCCGGCCGGGGCCCGGAGGCGGCGGTACCGGGGATACGCTGCGGACATGACGAGCGCCGCCTCTCCCGCGTACCGCCGGCTCAGCGTCGAGGAGCGGCGCGGCCAGCTCCTGGAGGCCGCGCTCGGGCTCTTCGCGCACCGGGCCCCCGAGGACGTGTCGCTCGACGACGTCGCCGAGGCGGCCGGGGTCTCGCGGCCGCTGGTCTACCGCTACTTCCCCGGCGGCAAGCAGCAGCTGTACGAGGCCGCGCTGCGCTCCTCCGCCGACGCCCTGAACCGCTGCTTCGCCGAGCCCGAGGACGGCCCGCCCACCGCCCGGCTCGGCCGGGTCCTGGACCGCTACCTCGCCTTCGTGGACGGCCACGACGCCGGTTTCAGCGCGCTGCTGCGCGGCGGGAGCGTCGTCGAGACCTCCAACACCACGTCGATCGTGGACGAGGTGCGGCGGGCCGCCGCCGCGCAGATCTTCCTGCACCTGGGCGCGGAGCGGCCGGGCCCGCGGCTCGGGATGCTGGTCCGCACCTGGATCGCGGCCGTCGAGGCGGCCTCCCTCATCTGGCTGGACGAGGGCAAGCGGCCGGTCGCGGGCGAGCTGCGCGACTGGCTGGTCGACCACCTCGTCGCCCTCCTGGCGGCCGGCTCGGCGAGCGACCCGGAGACCGCCGCGGTCGTGCGGCGGCTGCTCGCCCAGGAGCGCCCCGACGGGCCCGTCGCCGCTCTCGCCCGGCGCCTGGCGCCCCTCGTCGGCGAGGCGGCCCACCTGCTGTGAGACTGGTGGGGTGAGAAGCGAGAACACCCCCTTCCGCGGCGGCCCCCTCGACGGCAGGGTGCTGCCCATCCTGCTCGGCGCGACCGGCCACCCGCCGAAGTGGTACGAGGTGCCGGTGCCGGCCCACGACGGCCGTCCGCCCGCGCTCCACACGTACCGCCGCGAACCCGCGGGCCACACCAAGCGCCTCGGGCTCCAGCGCGGCTGGGTCTACGCGTACGCCCCCGAGGGCCGCGAGCGGCGCGAGCTGAAGTGGCCGTGGTCGAAACCGGCCGCGCGGCCCGGCGCGGAGCGGGGCGAGGAGGCGGACCGGGGGCGGGACGGAGAGCCGAACGGGTGACGCCGGAAGCCACGCCCCGGTCCGTACGGTAATCGGATGAATTGACGCGCCATGATGCCTCCGGAGCCCGCTCTGGAGGTGGTGGTGACGTGTCGCGAAGGCTGCTGCGCACGGTCTGTACGGGAGCCCTGGCCGCGCTGACGGCCCTGACCGGCCCGGCGGCGGCCGCACCGGCGCCCCCCGGCCCCCCCGCGCCGCTCGCCCCGGCGGACCCGGCGGCGGAACCGGTGGGCCCGGTGGACCCGGACAGCGTGGCCGACGCCGAGGCCGACGCGGCGGCCGACACCCCGGACGACCCGGGCGACTCCGGCACGGCGGCCGACACCCCGGACGGCCCCGGTACCGCGGACGGCCCCGACACCCCGGACGCCCCCGGCACCACGGCCGACACCCCCCGGCCGGCGGTCGACGGCGCCGGGGCGCTCGCGCCCTCCGGCGGGGACTCCGTGGCCACGCTGCTCGCGCGCCTGCGCACCCTCTACCGGCAGGCGGAGGAGGCCACCGAGAAGTTCAACGCCGCCGAGGAGGCGCTGAAGGTCCAGCAGGCCGACACCCGGCGGATCGCCGCCGACCTGGAGACCGCCCGCACCGCCCTGGCGCGCGGCCGGGCCGAGGCGGGGCGGCTCGCCCGGGAGCAGTACCAGGGCCGGACCTCCTACGCCTCCCCGCTGCGGCTGCTCTTCGCCCCCGACCCGCAGTCGGCCCTCGACGCGCGCCACCTGCTGGACCGGACGGCCCGCGACCGGGCCTCCGCCGTCCCCCGGCTCCGGACCGCCGAACGCCGGGCCGCCTCCCTGGCCGCCGACTCCCGGACCGCCCTCGACCGGCAGCGGACCCTCGCCGCGCGGCAGCGGACCCGGCGGGACGAGGTGCGGAAGAAGCTCGCGGAGGTCGAGGCGCTGCTCGCCTCCCTCTCCCCCGCCCGGCTCGCCCGTCTGACCGAGCTGGAGCGGACCGAGACCGCCGGCGCCCAGCGCGAGCTCCTCGCCTCCGGCGCGCTCGGCCCCGCCCGCACCCCCTCCCGGGCCGGGGCGGAGGCGCTGCGCTTCGCGGTCGGCCAGCTCGGGAAGCCGTACGAGTGGGGGGCGGAGGGGCCGGAGGCGTACGACTGCTCGGGGCTCACGCAGCGCGCCTGGGCGGCGGCCGGCCGGGACCTCCCGCGCACCAGCCAGGAGCAGTGGGCCGAGCTGCCCCGGGTGCCGCTGGGGGAACTGCGGCCCGGGGACCTGGTGGTGTACTTCCCGGGCGCCACCCACGTCGCGCTCTACCTGGGCGAGGGCCTGGTGGTGCAGGCCCCGCGCCCCGGCGGCCGGGTGAAGGTCTCGCCCCTCGCCGCGAACCCGCTGCTCGGGGCGGTCCGGCCGGACCCGGACGGCGCGTCCCTGGAGTCGTACGCCCCGCCCGTCGTCCCGGAGTCGGCCCGGGAGGGTTCGGACGAGGGGTACGACGGGACGGGTCAGGCCCCGGAGGCCACCGAGGCCAGGTAGGCGGAGGCCTTCTCCGGGTCGAAGAAGAAGTTCTCGAAGTCCGCCGGGTCGTCGAAGCCGTTGGCGAAGCGGTCCGCGATCGGCTGGAGCTCGCCGGCCGCGCCCAGCAGCTGGAGGACGTGCTCCGGCGGCGGGGCCAGCATCGCGTTGGTCCACTTGGTGACGGGCTCGGCGGTCTTCCAGTAGCGGTCGAAGGCGGACCGCATCCACGCCTCGTCGAAGGGCCGGTCGCCGTGCTCGACGATCGCGGCGAGGTAGGCGGCGGCGCACTTGGACGCGGAGTTGGAGCCCTGGCCGGTGATCGGGTCGTTGGCGACGACGACGTCCGCGACGCCCAGCACGAGGCCGCCGCCCGGGAGGTGGCCGACGGGGTTGCGGACGGTGGGGGCGTAGCGGCCCGCGAGGGTGCCGCCGGCGTCGGTGAGCTCGACCTTGGTGGCGCGCGCGTACTCCCAGGGCGTGAACCTCTCCATGAGCTCCAGCGTCAGCGCCAGGTGCTCGGAGGGGTCCTTGACGCCCCGGAAGACGTCGAGCGGGCCGCCGGGGATCCCCTCCCAGAAGAGGATGTCGGCGCGGCCGCCGGTGGTGAGGGTCGGCATGACGAACAGCTCGCCGACGCCGGGCACGATGTTGCAGCGGACCGCGTCGAAGTCGGGGTGCTCGGGGCGCGGGCCGAGGCCGTGCACGTACGCGACGGCGAGCGCGCGCTGCGGCTCGGTGTGCGGGGAGCGGTCGGCGTCCCGGCCGAACATGGAGACCAGCTCGCCCTTGCCCGCGGCGACGAGCACGAGGTCGTAGCGCCGGGCGAAGAAGTCGAGGTCGCCGACGGCCGCGCCGTGGATCACGAGCTGCCCGCCGCGCTGGGCGAAGGTCTCCATCCAGCCGGACATCTTCACCCGCTGGTCGACGGACTGGGCGAAGCCGTCGAGCCTGCCGACCCAGTCGATGACGCGGGCCGAGTCGGGGCCGGCGACGGAGACGCCGAGGCCCTCGATCCTCGGGGCCTGGGACTCCCAGAAGTTCAGGCCGAGGTCGCGCTCGTGGCCGAGCGCGGTGTCGAACATGCACTGGGTGGACATGACGCGGCCGGAGCGGATCTCGTCCGCCGTCCGGTTCGACATCAGGGTGACCTCGTACCCCCGGGACTGGAGGCCGAGGGCGAGCTGGAGGCCGGACTGGCCGGCGCCGACTATGAGTATCTTCCGCATGGGCGGGGCTCCTGGGGCGAAGACGAAGGTGGTGCGTGGGGGGCTGCGGGCGGGGCGCGGGCGCGCTATTCGGGGGTGGCGGAGAGCGCGTGCTCGACCATGGCGAGCAGCGTCTCGACGACGCTGTACCGCTTGCGCGCGTCCATGATCACCACGGGGACGTCGGGGGCGATCGTCAGGGCCTCCCTGACGTCCTCCGGCTCGAACCGCTCGGTTCCCTCGAAGTGGTTGACGGCGACGACGTACGGCAGGCCGCAGCTCTCGAAGTAGTCGAGGGCGGGGAAGCAGTCGGTGAGGCGGCGGGTGTCGGCGAGCACGATCGCCCCGATCGCGCCGCGCACCAGGTCGTCCCACATGAACCAGAAGCGCTGCTGTCCCGGCGTGCCGAAGACGTACAGGACCAGGTCGTTGTCGAGCGTGATCCGGCCGAAGTCCATCGCCACCGTGGTGGTGAGCTTGTCCGGGGTGGCGGTGAGGTCGTCGGTCTCCTCGCTGGCCCGGGTCATCAGCGCCTCGGTCTGGAGCGGGGTGATCTCCGAGACCGCGCGGACGAAGGTGGTCTTGCCGACGCCGAAGCCGCCCGCGACCACGATCTTCGTGGCGATCGGGGCGCGGGAGTGGTCGAGCTGCCAGTCCTGGGCGCCGTCCTCGGGGTCGGGTTCCCCGTCCGTCCGCCCGGGCTGGGCCGGGATCTTCGCGGTGGGGACGGCCTGCGCCGGGGAGGCGGCGGGGGCGGCCGCGGCGGTGTCGACGGCCGTGTCGACGGCGGTGGCGTCAGAGACGACGGAGTCCACTCAGCACCCTTTCGAGGAGCGCGCGGTCGGGCTGGCCGGTGTCGTGACCGGTCCCGTACACACGGATCTTTCCCTGGTCGGCCAGGTCGCTGAGCAGCACCCGGACGACACCCAACGGCATCTTGAGGAGGGCCGAGATCTCCGCCACCGTCCGCATCCGGCGGCATATCTCGACGATGGCGCGCATCTCGGGCATGAGCCCGCGGGCGCCGGGGCCGCCGTCCGTGAGGACCTTGCGGGCGAGCGGCGCCTCCAGGGCGGCCACGAAGGTCTCCACGAGCAGCACGTGCCCGAAGCGGGTGCGGCCGCCGGTCAGCGAGTACGGGCGCACGCGCGCGGGGCGCCGTCCCTCGCCGCGTACCGGCAGCCGGTGGGCGGCGGTCGGCGAGGTCACCGGTAACTCTCCATCGACTTGCGCAGCTCGCTGCGGACTTCGGGGGTGAGGACGTGTCCGGCGCGGCCCACGAAGAGCGCCATGTGGTAGGCGATGACGCTCATGTCGCAGTCGGGGGTGGCGTGCACGCCGAGCAGCGAGCCGTCACTGATCGACATGACGAAGACGCTGCCCTCGTCCATGGCGACCATGGTCTGCTTCACTCCGCCGCCGTCCATGAGGCGCGCGGCGCCGATGGTGAGGCTGCCGATGCCCGAGACGATGGTGGCCAGGTCGGCGCTGGAGCCGCGCGGGCCCCGGGGGCGGGCGGGCCCGTCGGGGGCCTGGTCCGGCCGCTCCTCGGGGTCGGAGGAGAGCAGGAGGAGCCCGTCGGAGGAGACGACGGCGACCGAGCGGACGCCCGGCACCTCCTCCACGAGGTTGCCCAGCAGCCATTGCAGGTTGCGGGCCTCCGTGCTCAGTCCGTACGTACCGGTGGTGCTGGTGGTGCTCGTTCCCGTGGCGGTCAACTGCGTGCCTCCTCGACTGTGTCCCCCGTCATCTCCTCTGTACGCGCGGTGCTCTCGGCCGCTATCTCCGCCTCGACGTCCCGGCGCCCGGCCACGGCGCCCTGGTGGAAGCCGCCCAGGCGGCGGCGGAGCGCGTCGGCGTCGACCGCGCCCCGGCGGGGGGCGGTGGGCGCCGCGGGGGCGCGGACCACCTGGGGGGTCCGCTTCGGCAGGCCCTTGTCGGTCACCCGCTCCCACTGGGCGGGCCGCGGCCCGGGCACCTGCGCCTCGTCGGCGGGCCCGGCCTGCTCGGGCACGGCCTGCTCCGGTGCGAACTGCTCCGGTACGGGCACGGCCTGCTCGGGTGCGGCCCGCTCGGGTGCGGCCTGCTCGGCTACGGCCCGCTCGGGTGCGGCCTGCTCGGGTGCGGGCGCGAAGGCCGGTTCGGCGGCGCGCTCGTGGCTGTCCGGCTCGGGCGGCGGGTCGGGGAGCCGCACCTGGAGCGTGGTCTCGGAGACGGACTCGTGGACCGGCTGCTCGTGGGCGGGCTGCTCGTGGACCGGCTCGGCCGGCGGTACGGGGAGCGGTTCCGGTTCGGCGCGGGCGGCGGGCTCGGAGCCGTACTCCCGCGGCTCCGGCACCGCGGGCTCCGACGGCTCCCGCTCCTCCGCCGCGCGGAAGGCGCGCTCCGCCGCGTCCACGAGCGGGTCGCGGGTGCGGGACGGGAGGGCGTTGGAGTTGGCCTCGGCCTCGGAGCCGGGAAGGTGCAGGACGGGTACGGGGCCGGTGCCGGCGACCCGTACCGGCTCGGGCGCGGCCGGCGGCTCGGCCGGCAGCAGCGGGAGCGGGAGCACCACGACGGCGGCCGTGCCGCCCGGCTTCTGCTCGCGCAGCTCGACGCCGACGCCGTGGCGGGCGGCCAGCAGGGAGACGACCCGCATGCCGAGGCCCTCGCCCTCGAAGGCCTCCGGGTCGGCGGCGGCGAGGCGGGCGTTGAGGTCGGCGCGGCGGTGCTCGGGGATCCCTATGCCGGAGTCCTGGACGGAGAGCATGATCTCGCCGGTCTCCAGGAGCCAGCCGGAGAGCTGGACCTCGGCGTCCGGCGGGGAGAACGAGGTGGCGTTCTCCAGGAGCTCGGCGACCAGGTGGCTCAGGTCGTCGGCGGCGAAGCCGGCGAGCTGGGCGTGCGGCGGCAGCGACTGGATGGTGACCCGCTCGTACCGCTCGATCTCGCTGACGGCGGCGCGCAGCACGTCGACCAGGGGGACCGGGCCCGCGTGGCCGTGGACGTGCTCGTGGCCGGCGAGGACCAGCAGGTTCTCGCTGTGGCGGCGCATGACGGTCGCCATGTGGTCGAGCTTGAAGAGGGTGGCGAGGCGGTCCGGGTCCTGCTCGCGCTCCTCCAGCTTCTCGATGACGGCGAGCTGCCGGTCGACGAGGCCGAGGCTGCGCAGCGAGAGGTTGACGAAGGTGTGGTGGACCGTGCCGCGGAGCCGCTCGAAGTCGGCGGTGAGGACGGCGATCCGGCCCTGGAGGTCGGCGCGCTGGGCGGCCAGCGCGGCCTCGGCGGCCTCCTGGGCGGCGACCAGCCCGGCCCGCTCGCCGGTGAGCCGGCCGGTGTGGGCGGCGAGGGCCGCGAGCTGCCCGTGGAGGGTGTTGAGGGAGCGGACGACCTGGGCGAACTCGTCGTTGCGTCCGGTGAAGCGGACGGCCTCCTCGGCCGCCGGGGCGGGCGCGGCGGCGAGCCGGGCGGCGCCGAGGCGCAGGACGGCGAGCGGCCGGGTCAGGCTGCGGGCGACGTAGGTGGAGACGCCCACGGCGAGCAGCAGGCAGCCGCCGAGGAGCGCGAGGCGCAGTTCGAGGGCGGTGACGTCGCCGTCGCGCAGGGCGGTGAGCCGCTCGACCCGCTTGGCGGCGAGCGTGGACTCGACGCCGCGCATCTGCTCGATGCGGGCGGAGAGCGCGGCGTCCAGAGCGGTCGGGGAGGTGCGGGTCTCGGCCTCGGTGAGGGCGGGCCGGTCGGTGAGCCTGTCGAGGGCCAGCTCGGCGGTCTTGACCTCGGGGCCGGTGACCGTCGTGGCGAGGGAGTCGCGGGCGGCCGGGCCGGCGGAGCGGTCGAAGTCGCCGAGGGCGGCCAGTTCGCGGACCCGGGCCTGCTGGGCGGCGGCGCTCAGCAGGTCGCGGGCGCGCTCGGCCTCCTCCTTGCCCTCGGGCTCCTCGGCGACGTAGGTGCCGGTGGCGGCGTCGTAGCGGAGGTCGCCGGTGGGCTCGGGCTGCGGGACGGCGAGCGCGGCGAGGAGCAGGCCCCGGGTGGCGGACGCCTGCTCGACGGCGCGGCCGAGGTCGGCGGGGGCGCGGGTGGCGCCGGTGAGACCGGGGTCGGCGGCGCGCGGCGGGGTCCGCTCGGCGAGGTCGTCGGCGAGGGCCTGGAGGACGGCGATGACGTCGCTGTACGCCTTGTGGGCCTCCAGGGCCGTGCCCTTGCCCGTGAGGGCGGCGCGACGGACGGAGGCGACGCCGGCCAGCTCGCGGCGGAGCGCCTCGGAGGCGGCGGGGCGGATCTCGTCGATCTGCCGGTCGACCCGGACGGCCCTGGCGGGGGTGACGACCCGGCGGTTCTTCTTGGGGCCGGTCTGCTGGTCCCGGCCGGCGGCGACGAAGGCGACGACCTCGTCGCGCTCGTCGGCGAGGGAGTGCGCGAGGGTGACGGCCTGCCGGTCGAGTTCGGCGAGGGTGACCAGGCGCCGGGACTCGTTCAGCGCGTCGGAGGCGGTGAGGACGGCGGGCGCGCCGGCGCCGACCACGATGACGCCGACGAGGGCGACACCGGCGACGAGGCGGGTGCGGACGCGCTTGGCGCGGCCGCCGGGGGTCGGCGCGGGGGCGCGGGTGCCGGTTCCGGCACCGTTCCCGGACGCGCTCGCGGCCTTGCTTCCGGCGTCGCTTCCGGCGTCGTTCCCGAGGGGGGACGGGGTTCCCGCGGTCGGCGTGGTGCCGGGGGTCGGCGGCTCACCGGGGGTCTGGCTCCGCGCGCCGTTCATGCTCCGAGGCCGCTTCTTCTGCACCGGTGCTCGCATTCTTGACTCGTCCGCCCACACAGCAGAGGTGACGGCCGGTCACGAGGTTCCGCCCCCACCCCTGGTACGGCTTCCGACCATTCCAGCGCTTCTCGGCAGGGGACGGGCATCGGCCGCTCCGCCACCCGAACGAGTGAACAACACTCCTGAGTTGGCGAACAACTTCCGGCGGGCGCCGCCGGGGGCCCGTGGCGGGGCCCGGCTGGAACTTCCGGGCGGGCTTTGGCAGGATGCCCGCCCGCAGCTCGCCGGAGCTGGTGATTCCGGCTTCCGCGCGGGCCACGGCCGGTTGGTACAGGCCATTTTCAGCCCTTTGCAGGTGGTGTGAAGACCCTGCGCGAGCCGGGCACACTGGACATCATGCGCAGCGAAGTCGCCACCCTTCCCGGCAGCCCCGAACGCCCCAACGAGGACTGGGCCGCCGCTGCTCTGCCCGCCTCGGGCGGCGGGGGGACGCTCGTCCTCCTGGACGGCGTCACCCCTCCCGCGGGCGAGGTGGGCTGTGTGCACACGGTGCCGTGGTTCACCGCGCGCCTCGGTGGCGCTTTGACCGAACTGTCCGCTTCCCGCGCCGATCTGACGCTGTCCGAGATCCTGTCGCTCGCAATCCGGCGCACCGCGGAGCTGCACGCGGACACCTGTGACCTTTCTCACGTGCGTACGCCTCAGGCAACCGTGGTCCTCGCCCGCTGGGACGCGACCGGGGTCGACCACCTGGTCCTCTCCGACTCCGTCCTGCTGCTCCGGGCGCCGGACGGCGCGGTCCGGGCGGTGCGCGACGACCGGCTGGACCGGATCCCGCGCGAGGCGCTCCGCTCCCACGCGGCGGCGGACCGGCTGCGGAACGCCGAGGGCGGCTTCTTCACGGCGGCCGCCGACCCGGCGGTGGCGGAGCGGGCGGTGACGGGCAGGACCCCGCTGGAGGAGGTGCGGGCGCTGGCCGCGCTCACGGACGGGGCGAGCCGGTGGGTGGAGCGGTTCGGCGCGGGCGACTGGGCGGAGTGCGCCGGGATCCTGGCGAAGGAGGGCCCCGCGGGGCTGCTCCAGCGGGTCCGGGCCCTGGAGTCGGCGAGCGCCGGCCGGTGGCGCGGGAAGCTCCACGACGACGCGACGGCCGTGTACGTGGAGCTCTGAGCCGCCGCCTCAGCCCTCGGAGCGCTGGTTGAAGTGGTGGAGCAGGCGGGCCAGTTCGGCGACCTCGGCCCGGTCCCAGTCGGCGAGCTTGCGGACGTACCGCTCGCGGCGGGCGTCCCGGACGTGGCGGAAGCGGTCGCGGCCCTCGTCGGTGAGCCGCACCAGGGAGGCGCGCCCGTCGGCGGGGTCCGGGTCTCGGGCGACCAGCCCGAGCTGTTCGAGGGCGCGCAGCTGGCGGCTCATCGTGGCCTTGCCGACGCCGAAGTACCCGGAGAGTTCGGTGGCCCGCTGCGGCCCGGCGTCGTCGAGCCGCACGAAGAGCCCGTACGCGGCGGGCTCCAGCTCCGGATGGACCTCGCGCGCCATCTCCCCCGACTGCGCGCGGGCCCGCCGCAGGAACACGGCGAGCTCCCGCTCCAGCGCGAGGAACTCCCGCTCGGCCGGCACACCGGGACCCCGACCGGCCCCGCGGCCCCCGGAGGCGGCGCCGGGCCCGGAAGCCCCGGAGGCGGTGCCGGGCGCGTGAGTCCGGGGCGCGTGAGCTTCGGAGGCGGCGCCGGGCGCGGACTCCCCGGGAGCGGGCCGGTCGCCGGGGGGCGTTCCGGGCGCGGACGCCCTGTCACCCGGGGTCCTCCCGGGCGCGGGGGCCCGGCCGGCCGGGGGCCGCCCGGGCGTGGCGCCGCCTTCACCGGTCGTACCGCCTGCGCGCACCCCGCACCTCCCACGCGTGTTTCGTCGGCTGAAAGTTTCCCGCTCCGGCGGGCATCGCCGCAGCTCCTTCAGTATTTCGCAGGAGTAGACCAACGGCGGAACCCGGACCCTCTTCCACCCCCGCTGTCTACGTGCGTAGAGTCGCCGTCGAGCACGTGACTGACATGTCCACACCACCCCCACCGACCCCTCGGGAGTCACGCCATGCGTGTGCGCAGATCCGTCTCCACCCCCCTGCTCGCCGGCCTCGCCGCCACCGCCCTCGTCCTGCCGCTCGCGGGCCAGGCCGGCGCCGCCGACCCCGCCGACCGCGCCGCCGTCCCCGCGCGCGGCACCGCCCACATGGGGATGGGCGTCCTCGAGCACGACGGGCGGGGCGCCGCCGCCCCCGGCGGCGTCTCGACCCTCGCCACCTGGACGGAGGGCGTCGACGTCGCCAGCCACCAGGGCAACGTCGCCTGGTCCACGCTGTGGAACAGCGGCGTCAAGTGGGCCTACGTCAAGGCGACGGAAGGCACGTACTACAAGAACACCTACTTCACGCAGCAGTACAACGGCTCGTACAACGTCGGCATGATCCGGGGCACGTACCACTTCGCCACCCCGGACACGACCACCGGCGCGGCCCAGGCCGACTACTTCGTCAACAACGGCGGCGGCTGGTCCAAGGACGGCAAGACCCTCCCCGGCGTCCTCGACATCGAGTGGAACCCGTACGGCGCCGCCTGCTACGGCAAGACCCAGGCCGGAATGGTCACCTGGATCCGCGACTTCGTGAACCGCTACAAGGCCCGCACCGGCCGTGACGCCGTCATCTACACGGCGACCAGCTGGTGGAAGCAGTGCACCGGCAACTACTCCGGCTTCGCCACCACCAACCCGCTGTGGATCGCGCGGTACGCCTCCGAGGTCGGCGAACTCCCGGCCGGCTGGCCGTACTACACGATGTGGCAGTACACCTCGTCCGGCCCGACGGTCGGCGACCACAACCACTTCAACGGCGACCTCTCGCGGGTCCAGGCGCTCGCGAACGGCTGACGCGGGGCCCGTACGACGGCGGCTCCGGGGGTGCGGCGGCACCCCCGGGGCCGCCGTTCCGCGTGCTCAGGGGCTTTTTCCGCGCATCCCCTTGCCCATTGGTATGGACCAATGCGAGTCTCTACCCCGGTCGCCCCGGATTCAACTTCCGTGTGCCCCGCGCGCGTTGCTCGTTCCGTACTCCCCCACGCACGAGAGAGAGCCCCCGCATGCCGTCCACCCGCCGTACCGCCGCCGGCGTCGCCGCCCTGTCCGCCGCAGCCGCCCTCGTCGGCCTCACCCCCACCACCGCCGCAGCCCACGGGGCCGTCTTCAACCCCGTGAGCCGGATCGCCGCCTGTTACGCCGAGGGCCCCGAGAGCCCCGACTCGCAGGTGTGCAAGGACCTCGTCGCCGACTCCGGCACCCAGCCGCTGTACGACTGGAACGAGGTCAACATCGCCAACGCCGACGGCAACCACAAGGCCCTCATCCCCGACGGCAAGCTCTGCTCGGCCAACCGCGAGAAGTACCGGGCCCTGGACTGGGCGCGCACCGACTGGCCCGCCACCGCCGTGAGCGCCGGCTCCTTCGGCTTCAAGATCCGCGCCACCGCCGCCCACTCCGGCACGATGACGATGTACCTCACCAAGGCCGGCTTCGACCCGACGCAGCCGCTGAAGTGGGCCGACCTCGACGCCACCCCGGTCGCGGTGTACAACACCCCCCGCACCGCCACCGACGGCTACTACGCCTTCACCGGCAACCTCCCGGCCCGCACCGGCCGCCACGTCGTCTACATGGTCTGGCAGCGCAACGACAGCCCCGAGGCGTTCTACAGCTGCTCGGACGTCACCTTCGGCACGGCCGCCGCCCCCGCCGCCGCGCCGAAGGCCCAGGCGCCCACCGAGGCCGAACTGGCCGCCGGCGCCGAGCTGTCCACGGTGAGCCACGCGGGCCACGGCGGCGACGAGCAGCCGCCGGCGCTCTCCGCCGAGGCCACCGAGGCGCCGGGCTCCCCGCTGCCGATGGCCCTGGCCGGCGCGGGCGCGCTCGCCGTCTTCGGCGCGGGCAGCCTGCTCCTCGGCCGCCGCCGCGACTCCTCCGCCTCCTAGGAGCCGGAGGCGGGCGGGAGGGGGAGGGCGGGACGGGGGTCCGCCCACCCCTCCGGCGCCCCCGGGGAAGCCCGCCCTCCCCCCTCCCGCCCACCTCGCCCCCCGGAGTCCGCTCCGGGGGGCGATTTCGCGTCATCTGCGGGAGGAAGGGTGGAAGCCGGGCGGTTCGTGGACAGCCTTGCTGAAAAGTCTGTTCGAACGACCGTCAGCGCACCACCGTCCGCCCGTGAAGGAGAGCGCTCCATGCGGAACCAGCAGCGGTGGGTCTACCACCGCGGGGAAGGGCTGCGCACGTTCGGCGTGGAGGAGGAGCTCCTCCTGGTCGACCCCGAGACCGGACTCCCCCAGCCCCTCGCCGGCACCGTCACCGAGATCGCCGCCTGGCACGCCGACGCCGGGCCGCGGACCGGGGGGCCGGAGCCGGCGAAGCCCGAGTTGTACTCCGAGCAGCTGGAGATCGGCACCGCCCCCTGCACCACCACCTCCCAGCTCGCCGACCAGCTGCGCCGGGCCAGGCTCGCGGCGGCCGCGGCGGCCGAGGAGGCCGGCGTGGCGGTCGCGGCGCTCGCGACCGCGCCCGTGGACTTCGGCCCGCTGCTCACCCCGGACGACCGCTACCGGCGGATCCACGACCGGTACGCCCGCCTCGTGGACGAGGAGTTCGCCTGCGCCTGCCACGTCCACGTCCACCTCTCCTCGCCCGAGGAGGGCGTCGGCGTCCTCGACCGGATCCGCCCGTGGCTCGCCCCGCTCCTCGCGCTCAGCGCCAACTCCCCCTACTGCCAGGGCGTCGACACCGGCTACGCCAGCTGGCGCCACCAGCTGTGGCAGCGCTGGCCGATGTCCGGCCCGAGCGAGCTGTACGGCGACGTGGACGCGTACGAGCGGACCACCCGCGAGATGCTCGCCAGCGACGTGCTGATCGACGACCACATGGTCTACTTCGACGCCCGGCTCTCCCGCCGCTACCCGACGGTGGAGATCCGGGTCGGCGACGTCTGCCTGGACCTGGAGGACACCGTCCTGCTGGCGGTGCTGGGCCGCGCCCTGGTGGAGACCGCGGCCCGGGAGTGGCGGCGGGGCCTGCTCCCCGACCCGGTCTCGACGGTGGTGCTGCGGCTCGCCGCCTGGCGGGCCAGCAGGTACGGCCTCGGCGGCGAGCTCCTCGACCCGCGCAGCTGGCGGCCCCGGCCGGCCGGCGAGGTGCTGCACGCCCTGCTCGACCACGTGCGCCCCGCCCTGGAGGAGGCGGGCGACCGCGAGCGCGCCGAGGCGGGCGTGGCGCGGCTGCTCGCCCGCGGCACCGGCGCGGACCTCCAGCGGGCCGCCCACGCGGGCGATCCCTCGCTGGCCTCGGTGATCGTCGAGGCCGTGCGCCGTACGACCCCGGCGTGAACGGACGGGGCCCCCGGCACGCGTGCGTGCCGGGGGCCCCGCGGGGCACGGGTCAGGCGGCCGCCACGACCGGGACCTCCGCCGGGGCCAGGGCGATCTCCAGGACCTGCCGGACGTCCGTCACCGGGTGGACCTCCAGCTTCTCCAGGACCTCGGCCGGGACGTCGTCCAGATCGGCCTCGTTCCGCTTGGGGATGACCACGGTGGTGATGCCGGCCCGGTGCGCGGCGAGCAGCTTCTGCTTCACGCCGCCGATGGGCAGGACCCGGCCGGTGAGGGAGACCTCGCCGGTCATGGCCACGTCGGTGCGGACCAGACGGCCGCTGAGCAGCGAGGCCAGTGCGGTCGTCATGGTGATGCCCGCGCTCGGGCCGTCCTTGGGCACCGCGCCCGCCGGGAAGTGGATGTGCACGCCCCGGTCCTTGAGACCGGTCACGGGCAGCTCCAGCTCCGCGCCGTGCGAGCGGAGGAAGGAGAGCGCGATCTGCGCGGACTCCTTCATCACATCGCCCAGCTGGCCGGTGAGGGTCAGCCCGGCGGCGCCGGTCTCCGGGTCGGCGAGGGACGCCTCCACGAAGAGGACGTCGCCGCCGGCGCCGGTCACCGCGAGGCCGGTGGCCACTCCGGGGACGGCCGTACGCCGCTCGGCCGGGTCCTGGGCGGACTCGGGCACGTGGTGCGGCCGGCCGATGAGGGCCCGCAGGTCCTCGGGCGTGACGGTGAACGGCAGCTCGCGGTCGCCGAGTTCGTGCTGGGCCGCGACCTTGCGGAGCAGCCGCGCGACGGCCCGCTCCAGGGTCCGGACGCCGGCCTCCCGGGTGTACTCGCCGGCCAGCTTCCGCAGCGACGCCTCCTCCAGGACGACCTCGCCGGGCTCCAGGCCGGCCCGCTCCAGCTGCCGGGGCAGCAGGTGGTCGCGGGCGATGACGATCTTCTCGTCCTCGGTGTAGCCGTCGAGGCGGACCAGCTCCATGCGGTCGAGGAGCGCCTCGGGGATGGCTTCGAGCACGTTGGCGGTGGCGAGGAACACCACGTCGGAGAGGTCGAGCTCGACCTCCAGGTAGTGGTCGCGGAAGGTGTGGTTCTGCGCCGGGTCGAGGACTTCGAGCAGGGCCGCGGCGGGGTCGCCGCGGTAGTCGGAGCCGACCTTGTCGATCTCGTCGAGGAGGACGACGGGGTTCATCGACCCGGCCTCCTTGACCGCCCGCACGATCCGGCCGGGCAGGGCGCCGACGTACGTCCGCCGGTGGCCGCGGATCTCGGCCTCGTCCCGTACGCCGCCGAGGGCGACGCGCACGAACTTCCGGCCCATGGCGTGGGCGACGGACTCGGCGACCGAGGTCTTTCCGACGCCGGGCGGCCCGACGAGGGCCAGCACGGCGCCGCCGCGCCGCCCGCCGACGACGCCGAGCCCGCGCTCGGAGCGCCGCTTGCGGACCGCGAGGTACTCGGTGATGCGCTCCTTCACGTCCTCCAGGCCGGCGTGCTCGGCGTCCAGGACGGCCCGGGCGCCCTGGATGTCGTACCGGTCCTCGGTCCGCTCGTTCCACGGCAGTTCGAGGACGGTGTCGAGCCAGGTCCGGATCCAGGAGCCCTCGGGCGACTGGTCGCTGGACCGCTCCAGCTTGTCGACCTCCTTGAGGGCGGCCTCGCGGACCTGCTCGGGCAGGTCGGCGGCCTCCACGCGGGCGCGGTAGTCGTCGGACTCCTCGCCGTCCTTCTCTCCGTTGAGCTCGCGCAGTTCCTTGCGGACGGCTTCGAGCTGGCGGCGGAGCAGGAACTCGCGCTGCTGCTTGTCGACGCCCTCCTGGACGTCCTTGGCGATGGTCTCGGCCACGTCCTGCTCGGCGAGGTGCTCGCGGAGCTGGGCGGTGGCGAGCCGGAGGCGGGCGATCGGGTCGGCGGCCTCCAGGAGCGCGACCTTCTGCTCGACGGTGAGGAAGGGCGAGTAGCCGGAGTTGTCGGCGAGCGCGCCGACGCCGTCGATCTGCTGGACGCGGTCGACGACCTGCCAGGCGCCGCGCTTCTTCAGCCAGCTGGTGACGAGCGCCTTGTACTCCGTGACCAGCTCGGTCACGGCTCCGGGCAGCGGGTCGGGCACGCTCTCCTCGACCGTGCTCCCCTCCACCCACAGCGCCGCGCCGGGCCCGGTCGTGCCGGCCCCGATCCGCACCCGTCCGATCCCCCGGATCAGCGCCCCCGGGTCCCCGTCCGAGAGCCGCCCCACCTGCTCGACGATCCCGAGCACACCGGTCGCGGCGTACGTCCCGTCCACCCGGGGCACCAGCAGCACCCGGGGCTTCCCCGTGCCGCCCCGGGCGGCGGCCTGCGCCGCCTCCACGGCGGCCCGGACGTCGTTGTCGGACAGGTCGAGCGGCACCACCATGCCAGGCAGCACGACCTCGTCGTCGAGCGGCAGCACAGGCAGCGTCAGCGGCACGGACGGCTTGGACTCAGAAGCCATGATCTCCCCTTCGGCAGTCAAGTTGAGCTATGCCGACTCAATGCATGTGAGCCCACGATTGTTCCCCGCGCTTTGTTCGCTCTGAGCGATCACCCCCGAAGCCCGCCCGCACCCCCGCGCGTTCCGGCTGCGCGGGAGGGCCGGGGCGGGCATGCTCGGGCGCATGGAGCGTGGTGCGGAGCGGCGGTTCGGGCGCGGGCGGGCGTGGGGCGCGGTGCCCCTGGTGGTGGCGGCGCTGGTCGTCGGGGTCGGCGGCTGCGCCGATGCCGACGGGCCGGCGGCCGGCGGGGGCGGGGGCACGGCGAGCACGGCCGGCCCGGCGGGCACCGGGACCGCCCCGGGGACCGAGGGGACGACGGCGGACCCCCGGTCCGGGGCGGTGCTGGTCGAGGTCGGGGTGAGCGGCGGGTTCGCCGGGGTGGACAACCGGCTGATGGTGCGGGAGGACGGCTCCTGGACCCTGACGTCCCGGGGCGGGGAGCCGCGCACCGGGCGGATGGGCGCCGAGGAGCTGGCCGAGCTGCGGGCCGCCCTCGAGGACCCCGCCTACGCGCGCGTGCCCGAGCGGCCGGGCGGGCGGCCGGTGGCCGACGGCTTCCGGTACGCCGTGACGCACCACGACCGGACGGTCTTCGCGGGCGACGGCGAGCGGCCCGCCGCCCTCCAGCGCGTCTTCGACGCCCTCCCCGGGGGCGGCCCGCCGACCTCCCCGTGAGCCGCCGGCGGCTTCCCGCGAGCCGCCGCCGACCTCCCCGGTGGCCGCGCGGCCCTCGCGGGCCCGGGCGCCGGAGGGCCGGGCGCGGCGGCCTACGCGTCGGCGGCCCGGATCGCCGCGTACTGGCGGCGGAGGTAGTCCCGCACCCGGGCGGGCATGTCGAGGGAGTCCGGGGCGAGGGCCCACTGGATCTGGAGGCCGTCCATGACGGCGAGGTACTCCTCGGCGATGCCCCGGCAGTCGATGCCGGGCCGGAGCTCGCCGCGGCGGACGGCCTCCTCCAGGCGCTCGACGCTGTACGCGAGCACGCGCGCGTACCGCTCCTTGAAGTACGCGTGGGCGGGGTGGCCGGCGTTCCCGGACTCGCCGACGAGGACGTTGAACATGCGGACGATGCCGGGGCGCCGGGTGTTGTCCTCGACCAGCCGGACCAGGGCGTCGAGGAAGGCCGCGTACGACTCCGGCTCGACGGCGAACAGGCGCTCGACGTCGTGCTCCTCGCTCTGCGCGAGGACCGAGAGGAGCAGGTCCTCCTTGCTGCGGAAGTGGTGCAGCAGGCCGCCCTGGGTGATGCCGCAGTCGTGGGCGATGCGGGCGAGGGAGGAGGCGTGGAAGCCCCACTTCCCGAAGTGGTCGACGGCGGTCTCCAGGATCAGCCGGCGGCGGGCGTCACCGACGGCGTAACTGCCGCGAGCTGGGCTTTTGGCGGGCGCGGCGACCTTCTTCTCCGGCATGCGGCCACCTTAGCCGCGGCCGCGCACGGGCTCCCGGGGACGTGATCCGGCTCACACGTGACAAACCTAGTACCCACTCGGTTTTCGCACTTAGCCTGAGCCCGCCGAGGCCGGCACCGCACCGGGAAAGCCCCGCGCGGGCCCCGGGCACGGCCCGGAGCCCGATCCGGGAGACCGGACGACGGATCCAAGGACGGCGGATCCGGGACGGGGGATCCGGAACGGGGCCCGGGACGGGGGATCCGGCCCCGGACCGCGGGGGTCCTGACGCCCCCTCGGACGATCCGGGGCCCGCCCGTGGGGGGCCGGGCCCCGGATCCCTTCCGATCTGTCATGCCCATGAAAGGACGCACCGCCATGCGCCGCACCGTCGCGCTGACCGCAGCAGTCGCACTCGCCGGCCTGGGCGCCACCGCCCACGCGAGCACTCCCGCCGCGGACCGGACCGCGGACCGGACCGCACCCCCGTCGCGCCCGCTCGCCGGCCTGCGGATCCTCCTCTCCAACGACGACTCCATGAGGGCCGCCAAGGCGAGCAACTCCGACGGCCTCGGCCTCTACGAGCTGCGGCGCGCGATGTGCGCCGCGGGGGCGGACGTCGTCGTGATGGCCCCCTGGCAGGTGCAGTCCGGCAAGGGCACGGCCGTGACCAACGGCGGCGCGCTCACCGTCCAGCGCCGTACCGCCCTGCCCGCCGGGTACGAGGACGACTGCGCGGGCGCGCCCTCCGGCGGGGCGGTCTTCGGCGTGTGCGTCGCCGAGGGCGGCTGCGCGCCGGACTCCCCCGGCGCCACCCCGGCGGACACCGTGAAGCTGGCGCTGCGCGGCGGCCTGGCGGCCAAGGCCGGCTGGCGGGGCGCCCCCGACCTGGTGCTGACCGGCATCAACTCGGGGCCGAACGTCGCCGCGAGCGTCAACGACTCGGGCACGGTCGGCGCGGCCGTCGCCGCGATCGACCAGGACGTCCCGGCGATCGCCTTCTCCTCCTCCGGCGACGAGAGCCAGCTGCACTTCCCGCGCGAGAACTACCGGGCGCACGCCGAGCTCGGCGCCCGTTTCGTCGCGGGCCTCAAGGAGCGCGGGCTGCTGACCTCCGCCTTCGCCCTGAAGGTCGACTACCCGGACGTCAGCGCCGGCCGGAAGGCCGGGGCCCCGGTGTGGACCCGGGTCGGCGACGGGGCGGTCGCCTACCACGCGTACGAACAGCGCGGCTCGGGCGACACCTTCGACATCGCCCTCGGCCTGTGCGAAGGGGGCGAGGGGGACGGGGTCGAGTGCGCCGAGAACCGCGAGGACGCCGACTCCACCTGGCTGCTGGGCAAGGGGCACGTCACCGTCGCCCCGATCACCTGGGACCGCACCTACGGCACCCCGGTCGACGCCAGGCGCGAGCTGAAGGCGGTCCAGCGGTACGTGGAGCGCGAGGCCCCGCGCCCCTGACGGGTCCGGGCGCCCGGGCTCCGCGCACCCGGGTCCCGGGCCCCGGCGGCCCCGCGCGCCGGGGTCCCGCCGCCCCCGGCTCCCCCGGGCCGCCGGGGCCCCGTCCGGCGGGGCGCAGCGTCACTCCGCGACTTCGTAACGTGTTTGTCGCGGGCGGGCGGGCTCGGCGAGGATGGCCGGGACTACGCGTACCGCACGACGAGACACGGAGTGACCGCCCATGAACAGCCCCGTCACCCTCGACCGCCGCCAGGGCCCGTACGGAGAGGTCGTCCTGCGGCGCCGGGACGCCGGGGACCGCACCGACTTCGAGATCATCGCCAACGGCACCTTCCTGATGGACACCTCCGACGGGCGCTCCGAGCGGCTGCTCGTGGACGCGGCGATGGAGGCGCTGCCCGAGCCGGTGCGGACCGGCGCGTCCGTCCTGATCGGCGGGCTCGGCGTCGGCTTCTCCCTGGCGCACGCCGCCGCGGATCCCCGCTGGGGGCGGATCGCGGTGGCCGAGCGGGAGGAGGCGATCATCGACTGGCACCGGAACGGCCCGCTCGCCTCGCTCTCCGGCCGCGCCCTCGCCGACGAGCGGACCGTGATCCTGCACACGGACCTGGTGGCGCACCTGGAGACCTCCACCGACACCTACGACGCCCTGTGCCTCGACATCGACAACGGACCGGACTGGACGGTCACCGAGGACAACGAATCCCTTTACGGGGCAAGGGGGTTGGCGTCGTGCGCCGCCCGGCTGAACCCCGGCGGGGTGCTCGCCGTCTGGTCGGCCCGGCCGTCCGCCGATTTCGAAGAGTCCTTGCGGAATGCCGGGTTCAGCGGGGTACGGACGGAAGAGGTCCCCGTTGCCCGGGGCGTCCCGGACGTGGTCCACCTCGGCATCCGTCCTGCGTAGCCGGGACGCCGCGGGTACCTCTAGGCTGCTGCACCGACATCGGCGACGCGAGGCGGGGCAATGGAGCAGACACACACCACTCACCAGGGTGCGGCCACTCCGGGGGCCCAGCGGCGCGTCCTGGTCGTCGAGGACGACGCGACGATCGTGGAGGCGGTCTCCGCCCGGCTGCGCGCGGAGGGCTTCCTGGTCCAGACGGCGACCGACGGCCCCGCGGCCGTGGAGGCCGCCGAGGCGTGGCAGCCGGACCTGATGGTCCTCGACGTGATGCTGCCCGGCTTCGACGGCCTGGAGGTCTGCCGGCGCGTGCAGGCCCAGCGCCCGGTGCCGGTGCTGATGCTCACGGCCCGGGACGACGAGACCGACATGCTGGTCGGGCTGGGCGTCGGCGCCGACGACTACATGACGAAGCCCTTCTCCATGCGCGAGCTGGCCGCCCGGGTGCACGTGCTGCTGCGCCGGGTGGAGCGGGCCGCGCTCGCCGCGGTGACCCCGCGCAGCGGGATCCTGCGCCTGGGCGAGCTGGAGATCGACCACGCGCAGCGCCGGGTCCGGGTGCGGGCGGAGGACGTCCACCTGACGCCGACCGAGTTCGACCTGCTGGTGTGCCTGGCCGGCACCCCGCGCGCGGTGCTCTCCCGGGAGCAGCTGCTGGCGGAGGTGTGGGACTGGGCGGACGCCTCCGGCACCCGGACCGTGGACAGCCACATCAAGGCGCTGCGCCGCAAGATCGGCGCCGAGCGGATCCGTACGGTGCACGGCGTCGGGTACGCGCTGGAGACCCCGGCGCCGTGAGCCGGCCGGGGCGGCGCCCGGGGGGGTCCAGGCGCCGGATCGCGATCTCGATCAAGACGAAACTGGGGGCGCTGGTCGTCGGCGCGGTGCTGCTGACCTCGGGACTGGCCCTGGTGGCGATCCGCACGTCCACCGAGTTCCGGTACATCACGATCTTCGCGATGATCGCGACCCTGCTGATCACGCAGTTCGTGGCGCAGTCGCTGACGGCGCCGCTGGACGAGATGAACACGGTGGCGGGGTCGATCTCGCGGGGCGACTTCTCGCGGCGGGTGCGGGGCGCGGACCGGCGCGACGAGCTGGGCGACCTGGCCTCGACGATCAACCGGATGGCGGACGACCTGGAGGCGGTGGACCGGCATCGCAAGGAACTGGTCGCCAACGTCTCGCACGAGCTGCGCACGCCGATCGCGGCGCTGCGGGCGGTGCTGGAGAACGTGGTCGACGGGGTCTCGGAGGCCGATCCGGAGACCATGCGCTCGGCGCTGAAGCAGACGGAGCGGCTGGGCCGGCTGGTGGAGACGCTGCTCGACCTGTCGCGGCTCGACAACGGTGTCGTACAGCTCCGGGCGCGCCGTTTCGAGGTGTGGCCCTATCTGTCGGGGGTGCTGCGGGAGGCGAACCTGGCCGCCGCGCAGCGCGGGCTGCCGTCGACGTCCGGTCTGCACCGGCGTACGGACGTGCACCTGCACCTGGACGTGTCGCCGTCCGACCTGACGGCCCACGCGGACGTGGAGCGGCTGCACCAGGTGATGGCGAACCTGATCGACAACGCGGTGAAGCACTCCCCGCCGCACGGCCGCGTGACCGTGCGGGCGCGGCGCGGCCCGTACCCGGAGTCGCTGGAGCTGGTGGTCGAGGACGAGGGTCCGGGCATCCCGGAGTCGGAGCGCCACAAGGTCTTCGAGCGGTTCAACCGGGGCACGGCCCCGGACCGGCAGGGGCCCGGGAGCGACGGCGGCACCGGCCTGGGTCTGGCGATCGCGCGCTGGGCGGTGGATCTCCACGGTGGCGGGATCGGCGTGGCCGAATCTTCACGCGGGTGCCGCATCCGGGTCACCCTTCCGGGCAGTCTTCCCCTCCGCGATTGACGTAGGGTTCGAACCGGAAGCGAACGTTCTGCGTGATCAGTGGCAGGACGTGGTCAGGGTGCGGCCGAAGGAGGCCGTAGCCCGCGCTTTTCCGTACCCTCACCGATGCGGAACCACGCTTGTTTCCCGCCATTCACGGCGTCGAAACACCCCGTCAAGTGTGACTTGCGCGACGTTGGAGTGCCCGGCCTGCGCGTCCCGCCGAGACAGGCGTAGCCTTTATTTCCGCTGTCCATCACCTTGCGAAGCGGAAGAGGGCGGTTGCCGCCGTGTCGTCTCAGTCCCCCAGTACCCCGAGCTCCCCGGCCGACCAAGACGGGCGTGGCGTGAGCCCCGCAGCCGCCTTCGGTGCCAACGAGTGGCTCGTCGACGAGATCTACCAGCAGTACCTCCAGGACCCGAATTCGGTCGATCGTGCCTGGTGGGACTTCTTCGCCGACTACAAGCCGGGTGCGGCGGAGACCCCGTCCGCCCCGGCCGCCACCACGACCGCGCCCTCGGCGCCGCAGGCGGGCCCCGCACAGGCCGCGCCTGCCGCTCCGACGGCCGCCGTCCCCGCCCCGGCCGCGCCCGCCGCCCCGGCTCCGGCCGCGACGCCGGCTCCGGCCGCCCCGGCGAAGCCCGCCGCCGCCCCGGCCGCCGTGAAGCCGGCCCCGGCCGCCGCCGCTCCGGCGCCCGCCCAGGCCGCCCCGGCCGCCGAGGCGCCCGCCGGCCCCGAGCTGATCACGCTCCGCGGCCCGGCCGCCGCCGTCGCGAAGAACATGAACGCCTCGCTGGAGATGCCGACGGCCACGTCCGTCCGCGCCGTCCCGGTGAAGCTGCTCTTCGACAACCGGATCGTCATCAACAACCACCTGAAGCGCGCCCGGGGCGGGAAGATCTCCTTCACCCACCTCATCGGCTACGCCATGGTGCAGGCCATCAAGGCCATGCCGTCGATGAACTACTCCTTCGCGGAGAAGGACGGCAAGCCGACCCTGGTCAAGCCGGAGCACGTGAACTTCGGCCTCGCCATCGACCTGGTGAAGCCGAACGGCGACCGCCAGCTCGTCGTCGCGGGCATCAAGAAGGCCGAGACGCTCAACTTCTTCGAGTTCTGGCAGGCGTACGAGGACATCGTCAAGCGCGCCCGCGTGGGCAAGCTGACGATGGAGGACTTCACCGGCGTCACGGTCTCCCTGACCAACCCCGGCGGCCTCGGCACCGTCCACTCCGTCCCGCGCCTGATGCCCGGACAGTCGGTCATCATGGGCGTCGGCTCGATGGACTACCCGGCGGAGTTCCAGGGCACCTCCCAGGACACCCTGAACAAGCTCGGCATCTCCAAGGTCATGACCCTGACGTCGACCTACGACCACCGGGTCATCCAGGGCGCCGCCTCCGGCGAGTTCCTGCGCATCGTCGCCAACTTCCTCCTCGGCGAGCAGGGCTTCTACGACGACATCTTCAAGTCGCTGCGGATCCCCTACGAGCCGGTCCGCTGGCTCAAGGACATCGACGCCTCGCACGACGACGACGTCACCAAGGCCGCCCGCGTCTTCGAGCTGATCCACTCCTACCGGGTCCGCGGCCACGTCATGGCCGACACCGACCCGCTGGAGTACAAGCAGCGCAAGCACCCCGACCTGGACATCACCGAGCACGGCCTCACCCTGTGGGACCTGGAGCGGGAGTTCGCGGTCGGCGGCTTCGCCGGCAAGTCGATGATGAAGCTCCGCGACATCCTCGGCGTGCTGCGCGACTCGTACTGCCGCACCACCGGCATCGAGTTCATGCACATCCAGGACCCGAAGCAGCGCAAGTGGATCCAGGACCGCGTCGAGCGTCCCCACGCGCGCGTGGAGCGCGAGGAGCAGCTCCGCATCCTCCGCCGCCTGAACGCGGCCGAGGCCTTCGAGACCTTCCTGCAGACGAAGTACGTCGGCCAGAAGCGCTTCTCCCTGGAGGGCGGCGAGTCCGTCATCCCGCTGCTCGACGCGGTCATCGACTCCGCCGCCGAGTCCCGCCTCGACGAGGTCGTCATCGGCATGGCCCACCGCGGCCGCCTCAACGTCCTCGCGAACATCGTGGGCAAGTCGTACGCGCAGATCTTCCGCGAGTTCGAGGGCAACCTCGACCCGAAGTCGATGCACGGCTCCGGCGACGTGAAGTACCACCTGGGCGCCGAGGGCACCTTCACCGGCCTCGACGGCGAGGAGATCAAGGTCTCCCTGGTCGCCAACCCCTCCCACCTGGAGGCGGTCGACCCGGTCCTGGAGGGCGTCGTCCGCGCCAAGCAGGACGTCATCAACAAGGGCGGCACGGACTTCACCGTCCTGCCGGTCGCCCTCCACGGCGACGCGGCCTTCGCCGGCCAGGGCGTGGTGGCCGAGACCCTGAACATGTCGCAGCTGCGCGGCTACCGCACCGGCGGCACGGTCCACATCGTCATCAACAACCAGGTCGGCTTCACGGCGGCTCCCGAGTCGTCCCGCTCCTCCATGTACGCCACCGACGTGGCCCGCATGATCGAGGCTCCGATCTTCCACGTGAACGGCGACGACCCGGAGGCCGTGGTCCGCGTCGCGCGGCTCGCCTTCGAGTTCCGCCAGACGTTCAACAAGGACGTCGTGATCGACCTCATCTGCTACCGCCGCCGCGGTCACAACGAGGGCGACAACCCGTCGTTCACCAACCCGCAGATGTACAACCTGATCGACAAGAAGCGCTCGGTGCGCAAGCTCTACACCGAGTCGCTCATCGGTCGCGGCGACATCACCCTCGAAGAGGCGGAGCAGTCGCTCCAGGACTTCCAGGGCCAGCTGGAGAAGGTGTTCGCGGAGGTCCGCGAGGCCACCGCCGCGCCGGCCGCGACGACCGTCCCGGACGCCCAGGCGGAGTTCCCGGTCGCCGTCACCACCGCGGTCTCCGCGGAGGTCGTGAAGCGGATCGCCGAGTCGCAGGTCAGCATCCCGGAGCGGGTCACCGTCCACTCCCGTCTGCTGCCGCAGCTCCAGCGCCGCGCGGCCTCGATCGACGACGGCACCATCGACTGGGGCTTCGGCGAGACCCTCGCCATCGGCTCCCTGCTGATGGAGGGCACCCCGGTCCGCCTCTCGGGCCAGGACTCCCGCCGCGGCACCTTCGGCCAGCGCCACGCGGTGCTCGTCGACCAGGAGACCGGCGAGGACTACACCCCGCTGCTCTACCTCGCCGAGGACCAGGCCCACTTCAACGTCTACGACTCGCTGCTCAGCGAGTACGCGGCGATGGGCTTCGAGTACGGCTACTCGCTGGCCCGCCCCAGCTCCCTGGTGATCTGGGAGGCGCAGTTCGGCGACTTCGTCAACGGCGCGCAGACCGTCGTCGACGAGTTCATCTCCTCGGCCGAGCAGAAGTGGGGCCAGACCTCCGGCGTCACCCTGCTCCTCCCGCACGGCTACGAGGGCCAGGGCCCGGACCACTCGTCCGCCCGCCCGGAGCGCTTCCTCCAGATGTGCGCCCAGGACAACATGACGGTCGCCATGCCGACGCTGCCGTCGAACTACTTCCACCTCCTGCGCTGGCAGGTGCACAACCCGCACCACAAGCCGCTCATCGTCTTCACCCCGAAGTCGATGCTGCGCCTGAAGGCCGCGGCGTCCAAGGTGGAGGAGTTCACCACCGGCGGCTTCCGCCCGGTCATCGGCGACTCGACCGTCGACCCGGCGGCCGTCCGCAAGGTCGTCTTCTGCGCCGGCAAGGTCTACTACGACCTGGAGGCAGAGCGGCAGAAGCGCGGCGACACGGAGACCGCGATCATCCGTCTGGAGCGCCTGTACCCGCTGCCGGGTGCCGAGCTCCAGGCCGAGATCGCCAAGTACCCGAACGCGGCGAAGTACATCTGGGCGCAGGAGGAGCCGGCGAACCAGGGCGCGTGGCCGTTCATCGCGCTCAACCTGATCGACCACCTCGACCTGGCGGTCGGCGCGGACATCCCGGCGGGCGAGCGCCTGCGCCGGATCTCCCGCCCGCACTCCTCGTCCCCGGCGGTCGGCTCGGCCAAGCGTCACCAGGCGGAGCAGCAGCAGCTGGTCAACGAGGTCTTCGACGCCTGACGTCGGCGCCTCGCGCGGAGGCCCGGCACCCCTCGGGGTGCCGGGCCTCCGGCCTGTCCGGGCGGCCTATCCTGGATCCCATGTACTTCACCGACCGTGGCATCGAGGAACTGGAGAAGCGGCGCGGCGAGGAGGAGGTCACCTTCGAGTGGCTCGCCGAGCAGCTGCGGACCTTCGTCGATCTCAACCCCGACTTCGAGGTGCCGGTCGAGCGCCTCGCGACCTGGCTGGCCCGCCTCGACGACGAGGACGACGACGAGTAGGACAGAAGCCGAGCAGGACAGACGCCGAAGGCCCCTCCCGGGCGGGAGGGGCCTTCGGCGTGCTCGGAGGTCAGCACGTGCGGGCCGGTACGCGCGGACCGGTGGTCGCGGGTCAGTGTGCGCGGACCGGTGGTCGCCGGTCAGCGCGTGTGGACCGGTGCGCGCGGGTCAGTGTGCGCGGAGGCGGTCGTAGGCGAGGCCCGCGGCGCCGTGGGCGACCAGGAGGGCTCCCGCCGCGGCCCAGCCGCCGCTGCGGCGGCCGAGCCCCCACAGGAGCAGCGGGACGCCCGCGGCGAGCTGGACGCCGCCGAGGGCGCGCGCCCTGGGGCCGCGTACGTACGGGCCGAGGGGGCCCTCCTCCACGACGTCGAGCTCGGCGCGGACGGCGTCGCGCCAGCCGGGCCATTCGGTCTCCTCGGCGCCGGCGGCGCGGGCGGCCTCGCGGAGCCGGTCGGCGGGCTCGCCGGGGTCGATGCCGGGGGGCAGTTCGAGACCGGTGCGGGCGAGGACGGCGACGAGGCCGAGGAGGCGGGTGCGTGAGTCGGCCTCGGGGTCGGGGAGGGTGAGCGGCTCCAGGGCCTGGACGTCGAGGACCGGGTCGAGGGCGAGGCGCTCGGCGAGGGTCCGCACGGCCTCGTCCTCGCCCGCCGGGGTGCCGTCGGCGAGCCAGGTGTAGCCGACGGTGCGGCGGAAGCCGGCGGCGAGGGTGACCCCGGCGCGGTCCCCGTCCCACCAGAGGGCGAGGACGGGCCAGCCGGCCGCGGAGACGGCGAGGGCGGTGGCCCAGCCGGTGACGACCCGCTCGACCGGCTCCTCACCGCCCTGCCACGGCTTCCCCTCCGGTACGAGGACGCTCCAGTCGGCGCCGGCGGGGGCGAGGAGCAGCGGCTCCCGCAGGAGCTGGGCGGGCGGCCGGACCGCCGGGGGATCGGCTCGGCACAGCAGCAGCGCCCCGGCGGGACGCGGTCCGGATGTCGCGTTCATGGCCCTACGCTAGGCCAGTTTGTCCGTGTACGGCGGTGATTGCACCGACCCTGTCAGGGTGGAATCAGGGTTGACTCCCTCACACCGCGATATATCGTGAATCTCGAAGTCGCGACAGGGTGTCGCGATATGTTGCGTCGCCGGGCGCCGCTCGACGAGAGCTTCGAGAAACGGGAGGTCAGCACCATGACCGAGTGGTCCGTCACCGAGCCGGTGAAACTCGCGCCCGCCGACCCCGTGACACGGCTGCGCGTCCGCGTCGTGGGCGGCGCGGTGAACGTGGTGGGCACCGACGAGAGCACGGCGCGGGTGGAGATCGCGGAGATCGAGGGCCCGCCCCTGATCGTCACCCAGGAGGGCTCCACGCTGACCGTGACCTACGAGGACCTGCACTGGAAGGGCCTCCTCAAGTGGATCGACAGCAGGGCCCACAAGCGGCGGGCGGTGGTCTCGGTCGCCGTGCCGGCCGGCGCCGAGGTCGAGGTCGGGGCGGTCACGGCGGACACCGTGGTCTCCGGTCTGCGCGGCCGCACCGAGGTGCGCGGGGTGACCGGGTCCACGACGCTGCTCGGGCTCTCCGGCCCGGTCCGCGCGGAGAGCGTCTCCGGCCCCCTGGAGGCCCAGTCGGTGACCGGAGCGCTGCGGATCGTCTCGGTGACCGGGGACGTGACCGTGATCGAGGGCTCCGGCTCGGCGGTGCGGGCGGAGACTGTCAGCGGGGACATGGTCCTGGACCTGGACCCGGCGCCGGCCGGGGCGCCGCCGGCCGACATCCGGCTCACCAGCGTCTCCGGCGAGGTCGCCGTCCGGCTGCCGCACCCGGCGGACGCCCGGGTCGAGGCGAGCACCACGAGCGGCGCGGTGTCGAACGCCTTCGAGGACCTGCGGGTGGGCGGCGAGTGGGGCGCCAAGTCCCTCTCCGGGACCCTCGGCGCCGGCAGCGGCACGCTCAGGGCGACCACGGTCTCCGGCTCGATCGCCCTCCTCCGCCGCCCGGAGGCCGCCGAGGACCCCGACGGCCCCGGAGGTCCCGGAGGTCCCGGGGGTCCCGAGGCCCCTGACACCCCCGAGGCGCCGGACGCCTCCGCCGATTCCTCCGCCCCCGCGCCCGGAAAGGTGCTCTGACATGTCCCCCGTCTTCGCCCACGGCCGACTCCGCCTCTACCTCCTCAAGCTGCTCGACGAGGCCCCCCGTCACGGCTACGAGGTGATCAGGCTCCTGGAGGAGCGCTTCCAGGGCCTGTACGCCCCCTCGGCCGGCACGGTCTACCCGCGGCTGGCCAAGCTGGAGGCCGAGGGGCTCGTCACCCACACCAGCGAGGGCGGCCGGAAGGTCTACTCGCTCACCGACGCGGGCCGCGCCGAGCTGGCCGGCCGGGACGCCGAACTCGACGCTCTGGAGCGGGAGATCCGGGACTCCGTCTCGGAGCTGGCCGCCGAGATCCGCGAGGACGTGCGGGGTGCGGCGGGCCGGGTGCGCAGCGAGATGCGCGCGGCGGCGAGCCGGACCCGGACCGCGGAGGGGGCTTCCTTCGCCGAGGTCAAGGAGGAGCTGCGCAAGGCCAAGCGGGAGTGGAAGGAGCAGGCCCGGCAGGCGAAGGAGGAGGCCCGCTCGGCGACGCTCCGGGCCGGCGAGTTCCAGCGGGTCGCCCAGCAGGTGCAGGAGGAGGTCCAGAACCGCTTCGCCAAGGGCGAGTGGCCGCAGAGCGTCCGGGAGGGCCTGTCGGGGATCACCGCCCAGCTGGGCGACCTCGTCTCGGGCCACCCCAGGGCCCGGACCGGCGCGGCGGGCACGTCGCCGGTCGACGCGCCCCTGGCGGACGTGACCCCGCCGGACGCGGCCGGGGAGGCCGGGGCCCCGTCCTGGGCGTGGGACGCGGCGGGGTCGGGCGACCCGGCCCGGGACCTGGACCGGCTGCTCGACCGGTTCCGGGACGAGGTGCGGGACGCGGCCCGCGACCACGGCGTGACGGACGCCCAGCTCGCCCGGGCCCGTGAGCACCTGGCCACGGCGGCCGTCCGCATCACCGGGATGCTCCGCCCCCGCGCGGAGTCCTGAGCGGAGGCCCGCCGCGCCGGGTCAGCGGGCCGCCGGACCGGTCCGGGTGACGGTGACGGTGACCCGGGCGCCCGGGGCGGCGAGGACCCGGACCCGGCCTCGGTCCCGGTCGCGCAGGACGAGCGCGCCGCGGGCCGCGACCTTCCAGTCGCCGGACGGCAGCGCCAGCTCGGTGACGCGGGAGCCGCGGCGGCCCGCGGCCTCGTACTCCAGGCGGTAGACGCCGGTCCCCGGCTCGTACGCGGCGGAGCGCACCCGGCCGGCGACGGCCTCCGGGTACGGCTCGGCGGTCAGCTCCTTGTTGGTGCGGAAGGCGCCGGTGCCGTCCACGGCGCAGTAGCCCCCGCCGTAGCACCAGACGTAGCCGGCCCAGCCGGAGGTGTAGCGGCCGAGCGAGGCCATGGCCTCGCGGTAGAAGCGGTTCATGTTCGGCAGGGAGTTGTTGAGCGGGCCCCACTCCCCCACCACCACGGGGACCTTGTACTCCTTGGGGTAGAGGGTGACGGCCTGCTCGTAGCTCTCGATCCATCCGGCCGCGGGGTCGTAGTCGGCGCCCGCCTCCATGCCGGTGTTGTAGAAGTGCGGGGCGTAGACGACCTTCGGGTCGTCGATCCGGCCGAGGCCGGTGGGCACTCCCTCGCCGACGATCGGGGTGGGCTCGACGAAGATCCAGGCGTCCCGGTCGGCCTCGCGGATGGAGTCGGCGATCCGGTTGTACATGGGGGTGAGCTGCTCGCGCTCGATGCGGCGGGCGGCGGTGGGCAGGTCCTCGCCCTCGCGGAGTTCCCCCATGGGCTCGTTGAGGGGGTCGTAGCCGAGGACGGCCGGGTGGTCGTCGAAGCGGTCGGCGAGCACCCGCCACATGCGGGCCTGGGCGCGGCGGAGGTCCTCGTCCTCGTAGAGGTGGGTGAAGGCGCGCTGGACGGCGGGCTCGAAGTACTCGGAGAACCAGTCGTCGGGGTGCGGGGTGAAGGGCAGTCCGTCGGTCCTGGTGGCCCAGGCGGGGATGCCCCGGTGGCCGAAGGCGGGGCCGAAGACGTCCTGATGGGCGTCGAGCAGCACCTTGACGTCGTGCTTCTCGGCCCAGTCGAGGATGCGCTCGATCTTGCGCAGATAGGTCTGGCTGTAGTGGCCGGGCCGGGGCTCCAGGTCGTCCCAGAAGACGAGGAGGCGGGCGAAGTTGTAGCCCTTGGCGCGCATGTCGCGGAAGTGCTTCTCCGTCACGGCGGAGAGGGCGGCGTCACCGCGGTTGGCCTTGTCCTCCACGTTCCAGCCGCGCAGGGTGAGGACGCGGCCCCGGGAGTCGGTGAGGTCGGGGATCCCGTCCGCGCCGGGATCGCCACCGGTGCGGGCTGCGGTGGCGGTGGCGGTGGGGGCGAGGGTGGCGAGCAGGGAGGCGGCGACGGCGGTCGCCACGAGGGTGGTGCGCGACAAGCGGGACACGGAGGCCTCCGGCACGGGGAAGTGAGCGTTGTTCACGTTTCACGTGCCGGAGATCCCATCAGGTCGACCGACCCGTATCAAGAGGTCGTCAGCACGATCTTTCCGAAGAGGTCGCCGGCGGCCATCTTCCCGAAGCCCTCGCGGGCCCGGTCCAGCGGCAGCACCTCGTCGATCACCGGGCGGATCCCGGTGGCCGCGCAGAAGGAGAGGAGGTCCTCCAGCTCGTCCTTGGTGCCCATGGTGGAGCCGACCACCTTCAGCTCCAGGAAGAAGATCCGGGTCAGTTCGGCGTGCGAGGGGCGGTCGCCGCTGGTGGCGCCGGAGATGACGAGGGTGCCGCCGGGACGCAGGGACTTGACCGAGTGCGACCAGGTGGCAGCGCCGACGGTCTCGATGACGGCGTCCACCCGGTACGGCAGCCGGGCCCCGGGCTCGTACGCCTCGATCGCGCCGAGTTCCACGGCCCGCTTCCGCTTGGCCTCGTCCCGGCTGGTGGCGAAGACCCGCAGGCCGGCGGCCTTGCCGAGGACGATCGCGGCGGTGGCGACGCCGCCGCCGGCGCCCTGGACGAGGATCGAGTCGCCGGGGCGGACCCCGGCGTTGGTGAAGAGCATCCGGTAGGCGGTCAGCCAGGCGGTGGGGAGGCAGGCGGCCTCTTCGAAGGAGAGCTCCTTCGGCTTGGGCAGCACGTTCCAGCGGGGGACGGTGACGCGCTCGGCGAAGGTGCCCTGGTAGCGCTCGGTGAGGATCGAGCGGGGCTCGTCCGGTCCGACGCCGTGGCCGGACTGGCCGATGACGGAGTGCAGGACGACCTCGTTGCCGTCCTCGTCGATCCCGGCGGCGTCGCAGCCGAGGATCATCGGCAGCTTCTCCTCGGGCAGTCCGACCCCGCGCAGCGACCACAGGTCGTGGTGGTTGAGCGAGGCGGCCCTGACGGTGACGGTGGTCCAGCCGGGACGCACCTCGGGCTCGGGGCGTTCGCCCAACTCGAGGCCGTTCAGGGGCTGGTCGCGGTCGATTCGGGCGGCGTAGGCAGCGAACATGGCCTTGACCCTAGGCGGCGACCGGGACCGCGCGTAACCACACGCCGGTGTGACGCGCGTCCCCTCCCCGGGCGTCGCTCCCCGGCTCCGTTCCGGCCCCGCGGGCACGCGAAAGGGCCCCGTCCGGGGTCCGATGCGGCGGACCTCGGACGGGGCCCTCTCAGGGGCCTTCCGCGGGCTGGTGTCAGCGGCGGGCGACGCCCTCGGCGCGCGCGGCGGCGGCGACCGCGGCCGCGACGGCCGGGGCGACCCGGTCGTCGAACGGCGACGGGATGACGCAGTCGGCGGCGAGCGCGTCACCGACGACGCCGGCGATGGCGTCGGCGGCGGCGATCTTCATGCCCTCGGTGATCCGGGAGGCCCGGACCTGGAGCGCGCCGGCGAAGATGCCGGGGAACGCGAGGACGTTGTTGATCTGGTTCGGGTAGTCCGAACGGCCGGTGGCCACGACCGCCGCGTACTTGTGGGCGACGTCGGGGTGGACCTCGGGGTTCGGGTTGGCCATCGCGAAGACGAAGGCGTCCTTGGCCATGGAGGCGACGGCCGCCTCGGGGACCGTACCGCCGGAGACGCCGATGAAGACGTCGGCGCCGGCGAGGGCGGTCTCCAGGGAGCCGGAGAGGCCCGCCTTGTTGGTGAGCCCGGCGATCTCGCGCTTGACGTCCGTGAGGTCCTCGCGGTCGCTGCTGACGACGCCCTTGCGGTCGGCGACGCAGACGTCGCCGATGCCGGCCTCCAGGAGGAACTTGGCGATGGCCACGCCGGCCGCGCCCGCGCCGGAGATCACGGCGCGCAGGTCGCCGAGGGTCCGGCCGGTCAGCTTCGCCGCGTTCCGCAGGGCGGCGAGGGTGACGATGGCGGTGCCGTGCTGGTCGTCGTGGAAGACCGGGATGTCGAGGCGCTCCTGGAGCTTGCGCTCGATCTCGAAGCACCGCGGCGCCGAGATGTCCTCCAGGTTCACGCCGCCGAAGGACGGGGCGAGCCGGACGACGGTCTCGACGATCTCGTCGGCGTCGGTGGTCGCGAGGGCGATCGGGACGGCGTCCACGCCGCCGAACTGCTTGAAGAGGATCGCCTTGCCCTCCATGACCGGGAGGGAGGCCTCCGGGCCGATGTCGCCGAGGCCGAGCACGGCGGTGCCGTCGGTGACGACGGCCACGACCTGGGACTTCCACGTGTAGTCGTGGACCAGCTCGGGCTGCTCGGCGATGGCGGTGCACACCTTGGCGACGCCGGGGGTGTACGCGAGGGACAGGTCGTCCTTGTTGCGGACGGGGACGGTGGCCTGAATGGCCATCTTGCCGCCGCGATGGAGGGCGAAAGCCGGGTCGAAGGGCTCCTCGGGAGCTCCTTCCGTACCGCTCTCGCTCGGGGGATTGACGATCTCCGCTGCCATTGGGTGAGACCCCTTATGTCTGTTGTCGAGGGTTGCCGCTCCTGGTGTGGAGCGGTGGGCGGGTCCCGCGGCCGCCGTGTCGGGCAGCCGCGCGGGCGCGCCGCACAACGCGCCCTGAGCCCCGGATGAGGGGTGTAAGGATCCTTCTTACCGGACAGACGGCACCGCAGACGAGTCCGTATCCACTCGGTGACGCGACTCATACCGAGCGCTTCCGGACGCGCACGGAGAACGACTCGTCACTCGATATCAGGAAAGATGCCGAGAGCGTCCGTTTGGCTCTCTTCGTGCCGTCCGAATGGCGAGATCTACCGCAGATTCTTCGGTGAGCGGGTAAGAGAACGAAAGATGATCCGGCCTTGATGTACCGGCCTGTCGGGGTTCGGGCACGACCCGTTACCCGATTTTGACATCCATGGCCGTCGGTTTGAGGCGGTCCGAATGGCAAGATGCCGTAATCACACGAGGTCGCGACACTCGAAGATGCGTACGCGACCTTTTGGCAACGCCTATGGCAACTCCCTCACACGCCGGAGGATCCCGACCATGACCGCACGCTCCACGCGCTGTACGACCGCCGCCAAGACCCGCACCTCCCGTCTTGCCGCGGTCGCCGCCATCGCGGTCGCCGGCTCGATGCTGCTGACCGCTTGCGGTGACCAGACCGACAGCGGCTCCACCAAGGAGGGCGGCACCGCCGCCAACTCCGCCCCGCTCTTCTCCAAGCTGCCCGCCGACATCCAGAAGGCCGGCGTCATCAAGGTCGGCACGGACGCCTCGTACGCGCCGATGGAGTTCACCCAGGACGGCAAGATCGTCGGCGTCGACCCCGACGTCGCCGCCGCGCTCGGCAAGCAGCTCGGCGTGAAGTTCGAGTTCACCTCGGGCACCTTCGACGGCCTGATCACCTCCCTGGAGACCGGCCGCCAGGACATCGTCATGTCCTCCATGACGGACAACAAGAAGCGCCAGGAGGGCCTGGACGACAACGGGAAGAAGATCGGCAAGGGCGTCGACTTCGTCGACTACTTCTCCTCCGGCGTCTCCCTGCTGGTCAAGAAGGGCAACCCGCAGGGCGTGAACTCGCTCGACGACCTCTGCGGCAAGACCGTCGCCGTCCAGCGCGGCACGATCTACGAGGACACCTTCAAGGCCCAGGCCGAGAAGTGCGGCGCGAACAAGCTCACGATCCAGGCCTTCGACACCGACGCCGAGGCCCAGACCCGCGTGAAGGCCGGCGGCGCGGTCGCCGACCTGAACGACTACCCGGTCGCCGCGTACATCGCGAAGACCTCGGGCGGTGGCAACGACTTCGAGGTCGTCGGCAACCAGACCGACGTCGGCCTCATGGGCATCGCCGTCTCCAAGGACAAGACCCAGCTGCGCGACGCCATCAAGGAGGCGCTCGACGCCAGCATCAAGGACGGCAGCTACGCCGAGGCCCTGAAGAAGTGGGACGTCGAGGACAGCGCGGTCAAGTCGGCCACCATCAACGCCGGAAAGTGACCTGCTCTCTCCCCCTCGCACCACTGAAGGGCAGTCGTCATGACTGACAAGATCAGCAAGGACCCGGCCGCCACGCCGGCCGGGTCCGGCCCCTCGGGCACGCCGTACGAGGCGATCAAGGCCGTCCCGGTCCGGCACTACGGCCGCTGGGTCAGCGGCGTCGTGGTCGTGGCCCTCCTCGGCTGGCTCGTCTACGCCTTCTCCCAGGGCAACATCATCTGGGCGACGGTCGGAGACAAGCTGTTCGACCCGTCCGTCCTCTCGGGCCTCTGGAAGACCGTCCTCATCAGCGTCTCCGCGATGGCGCTCGGTCTCGTCCTCGGCATCGTCTTCGCCGTGATGCGGCTGTCGAAGAACCCGGTCACCGGAGCCGTCTCCTGGCTCTACATCTGGTTCTTCCGCGGCACGCCGGTCTACGTCCAGCTGCTCGTCTGGTTCAACCTGGCCCTGATCTTCGAGTACATCAACCTCGGACCGATCTACAAGGACGAGACCTCGCAGGTCCTCACCCCGTTCATGGTGGCCCTCCTGGGCCTGGGCCTGAACGAGGGCGCCTACATGGCGGAGATCGTCCGCGCCGGCATCCAGTCCGTCGACGAGGGCCAGACCGAGGCGGCGCACGCGCTCGGCATGTCCCAGACGAAGACCATGCGCCGGATCGTGCTCCCGCAGGCGATGCGCGTGATCGTGCCGCCGACGGGCAACGAGTTCATCAACATGCTGAAGACCTCGTCGCTGGTCTCGGCCGTGCAGTACACCGAGCTGCTCCGCGCCTCCTCGAACATCGGCAGCACGGCCGGTGCCGTGATGGAGATGCTGTTCGTCGCCTCCATCTGGTACCTGGCGCTGACCAGCGTCTTCAGCGTCGGCCAGTACTACCTGGAGCGCCGTTTCGCCCGCGGATCGACGCGCAACCTGCCGCCCACCCCCTGGCAGCGGGTCAAGACGAACCTCACCACGTTCAAGCGTTCCCCGGAGGCATCGGCATGACCGGCGAGCTCATGGTCAAGGCGGAGGGCGTCCACAAGTCCTACGGCGCCGCCCACATCCTCCGCGGCATCGACCTGGAGGTCCGCAGCGGAGAGGTGTTCTGCCTGGTCGGCCCGTCCGGCTCCGGCAAGTCGACCTTCCTGCGCTGCATCAACCACCTGGAGCGGATCGACGGCGGCCGGCTCTCGGTCGACGGGCAGCTGGTGGGCTACCGCCAGAAGGGCGACAAGCTCTACGAGCTGAAGGACAGCGAGGTCGCGGCCCAGCGCCGGGACATCGGCATGGTCTTCCAGCGCTTCAACCTGTTCCCCCACATGACGGCCCTGGCCAACGTGATGGAGGCGCCCATCCAGGTGAAGGGTGAGTCCAAGGCCGTCGCCCGCGAGCGTGCCGAACGCCTGCTCGACCGGGTCGGCCTGCGGGACCGGATGGGGAACTACCCCTCGCAGCTCTCCGGCGGCCAGCAGCAGCGCGTGGCCATCGCCCGCGCGCTGGCGATGGAGCCGAAGCTGATGCTCTTCGACGAGCCGACCTCGGCGCTCGACCCGGAGCTCGTCGGCGACGTCCTCGACGTCATGCGGGACCTGGCCGAGTCGGGCATGACGATGATCGTCGTCACGCACGAGATGGGCTTCGCCCGGGAGGTCGGCGACTCGCTGGTCTTCATGGACGGCGGCGTGGTGGTCGAGTCCGGCCACCCGAGGGACGTCCTGACGAACCCGCAGCACGACCGGACGAAGGCCTTCCTCTCGAAGGTGCTGTAAGGCGTACGGAAAGGGGCGGTACGGGCGCGAGCCCGTACCGCCCCTTTCCTTACCCCGGCCTACTTCACGGCCAGCAGCAGGGTGTCCGAGGGCGAGCACCACACCGGCCGGGCCTCGCCGAAGCCGGCGGCGCGGAGGGTGTCGGCGTGCCAGCCGGCCGAGGGCATGTCGCCGTCGGCGTGGTCGCCGTATATCTCGAAGCGGCGGGCGGTGGGTTCGGCGAGGGCGGGGTCCTGGGCGGCGAGCGCCCACCATTCGGACCAGTCGGCGACCCCTGCGGCCTTCTCGCGGTCCATCCGGGCGTGCCGCTGGGCGCGCTCGGCGGCGTTGATCCGCGGGGTGGCCGTGTCGATCATGTGGTCGGCGTTCATGAAGACCCCGCCCTCCCGGACGAGCCCGGCGACCTGCCCGTAGAGGGTGGTCAGGGGCCCGCTGTGGAGCCAGTGGAGGGCCGTGGCGGTCAGGACGGCGTCGTACGTGCCGTACGGCAGGCTCGCGGTCCACCCGGGGTCCTTGAGGTCCGCCGTGACGAAGGCGACCCGGTCGTCGCCCTCGAAGGTGCCGCGGGCGATGGCGAGCAGCGCGGGGTCGAGGTCGACGCCGGTGGAGACCGCGTCCGGGAACCTCTTGAGGAGCCTGTCCGTGATACTTCCCGTACCGCAGGCGAGGTCGAGGACCCGGGGCTTCGGCCCCACCAGCGCCTCGACCATGTCGAGCATGACGCGGAACCGCTCCTCGCGGTCCGGCATGTACCACTCCTGCTGACGGTCCCAGCTCTGCTGCCAGCCCGCCCAGTCGGTGTCGCTCATGCCCGTACCCTCCGTCGTCGTCGCCACAGAAAACCCGAGAACGTAATACCCTCAGAGGGGAAACACCAGTTACCCCCTCGACGCCGACCCTAGCCCGCCACCGTAAGGACTACAAGTGGAACTGGCCTATTACTCGGATTACGCCGTGCGCCTCGTCAACACCGAGGAGCCGGCCCGCGGCAGGGACAGCCTCACCACCGTCGAAGCGGTCAAGGAACTCTTCGGCCCCGCCGGGCAGATGGCCCGCCGGGTCACCGAGGCCGACCTGCCCCGCTTCCGCACGATCCGGGGCCGGCTGCGGGCCGTCTTCACGGCGGCGGACGAGGGCGACCACACCGGCGCCGTGGACCTCCTGAACTCCCTGCTCCTGGAGTTCCCGGTCAGCCCGCAGATCTCCGGCCACGACCACCTCGACGACGAGGGCCGGCCCCGCTGGCACATGCACCTCGCCGACCACTCGTCCAACGCGACCGCCGGCTACGCGGCGATCTCCGCCATGGGGCTCGCCTTCCACCTGACCGAGTTCGGCGCCGACCGGCTCGGCCTCTGCCAGGCCCCGCCCTGCCGCAACGCCTACCTCGACACCTCCACCAACCGCTCCCGGCGCTACTGCTCCGACCGCTGCGCCACCCGGGCCAACGTCGCCGCCTACCGGGCCCGCAAGCGCCTGGAGGCCGAACGGGCCGACCGCGACGACCTCACCGGCCGCACCGCCGAGAACAGCCAGGAGAGCACCGCCCCGGCCGAGCGCTGACGCCCCGGCGTCCACGGCCGGTGGCGCGCCAGCACCCGCCCGAGCACCAGCCCGGGCGGCACGGCCCCGAAGACCCGGCTGTCCCCCTCGGCGGCCGGGTTGTCCCCCAGCACCCACCAGCCGGCGTCCCGTCGCTCGACCAGCCGCTTCACGACGAGCAGATCCTGCTGGAGCGGATGGCGCAGCACGACGACGTCGCCGACCCGCACCCGTCCGCCGTACCGCACGAACAGCCGGTCGCGGTGCAGCAGCGTCGGCACCATCGACACCCCCGTGACCTCGGCGATCCCGAACGGCGCCTCGGCCGCCGCGGTGGCCTCCCGTTCCACTCCTGCTCCCCTCGTCGACTCGTACACGAGTCCCATCCTCACCCCGGACTTTTGCCCTAAGCCCCAGGGGCGCTCGCGAAAACCCCCTTCTCACCGAGTAATCTCCCACTTGAGAAGACGATCACGAGGAAGGACGGCTCAATGCTCTCCCGCCTGTTTGCCCCCAAGGTCAAGGTCAGCGCCCACTGCGACCTCCCCTGCGGCGTGTACGACCCGGCCCAGGCCCGTATCGAGGCCGAGTCCGTCAAGGCTGTCCAGGAGAAGTACCAGGCGAACGAGGACCCGCACTTCCGGGCCCGCGCCACGGTCATCAAGGAGCAGCGCGCGGAGCTCGCCAAGCACCACGTCTCGGTGCTCTGGAGCGACTACTTCAAGGCCCCGCACTTCGAGAAGTACCCCGAGCTCAACCAGCTGGTCAACGACACCCTGAAGGCCCTCTCGGCCGCCAAGGCGTCCACCGACCCGAAGACCGGCGAGAAGGCCCTCGAGCTCATCGCCGAGATCGACCGCATCTTCTGGGAGACCAAGAAGGCTTGATCTCTGGTTAGGCGTTCTGACCTGCGGTTTCGCGGGTCATGCCGCCTACCTGTCCGCACCCGGTCCGCAGGCCGCCGAGCACGGCGTCCATGACGGCCCGGGTGCGGTCTTCTTCCCCGGGCCACAGGTGCGCGTAGATCCGCAGCGTGATGACGGCGGACGCGTGCCCGAGGACGAGCTGCACCTGCTTGACGCTCGCGCCGCCGGCGATGAGCGCGGAGGCGTAGAAGTGCCGCAGGTCGTGGGTGACCATGTGGGGCAGCTCGACGGACTTGCGGCCCTCGCGCCCGGCGACCTCGTTCTCGGCTGCCTGGAGCGCCTTGCGAGCCCCGTTCCACTCGGTCTTCCACCGCCGGTAGTTGAGCGGCTCCCCCTCCTCCATGGTGAACAGCCACTCCTTGGACGGACGAGCGGCGAGATGCGCGAGGAGCGCGTCGGTGACGACCTCGCCGACCGGGACCGTGCGCCGGGACTTGGCGGTCTTCGGCGGGCCGATCTTCCCGGACTGGAGCCGCTGCCGCTCGACCCGGATGGTGCCGGCCTTGAAGTCGACGTCCGACACCTTCAGGCCGAGCAGTTCACCGATGCGCAGCCCTGATCCGGCGAGGGTGACGATCGCCGCGCGAATGTACGGCGGCATCACCCGCGCCATCGCCTCGACCTGCTCGACCGTGGGCGGGGTGACCTCCTCGTCCGGCATGGCCGGGAGGGTGATCCGGCGACACGGGCTGGAGGCGATGACCTTGTCATCCACGGCCGCCGTCATGACGCGTACGAGGACGTCGTAGACGTTCCGCACGCTGCCGGGGCCGAGCTGGTCGGAGAGGTGCTTGAAGAGCACCTGTATGTCGTTGCGGCGTATCGCCGCCATGGACCGGGCACCCAGCGCCGGTACGAGGTGGAGCCGGAGCGCATTGTCAGTGATGCGCTCGCCCGCCTCGCTCGCGATGAGCGAGCCCTCCCACTTCTCGGCGTACTTCTCGAAGGTGACGCGACCGGCGCGCGGGTCGACGTACTGGCCGGTGACCATGCTCGCCGTGACCTCGTCGAGCCAGCGCTGGGCGTCGAGCTTCCGCTCGAAGTGACGGGCGTGCTCCTTGCCATCAAGGTCGCGGTAGCGGGCCCGCCATTTGCCGTTGGGGCGCTTCTGAATGTTGGCCAAGTGACCTCTCCTTCGTGTCGGTTGTCAGTAGTGGCCGCCGTCCTCGATGTCGCCGCTGAGGGTGCGAGCGTCGCGCTCGTCGCCCATGAGGCGGAGGCACTGCTCGTGGATGGCCCGCGAGCTGTCGGGGTGGGCCTTGATGTGGTCGGCGATGGCGACCACGGCGCGGTGGAGGCGGTCGCGTGCGTCGCGGGCCTCATAGAACGCTTCGACGGCTTCTTGGACGAGCCGCCGACTGTCGATGTCGAGCCCCTCCAGGGGCGGTGACATCAGCTCTTCGAGAGGGAGCTCAAAGACGCGGCTGAAGGCGAGGGCCTCATCGAGATTAATGCGCCGACGCGGTGTGCCGTTCTCGATACGCCAGACCGCCGTCTGGTTCATCTTCACGCCGGCTCTGGTCACCCGCTCCGCCAGCTCGGTCGTGCTCCACCCTCTGACCTCGCGCTCCAGCGCCACGCGCGCGGCCACGTTCCCCTCGCTGTAGAGCACTGGCACCTCGCCACCCTCGGGCCTGTCGCCTGCCATCGAACCTCCATCGTCACCGTCGCTATCCCAATTGAAACATGAGCTTCCCGATTTGGTTAACCGCCGATCCCGGGGTACAACTCTATGCAGATCGAATCGCCACCTAGCCGAATGGGAATGCATGCGATACCTGACCACCGCCGAGGTCGCCGAGCGCTACCGCACAGCCGAGAGCACCGTCCGCTACTGGCGCCAGATCAAGAAGGGGCCGCGCGGGATCAAGGTCGGCAAGCGGGTGCTCTACCCCGAGGCGGAGCTCCTGCGCTACGAGCGCACGCTGATCGACGGCCGAGACGAGTGGGGCCTGGCCTCGTGAGCCGCCAGCAGCCCCGGACACAGCAACGGCCCCCGGCGCGCCAACGCCGAGGGCCGGAGATTCCCCTGCACGTCGCCCATCCCTGAACGAACGAACCGGTGAGAGGCGGGACCTTGCCCGTCCCGTCCCTCACCTGAGAGGAACGTCGATGGAGGACTCTACGTCCCCCGCCACCTCGAACACATCCCACAAGGTCGTCTGGCCTGCCGCTGCGGTCCCCGGCCAGGGCATCCCGTGGCTCAGTCCGGACCGGGCGGACGACCGGTCCGCCTCTCCGGGGACCGGCGACCGGCCGGACCGTGCCGCTGGTCCGGTCGGTCCGGGACCGGACCGACCCGCGGCCGAAACCCGGACCGGAGTTCCGGTCAACCCGGACCAGGAACCCGGACCGACGGAGAACACACAGGTCAGCGGCCTACCGGACCAGCCCGGGAACCCGGACCGTGGACCCGGTCCGGAAGCCGAGGACCGGGCGGAGAGTTCCGGTCGGTCGGCCAGCGAACCCGGACCGACGGTCCGGGTTGACCATGGTCGCCACAGCGCTCCGGGGACGGTCCCCGAACCCGGACTGGGGACTGGGGACCGCGAGGGTGCCGGCCTCGATGCGGACCGGGACCAGAACGGGACCGCCGTACTGGACGAGCTGCGCGCCGCGATCGGCCGGTACGTCGTACTGCCGAGCGAGGAGGCCCTGACCGCGGTCACCCTGTGGGTGGCGGCCTCCCACATCCAGCCCGCCCTCCAGCACGCGCCGCGCCTAGCGGTGGTGGGGCCGACCAAGGGCTGCGGCAAGTCCCGTGTGCTGGACGTGCTCCACGAGACCGTGCACAAGCCGATGATGACGGTGAACACCTCGCCTGCGGTGGTCTTCCGCGTCATTGGCGAGGACCCGCCGACGCTGCTGGTGGACGAGGCCGACACCATCTTCGGCCCCAAAGCCGGCGACAAGGAGGACCTGCGCGGCCTGCTGAACGCGGGGCACCAGCGCAACCGGCCCGCCTGGCGAATCTCCGGCCCGGAGCACAAGGCGACGGCGTTTCCCACCTTCGCCATGGCGGCGCTCGCCGGGATCGGCGACCTGCCAGACACGATCATGGACCGGGCGGTCGTGCTCCGCATGCAGAAGCGCAGGCCGGGTGAGCACATAGCCCCGTTCCGCTCGCGGTATTCCGTCCCGGAACTGAACGCGCTGCGCGACCGTCTGACCGCCTGGCTGGCCCCGCTGCGGAGCACCGCAGAGGGCTTGGTTCCGCAGATGCCGGTCGAAGACCGTGCCGCCGACACGTGGGAACCGCTGGTCATCGTCGCCGACCTGGCCGGCGGGCACTGGCCCTCACGGGCCCGTGCCGCCTGCCTGGCGATGACCAGGAACGAGGTGGTCCAGGACGAGCAGACGACGCTGAAGACCCGGTTGCTCCGGGACATCCGCCGAGTCTTCGAGCACCAGGGCGCCAAGGAGGCGCTGCGCAGCCAGGACCTGCTCGCCGCCCTCGTCCAGGACGCCGAGGCGCCGTGGGCCGAGTACGGCACCAAGGGCCTGAACGCCTACCACCTGGCCAACCTGCTGCGCGGCTTCGGCATCAGCCCGGCCAACCACCGCTTCGAGAACGGCAGGCAGGCCAAGGCGTACGCCCGCAACCAGTTCATCGACGCCTGGGCGCGCTACTGCCCCGACCCCACCCAGCCGGCCCCCGCAGCCGGCGCGGCCGCGCCCGCACGTCGGGCCCAGAGCAAGCCGCCGGCCCTTCCGTCCGGAACGTTGCCCATCGGCCCGCCCGGCGGCCCTGCTGGCCCCAGGCCCACTCGCTGACCCCAGCTCCGTATCAATCCGTCGCATCCGTCCCCGCGCAGGTCAGCGCGGGGACGGAGTTCCTCGCCGATACGGATCACTCCGTACCTGCGACCGTTTCCGTACCTGTCCTGACCAGCTACGGGACGGATGCAACGGACGTGACGAAGCCCCACCCCACACGACCACCGGAGCACCACCATGCCCGAAACGAGCACCAACAACGCCCCCGCCCGCCGCCTCAAGGGGTTCTTCGGCCTGACCCGTCGATCAGCAGCAAGCTGGAGCGAACGAGCCTCTAACGAGGCTTCGTCCGCGCTTGCCCCCGCCCCAGGGGTGGCGGAGGAGAAGGCCGAGCGCCAGGGGGCGCCCGAGCCGGAGGAGGGCATAGCCGAGTCCAGCTGCCCGCCCGCGCCCGGCTCCGCCGCCCCGAGCACTCAGCCGCCGGCCGATGTCCAACCGTCCGTCGAGCAGCCCTCCTGGCGGGATCTCGACGCCCCCGTCCTGCCCGCGCCGATGAACCGCAAGCGCACCGTGGAGAAGCGCGACCAGGAGAAGACCATCCGCTTCACGCGCACTGCGGTCGGTGTGATCAGCGCCGCCGCTCACCAGCGCGGTCAGAAGTTCGCCGGATTCGTCGGCGACGCCGCCCTCGCCGTTGCCCTCGGCAAGGCAGGACTGGTCGGCAGCCCGGAGGACGACCCGGTTCGCCCGCTGATCGAGGCCGTCGAGGCACACAGGGTCGCGCTGAACCGCATCGGCGGCAACCTCAACCAGATCACCGCAGCCATCCACCGAGGCACCGTGCCCGAGCGCGCCGAGGCGGTGCTGGACCGCGTCGAGCAAGCCGCCGAGAACAGCTACCGACTGATCGACCAGCTCCTGACGGAAGGCACCGCGCATGGTTCCTGACGTCTCCACCGGCTCCGACACCCGCGGACTGATCGTCTACCTCTTCGGCCCCGGCCGCCGCGACGAACACACCGACCCTCACATCGTCGCCGCCTGGGACATGGCCGGCGCCCCCGACCCGGGCCGCGACCCGGCAGCCACCTACTCCCTACTGGCCAAGCGCCTCGACCACCACGTCGACCTGCGCACCCGCGAGCTGGGCGGCAAGAAGCCACCCCAGCACGTCTGGCACTGCCCGGTCCGCACCGCGCCCGGTGACCGCTACCTCACCGACACCGAGTGGGCCGAGGTCGCCCGCCGCATCGTTCACGCCACCGGCATCGCCCCCGAAGGCGACGAGAAGGCATGCCGGTGGATCGCGGTGCGCCACGCCGACGACCACATTCACATCATGGCCACCACCGTCCGCGCCAACGGACGCCGCCCACGCACCCACCACGACGGACGGCGCGCCCAAGCCGAGTGCCGCAAGATCGAAGCCGAGTTCGGCCTGCGCCGCCTGAAGTCCGGCGACCTCACCGCACCCCCACCGGCGCCGAACGCGCCAAGGCCGAACGTCAGGGCCAGACGACCACGGCACGGCAGTGGCTGCGCGAGCAGGCGTACGCGGTCGCCGCCGCCGTACACAACGAGGCCGACTACTTCACCGTGCTGCAGTCCCTCGGCATCAAGGTCAAGACACGCCTCGGCCCCGAGACCGGCGACATCATCGGCTACAGCCTCGCCGCCCCCGGCGACACCAACGCGGCCGGCGAACCCGTCTGGTACGGCGGCTCGAAACTCGCCCCCGACCTCTCCATCAACCGCCTACGCGAACGCCTCCCCGACCAGAAGGTGGCCGGCCACCCGCGGCACATGGCGGACCCCGCCGACCCATGGCGCCACACCGCCACCGCCATACACGCGGCACGCACCGCCCTCGACTCCGATGACGATGCCGCCGCCCAGGGCCACCTGGCCGCCTTCGGCGATGCCCTGTACAACATCGCCAGCGCCACGACCGGCCCACAGCGGGCGGAACTGCGGGCGGCGGCGATGGCGTTCAACCGCGCCCGCCGCTCTGCCACCCGCGCCGACCACCAGGCCGCCACCGCCCTGCGCAAGGCCGCCAAGGAACTCGCCTACACCTCCAGCGAGCCGGGCGGACTCGCCATCGCCCTGCTCTTCGCCACCGTGCACCTGGCCCGCGCCGCCGCCAAGTGGCACGAACAGCGCGGCCACGAACAGCAGGCCGCCGCGGCGGAGGAAGCCTTCCGCCACCTCCAGGCGGGCTACCAGCAGGCCGCCGCACCCGTCCTGGCGGACCTGACCCGCCGCGCACCACGAGCCGCGACCGCCCGCCGCTTCGAACAGGACGTTCGCGCGGCCCTCCCCAACCACGCCGACCGCATCCTCACCGACCCCACTTGGACTGCCCTGACCACCACCCTCGCCCACGCCGAGACCGCCGGCCACAACCCCCGACGCCTCCTGGCCGAAGTGGGCACCCAGCGTGAACTCGACAGCACCGAGCACCCCGCCGAGGTCCTCAACTGGCGCATCACCGCTCAACCGAACCGGCGCACGCAAGCCGCTCGCAGCCGAAGCACCACCAGCGGCACATCGGCCATGTCCACCACGCCACACCCTCCGGCCACACCAGTGGCCATGAGGCCCGAAGAGCGCAGTCGACACCGTTGACCCCGGCCAGCGCAGAGCTGCTCACGTTGATTCCCCACTCGGCCGGTGGTCTACGTCCCCGATATCGCTCGAGTGGACGAGATGTAGCTCCGGTCGGCCTCGCACTCAGGTGAGGCCGACCGGCGAACAACGCATCACGAGCAGTTCCACTCCTCGCTGGGCAGTGCGTGCCACAGGTCGAGCCAGTCGTGGAGCAGGAAGAGGGGGCGGGTCAGGACGACGTCGCCGGCCCGCTGGGAGCGGATCGCCAGGCCGAGGTCGGCGAAGACCGGATCGCCAGCGACGCTGTACGCCAGGCTGCCGGGCCGTGTTGTGCGGTGGACGAGCCAGTCCTCCACGTGGGAAGGCGCGCAGCCGGTCAGCGGGGCTGCGTCCAGTCTCACCTGGGGGCCGGTGAGGGCGTCTGCGGCGACGCACCCCAGGCGGCCGTCGTGAAAGAGGACCCTGATCCCGATCTCAGTGAAGTCGGCGTAGTTGAGCTGCTGGTCTTCGCCGTGATGGGAGTAGGACGAGACGGCCGGTCCTTCGCCGAGGACGCGGGTGATCTCCTCCAAGGTCATCCCGAAGTGGAGGGGGCCGACTCCTACGTACGGCGTGAACGTCCACTCGGCGCGCTCCTCCTCCCGGGCGATCCGCCACGGGCCGCGATACCCCGCCTCGCTTCCAGCAGCGGCCACGGGCGGCTCGGGTGCTGGCTCGTGCAGGGCGGCCGGTATAGGCGCGGCCCGGTCCTCACGCCGGCGGCCGAGTCGTTCCGGAGCCGCGGTGTCCTCAGGTTGCTCTTCCAGCCAGCGGATCGCCTGCTCCTGCTCCCGGCCGCCGAACGGGTCCTCCGCCAGCCCGCCTGCCCGGTCCAGAGCCGCGCGGCGCTCCTTCTCCGCAGTGACGAGACCAGTGACATCCTCACCCCAGGCAGCCAGCCGTTCCCGGGCGATCCACCGGTAGTACGAGTCCGCGCTCACGGACAGGACCTCGCGAACGGCGGGCGCGTACCGGGGTACGGACGAGGTGAGGGCGGGGTCGGCTAGGAGCAGGGCGGTGGCCGCGAGCGCGGCCTCCCTCACCAGTGGATCGTCGTCGTCGCAGAAATCCACGATGCGGTCGTGGAGTATTGGCCTTACCGAACGAGCGGCAGCCAGATCCTGCGCTACGCCGACGCCGTCCTCGACGTCCAGGCGGACGATGTCGGCGAACGAAGCCAGCCAGTTCAGCAGTTCGGCGCGAAGCGACCGCCGACCGGCCCTGCGCTCCCACTGGTCTTCGGCGAGGGTGCGCGGATCGTCGAGAAGACAGGCGAGGATCAAGGCTGCCGGAGCAGTCGCCGGAAACACCTGCTCCTGGTTGAGGAGCAGCCGATACAGATCCCCCACCGCCCGCACCCGGCGGGCCGGGTCGGCGGCGAGCACAGCGCCGAGGACGTCCGGTGTGTCAGGCACACCGTGCCAGCCCGTACAGACGTGCGGCAGCTCTTCCCAGGCAGCGCTATCGAGCTCGGCCTGTGCTCTGGGTGGCCAGGAGCCGGCGGGAGTACCAGGAAGGTCTGGGGTCATCTCGTTGATCACGATCGCAGTGTTCCAGCCGACTTCGACATCAGCGCCGCTGATACGTGCCACAGACCACAGACGGCTCACTCTCAAGCAACGCCCTGATGCCCTCGCCGCTCCTGGTCACGGCCCGACCCACGCCCTAGCAAGGACTCGAACCGAGGCGACAGGTGTCGGTTAGCCTCAGGCCGACGGGCCGGGGCAGGATCGGCCAGAGTACTGGGGTGGGATCGCGTGCGGTTTTGGAAAAAGGCCAAGCAGGGCGGGAGCCAGCGGGAGTCCGAGAATGCGATAGCCGCGTCTGCTAGTCCCCCGCACGGGGCAGCAGACACCTCCTCCGAGGCACTGGTTCGCGCTCTGGTGACATCGCTCGCCGATGGCACGACCGCCACCGCAGACGGACTGCGCGGGCTGTCAGCCGACCAGCTCGACGAGATCGAACGGGACCAGACCGCTCCGCTGGCTGCGGCCTATGCCTGCTTCCTCCGCCTCGTCGGTGGCGGTGCCGGCCACTTCTTTCAAGGCAGTGACGTCTTCTACCCCCACGTCATCGGCCTTCGGGAAGCAGCGGACGAACTGCTGAGAGAGAACCAAGAGCCCTTTCACCTGCGCAGCTCCGATCGCGTGATCTTCATGCACCAGGGCTACCAATTCGAGTTCCTGCGCGGCGAAGGGCCCGATCCAGAGGTGTGGACCTACTCCGAGGGTGACGCCGAACCGTCTCGGGTCTACATCCGCTTCACGGACTGGTTGGAAGCGAACGTCCGTCAGCAAAGGGAAGCGTGGGCCCGCCTGGTTCCCTGGTACGAAGCCGAACAGCAGAAGCCCTCGGACGAGCGCCGCGTGTACTTCTACCGCCACCACCCCGACGGCAGTGTGACCGACGAGCTGTAGCGACTCTCCCCGTCAGCGGCGGCAGACAAGGATGCCGCCGAGGCAGGTGATCTCGTACGCGCCATTGCGGGCGATGTCGTCGGCGACGAGGGCACGGGCCCGATCAATGGTCGCGTCGAAGGGCACGTCCTGCTGGTCTGCCCAGGCTCGGTACGAAGCCATGTGGGCGATGACGGGCTCAGGGTCGCGGACGGTGATGGTCCCTGGCAGTTCGACGACCTCGACCTGCCTGAACTCCTCGCCGAGGAAGGCCGGGGCTTTCTCCAGGGAGAAGCGGGCGCTGAGCGAGATTCGGGCCGGGCCGCGCTCGACGCCGAGGACGTCGCCGGCGGCCCGCTGCCAGAGGTCGTCGAGTTCGGCCTTGTCGCGGTCGCTGTTGGTGGAGGCGACCACCAGCCCGTCACGGGCCACGACCCTGGCCAGCTCCCTGACCGCCTGGGGAATGTCAGGCACGTGGTAGAGCATGTGAAGCGCGAGAGCGGCGTCGACGCTGCCCGCCGCCAGCGGAAGCCGCGTGGCGTCCGCCACGGCGACCGGGCCGGGAACGCCGGCGAGGATGCCGGGCGCTATGTCGAAGCCGAGCAGGGACAGGTCCGGGCGGTCTTGGCGGAGCCGCTGGATGAACTTGCCGTTGCCGCAGCCGATGTCGACGACCCGCCCGCGTACTTCGCCTAGCTGCTCGGCCACGAGGCCGGGGAGGTCGTACCGCGGTGTCTGCCACTGGTAGAGCGACTGCCGGGCGGCCAGGTCCCGGTCTCCGTTGTACGCGCTGCCCGCCAGGCGGGCCCGGTCGGTGACGGCGGCGTCGTGGGCGGCAGACAGGTCGGTCACGTCGGCAACTCCGGAGGGTGGGCGGCGGGCAGGGACGCACGGACGGCCGTGTGCTGGAGTCGGTCGCGCAGGTGCACTGCCTGCGCGGTTCCACCGTACTGCGGCCCTTCCAGCTCCCGCCCGAGAACGGTAAGCCGACGCACGATACTGGCCGACATGCGCTCCGGCGAGGACCGGAGAACGAAGCCGAGCATCTCCTCCGTGCCGTCCAGGTCGCCCAGAAGCAGGTGCCCGCTGGCAAGGTCGAGGTGCGCGGCGAACAGGTCACCGACCGACTGATCATCGCCGTCCACGCTGCGATAGAGGCGGATCGCCGTCTCCGCACTGACGATGGCCCGGTGGACGTGCTCCTGCCCACCTACGGCCAAGAGGGTCGTTCCGGCGTACGCGAACTGCTTGGCCGCGGGGAAGTCGAAGACTCCCAGTACCTCGTCCCGACCCGAAATCGCCTCGCGCGATCTTTCGGCATCCGACAGGGCGGCGAGCGCGCCTGCCGAGTCGCCGACTATCGCCAACGCCCGCGCCTCCAGACTCGCCAGCCGTGCGCCGATGCTGCCGTTGACCCTGTGTCGCCGACCGGCCTGCGCCAGCCGGGCCGCCTGCTCGTACCGCCCGGTCCAGTACGCGATCAACGACTCCACGGCCCGTACCCAGGCCAGCATCCCCTCGTGCCCGGCCACCTCGGCACAGGCGCGTGCGGTACGGGCGTGGGTGGCGGCGGAGTCGTAGGCGCCGAGGTCGAGGCAGACATGCGCGGACAGGCCGCAGAGGCGAGCAGCGGAGAGGTAGAGGTCGGTGGTCTGCCGGGGGTGCTGGCGCCCGCGCAGTAACTCGAAGGCCCCGTCCCGTAACCGCCTGATCTCGACGTACTGCTCCATCAACGGGTGGCTGACGTACGTACGGGCGAGCCGACCGACGTCTGCCTCCAGCTGCTCCACGACGAACTCGTCGGCGTTCCGCTGCGCGATGAAGCGGGCGAAGTCCGCCGAACGCACCGCGTCCTCCGAGAGCGGGTCTCCACGGACGTGAGTGTCTTCGGGCGGCAGCACCGACGGTGCGGTCTCGACCTCGGCGGCGTCAGCACCGTCCTGCTGCCCCTTGCTGATGGCAACGGCTTGGTCGAGTACGGCGACATCGACACCGAAGACCTGCGCCAGGTACTTCCGGGCGTAGGGAACAGGAACTCGCGCTTCGCGCTCGTACCGCCCGATCTCCTTGCCGGTCTTCGCAGAACGCCCCTCCAGGGCGTTGTACTCGTCGGCAACCCTCTGCTGGCTCCAGCCGCGCGTGGTACGCAGCCGGACGAGCAAGGCGCCGATCCCGGTGTCGCCCATGCCGTCCCCCAGGAACACGTGACCTCTGGCCCCCATAGTGGCCCCCGTCTTGGCCCCCACGCTGGCTCCCGACCCAAATGAGTTAAGTCGCTTTGCTGTTGACCATGGCAAGCAGACTCACCAACCAGGCGACCGACGCCGCCCCGGACCTCCTTCCGGGCACGGGCCGGCACCGCACCATGCTCTTCCCCCGCCGTCGGACCACGCCGCGTACTGCTCGCGACTTCGTCGCCGCCACGCTGACCGAATGGGGTGAGACGAGCCGCCTCGACGACATGCGGCTGTGCACCTCGGAGCTCGTCACCAACGCGGTACTGCACGGGGCGCCCGTGGGCCGCCTCGTCCTCGTACGCGTCGAGTCCCTTGACGCGGAGCTGCGGATCGAGGTCCACGACAGCGGCGAGAAGAGGCCGACGAAGCGCGTTCCCGAGGAGTCCGCCGTCGATGGCCGCGGTCTGCTGATCGTCGCCGCGACCGCCGACAGCTGGGGCGTGAAGGAGCGGACGGGCCCCGGAAAGTGCGTCTGGGCCGCATTCGACCGTGCCAAGAACGGGGCCGCTCCCCTGCCGCCCCACACCACCGGCCCCCAGGGAGACACCTCGTGACCACGCACCCCGTCTCGCCGAACACCGTTCTCGCCAACGCCCTCCACCACGCCGAGGACGTCCTGACCCCGCGCATCCTGGCTACCCCGCCCGAGCGGATCGTGCTGGTCGTCGGCACCCAGATCAACGGCGCCCCGCACATCGGCACCTCGCTCGTGCAGTCCCTGGCCTTCGCCATGGCCGCCCGCCTGCGCGACCGCTTTGGTCTCCCCACCGAGGTGCTCTTCAGCGCCCTCGACAACGCCCCGTACGAGCTGGCCACCGACCCAGCCAGCGGCAACCGCTACCAGCGCTCCTACGCCCAGGCCCTCGGCGAGCAGGCCCTGCACGACCTCGTCACCGCCCTCTACCAGCCCCTTTTCACGGCCCTGTCCAGGCGCCTGGGCATCCCACACCGCATCGAGACGTACACCCAGCAGCAGGCCGGCGAGCACTACCGCCGCACCTGGCTCCGCCTGCTCCCCCGCGTTGACGCCGCCCGCTGGTGGCTCGCCCCCTCCACCGGCACTCCTCACCTCCGCGTCCCCTGCCCTCACCCCGGCTGTGGCTGGGCTGAGAAGCACGCCGAACGCACCCGGGTCCGCCTCACCGGGCCCAAGTCGGCCGTGGTCTCCGCCGTCTGCCTCCACCACGGCCCGTACGAGGCCGCGATCACGCCCACCGCCGGCGCATACCTGGACCTGGCCACCCTCTACCGCAACCTGGTGAAGGAGCTCGCCCTGACCAGCCCCCAGGGCACCCTGCACGTCATGGTCAAGGGCGGCGACTGGGTCTTCGGCTCCCACCTCGTCGACGAGGCCCTCCAAGCCGTGGGCCTCACCCGCGCCCAACTCCCGGCCCGCCTGTTCTGCCCCCAGGTCGTCACCGACACTGGCGCCAAGTTGTCGAAATCCCTCATACGAGAAGGCCGTGCCCCCTTGCCCGAGGGAGCCGCCCCTTGGATGCTCGACACCCGGCAGTGGCCCGGCACCGTCACCGAGTACGCCGACCAGCTGCTTGCCATGGCCGAGACCCTGCTCTCCGACCCTCGCCACTTCTTCCGCTCGTACTCGGCCGCCGAGATCGGCCGCCTGGTCACCGCACCATCCCCCAGGAGCGTTCCCTCCCGATGACCGACCGCACCGCCCGCGTCCGCGAGCTCAACCTCTACCGCCAGTACTTCGAGCTCGTCGCCGCGGGCACCAAGACCATCGAGGTGCGGGTCAAGTACCCGCACCTCGCCGACCTCGCCGCCGGCGACACCATCCGCTTCCGCATCAAGGACACCGACGAGAACTGCGACGTCGAGGTCCTCCGCGTCACGGAGTACCCCGGCTTCGAAGCCCTCCTAGACGGCGAAGGCCCGTCCAACGTCAACCCGACCGCCACCCGCGACCAACAGCTCGTCAACATCCGCACGATCTACGGCCCCGAGAAGGAAGCCCTCGGCGCACTCGCCATTCAGGTCCGACGGATCTCGACACCAGACTCTTGACCCTAGAGCGCAAGAACGAACACCAGGTAAACCTATTGCCGCAACCGGCGGTCGCACCTAATATGCGCAAATGGACCTGCGGCAAGAAGAGATGCTTAGGCGCTTCACCTCGATGGAGCAGGGCTCGTGGACAACTGTGTACGAAGATTGGCACGAGCAGAACGGAAATGGCGGAATCTATTGCGCTTTCGCTCCGGCTGCGATGCGCACGAGAATCCTCAAATCTCCATCGTGGGATGTGAGTATGAGCGATTTTCGCCCCGGCTTCTCGCAGCACCGAGAGAACGGCGAGATCGTAACCAGGTACTTCCGCAGCAGCACCGAAGACGGCATCGAGCCGCTGGTCCTGTGCCGGGAATATCACGGAGCAGTACCGTCGACCCGAGAGCTAGCCGAACACTTTCGGCTATACCACAATCTCTACTGGGATGAGCTCAGCGCACAATTCATGCAGCCTCTGGATGACGGCACTTCATTGGCCGCCGTCAAGCTGACCGCCAGCAAGATCGAAGTCCGCACAAAACTGCTGCGCCAATTCCAGGCTGCCCAAGGGTACGACCTGATCCTCTATGTGGATTCCGTCTGCATCGGCGAGAAAGATGACGCGCTTCCCGAAGCCTTTGACCTGATCACGGATACCGCACGAATCTCCCTTTACCCCGGAGACCGAGTCGGACCCGGAAAATTTACCCGCCTCCTCGGCACCCGAGTAGTTCCGCCGCCATCGGTCGAGAAGAGTGGGATCTGGCCGTTCGAGGAAGAAGACTCCCACTTTCCGGAGTTCATTATTGCGACGGACTCCGATGGCGATGAGATTCGATACAGCTGCAATCCCGATTCTCTCAGTAATTATTTCGGAGCGAACCCCGATGCTCCACACTACCTCACGCCCGTATATTTCCGCCGGGAAGTGCTGCAGAAGTACTACGATAAGCCTGAACTCTACACCGTATCGGACGGATATCTCAGTTGCGCATCACTATGGGGCCTGCGACTCGATAACAGTGCCCAGGATTACGTCGTCGTCTTTCTTGGAGACCTTGGTCGCGATCTACCCAGGCAGGAGCGGGACTACTGGCGCAGCTTCAATGTCGCAGAAGACGGCCCACCTAGCGAGACTCTGATTCGCCGAGCATTCCTGGGGCAGCCTGCCGAGCCGACCGCCGAGGACCTACTCGTTCGCTCCAACTACCTGACCTTCAGACGCACATGGGAGGAGGTCTACGGGTGGGAGCTCTTCCGGAAGCCCGAGGAAGCCGATGCAGGACTTCTACAGCGCCTACGCCTACCCTTGAATGATTCACAGGCAGAATTCGAGTCCAGCATTCGAATTATGACCCAGCTTTTCGTTGACGCCCTCAATGAACGGGAGATCCAGAAGCGTCTGCCGGACCGCATTGATAACGAGAAGGGCATCTCGAAGTTCAAGCGCTGGATGGAGCAGGAGGGTTACCCGCATGCCGAACGGGACACCCAGTTCTTGCGAAACCTCCAGGAGATCCGTTCGAAGGCGACGGCTCACCGTAAGAGCAGCGATTACGAGAAGACACTCACCAGGGTCTTCGGCGACTTGCGGGGACTGGCAGCCGTCAAGACTTTCTTCACATCAGCTCTGTCCATGCTGACCGGTCTGAGCGAATGGGCGAGCGAACCCAAGCCCCAGCAAGAGTAAGGTCGCCCTGATGGGCAACCGCCGGGCGGGGCCGGGGCGCTGCCAGTCGCACACAGTCCGCAAGACACCCGATCAAGACCGTCGCACCCATCGCCAGTTAACAGCAAAAGGGCCGTTCGGCTACCTTCGGCCATCATCACCGAAGGTCACCGACCCGCCCCGTTACGGAGACCAGGAAGGCCGGACCCAGGCTACTCCCGCCCTCCTGGCCCGTCGCAGGCCAGAGATCGAATGGAGCAGTCCGCCCGGACACCCCGGCGCGGGCCTCCGCAGTCCCCGGGGCCCACGGGAGAAGACGGGGAAGATGCCAGAGCCCCTCACCTGCTGCGGACGAGGACGCCACCGAGGCAAGTGATCTCGTACGCGCCGTGACGGGCGATGTGACCGGCGACGAGGACGCGCGCACGGTCGGCGGTCGCGTCGAAGGGCACTTGGTACTGATCCACCCAGGCTCGGTGCGAAGCCACGTGGGCCATGACGGGCCCGGGATCGCGGACAGTCACGGTTCCCGGCAGTTCGATGACCTCCCGGCCGACCCCTCGCCATGGAAGGCAGGGGCCTTCTCCAGGGGGAAACGAGCGCTGGGCGAGATCCGGGCCGTGCCGCGCCCGACGCCGAGGACGTCACCGGCGAGCCGGTGCCAGAGGTCATCGAGTTCGGTGTTGTCGCTGTCACTGCCGGACAGGGCCCCTGCGGCGTCACCGGCTGTACGGCGCCAGGCGCTCATTTCCGGCGACCACGAAGGAATCGACGAGCATCTGCCAGCTGTCCAGCTCGTCGATTTCCTCAGCCGTTCTGCGGATCTCCTTGAGCCAGTCGTCCGAAAGCCGGGACCACTTGACCGTGACACGCCCCTCTTGGATGCACAAGTCGGACACCCAGGACACGCCACGAGTCGCTTGCGTTTCCTTCGGCAGCTTCCGAAGGATGCGGATGAGCGCATCGAGGGGCATGGCCTCTCCGTGAGCGGCTGGCAGCCAGTCGTCAATCGACTCAACGAAGTCCTCAGCGCGCACCCAGTCGATGGGCTCGCCAGCGACCTCGTTGTACATGCCTTGTGTCCACGAAAGCGGGCTCGGCAGCAGAGCGGCGGCGGCCCAGTCCCCCCAGTGGTGGTCGCGGTAGGGGCTCGGGGTGTCACTCAGGTAGCCGAGGGCGTGACGCAGCAGCGACGGCCAGACGCCTCGGGCAGCTTCGGCCAAGCATTCGTTCTCTGCGCCTGCCGCGGCGAGGCCGTGAAGGAAATGCGACATCAGCTGTGCATCTGCGCGAAGAACATCGAGGTGATCGAGCAGCGGCCCCGCGTCGCGGTTCTTCGCGAACCCTCCGAGCAGGGCCCGTGCGGCAACAAGGGTGTGCATGCCGCGGTCGTCCGCGGACCAGCCCTCCTTCTCCTGCGTGACCATGGCCCGTCGCTCGACGTCGAGAAACGCGGCGAGGAGCGTCACCGCGTCGTCGGTGCAACAGTGCTCTGCCGACGAGGCTGCGCCAAGCCCGCGAACGGCCGCGTCGAGAACCGCGATGTCCACCGAGTCGCCCGGCAGTTCCTGGAGGCGCTGAACAACGTCGCCGGTGATCCGTGCCTTCGACCGACTCTGGCCGTCCTGGTCCCAGGGACCGATTTCTGCGCCACGAGCGGTCTCGAGCATCCAGTTCAAGGCGGTCCGGTGGATGCAGGGGTCGAAGTGGCACGGAGAGCCCCAGACGACATCGCATCCACGCGCCAGGTACAGCCGAGTCTCCAAGGACGCCTTGTCTGCCATCGCAAGGCCGACCTGGGCAACATCTTCGGCCGAGCCGCCAGCCGCTTCCAGCGGTGCGGCCAGTGCGGGTGTAAGGAACGCCGGCAGGGCTTGAGCCACAGCTCGGTCGGCACTGAGGTCGAAGTACTGGTCCTCATGGACCTGGTTCTCGGCGTCTTGGAACAGTGACGCGATGCCGAGGACGAACTCGGCCGCGAACTGCGCTTCGCAGCCCAGCGCCTCCAGATCGCCGGCGGCGGCTCGTTCGACCGCTGCTCGGACGACGTGGGCAACAGCGTCCACAGGCCGGTTCGGCATCAGGTCTTCATCGACTTCGATCAAGGCACGTCCTGCCGCCAGGTCCGCGGCGATCTCTTCCGACGAGGGCGGACCGTACTCCGCGTCGTGCTTGGCCGAGCCCCAGTACCGATTCTGCAGGCGCAGGCTGGTCTGCACGACCTCCTGGTGAGCCTCGTGCGCTTCCTGCGCTGCTTGCAGCTCAATCGGTGGTTCGACCTCGATGTAGACCTCATCCCCATGCTGTTTAACCCGATATTGCTCCGAGTCCAGGCTTGCGGCCCAGTTCTTCGTACGCTCCTCGCTGATTCCCAGTCGGTCGCCGTTCTCGACGAGCTTGTCGGCGACCTTCTTCAAAGCCTGGTTACGCTCCTGTCCGCCGTTCACCATCAGCCACATGGCTACTTCACGCGGTGTCCACTGGCGGCGTTCAAGGTTTGCGAGCCCTTCGGTTGCCGCACGCAGCCCTACGTACTCACTCGTCCTGCGGCCGAACTCCAGCTCCCATACGGCAGGTTCGGCGAGGAAAAGGTCGAGCTCGGTGCCGACTTTCTCAATGTGACGCACCAGCAGGCCGAATAGCATCCCCGGAATGGCCAGGTTCTCACAGCCGTTCAAAAGTGCCTCGACAACCAATCTCGGTGACGCACCCTGGCTCAACCACGTGTCGGCAAGACGCTCCATCGCCTGGAGTGCGCTCATGGCCGAGTACGGGCCAACTGACGTTCCCCGGTACCAGCTCCACACATGACTGTCGCCGACATACAGGCGGGCGGTGCCGTCAAGGTTCAGGACCGCACCGCGCTTTTCTCCTTCTCCGCTTTCCGTGTCGACGTCTACGCTTTCGTTGCCGGCGTGGATGGACCCAGCGAATGCATCAGGCGGGCTAAGCCTCGACAGCCTCGCTACGCGTGCCCGTGCACCGCTATTAAGAATGTCGTTCAGCACCCGCACCGATGTCGGCAATGGAGCTGTCTGGAACAGCTGCCAGAATCCACCGAAGTAGTACTGGAAGAACGGTGGTCCGAATCCTATCCATCGGCCCTGATGCCTCCGGACACCCTCATCTCGGTGCCACCTCGGCTCGTCGTCGATGTAGTAGGCCGCCATCAACGCCGCCAGTAGCTCTGGGTTCTTCTGCGCCAAGGCTCGGGCGCTCAGCGGCGAGTCCGCGGCCGGAGCCAGGGACGCTGGCGCGTCGTCCGCGATAGCCCGAAGGCACTCTTCGGCGGCATCATCGATGTCCGGACCGAGCAGGGCCAGCGTTTCAACGAACTCTTCCTTCTCCAGATGGTGATCCAGCCGGCGTCGGCGTCGCCGACGCTGCGCCATCCCACCGGACAGTGCCTCTCCGTCGGTTTTACGGGGAGAGAACGAGTTCCAGTAGGCAAGGAGACGGTCCCGAAGCCTGATTCTTAGTTCGTTGCCAGCCGGAACGTCCGCCAGGGACAGGGATTGAAGCCAGTCCGCGAGCAGTTCGAACGACTCCTTCGACACGTTCCACGGCTCTTTGTCATCGAGGATGATCTGCACAACGGGCTTCGCAACCAGACGGTCGACCAGCCCATTGACCTTATGCCGCTGCTGAGCGACTCGAACTACCTCGCCGAGTACCAAACCGACCGACTGGTCCGTGCACGCTGACTTCAGGCATTTGTACCCGAATGGTGTCTCCAGTACCGCCTCCACCGGAACGTCGGCCCACCGGGGACCGCGTGCTGCCGCGAACATCTGGAATTGCGAGCTCAGTTCGATGAATTTTCGGACAGGCCGAGCGTCCGGTGCTTTCAGTAGCCCCTCGCACGCAAGAATGGCGGCCGACAGCGCCCACCGAGGCGCTCCTGCCGCCTGCAGCAAATCGGTGGGGCTTGTACCACGGACGAGAAGGATGGCGGTCGCGTACCGCCGAACTTCGTCATGTGCAAATTCCGGCTGATTCCGATATCGGCTCGGTGGTGCGAGCAAATGATCCCGACGCAGCGCGTCGACCGCTGCAGCATCGACGCTTGCGCGAGGTCGACGGTCCTCGGGCAGCTTCATGGTCTCTGCGGCTACTGCGAGCAGCGTCTGTTCACGTGCCTCCGCCGAGCCGACGCCGGGCCGCCCATCGCCGCGAACAATCCGGCTCCACACCAGATCAAGACATTCCCACTCACCCAGTGAACTTTCTGGCTCCGCCCCGGTCCGAGCCAGAAGGTCGAGCACAACGGGCCTTCTCAGCAGCGAGTTCGCAGGCAGGTCCCGCAGGACCTTACGCAAGAGCGGGAAGTGGTCCGAGACGACAGAGATGTCCTCATCGTCCAACGGCCGCATCTCGAAGGACGAAATGGACTTCGCGAACCCCGGCTCCACCTGTTCTCGCACGAAACCCATTGCCACGTCAGAGGTCACCACGACGATGCCCACACCCGCCGCAGCCGCTGCCGACACCAGGTCACTCAACAGGCCGGAAGATCGCTCCAGGGCAGCATCAGCCGCATCGATGACCAGGACCCGAGACGGTGCCGATGTCTCCGCGAGCACATCCTCCAGCGACATCCCGAGCGCAGCCCGCAACTCCAAGCTCGACTGCGGCAAGCCCCGGAAGTTCACCACCACCCCCTGGAACCCAACGGGGTCTGCGGCTTCCAACTCTTCGACGGCCGACAGCGTCAGCGCGCTCTTGCCGATGCCCGACTCGCCGGACACCAGCAGAGCCGAAACACGAGCACCTGCCTCGCGCAGGGCCCCGGTGAGTTGCTCGCGGCGGTCGTCGAACGAGATCTCGACCGGTCCTCCAGATGTCTCATCACCGATCGTGGTCCGCACACGGGCAACAGCCAGCTTGCGTTGTTCGGCGAGCACCGACCACGCGTGCCGGCTTCGCGTCGCGGCCGAGTCCAGGAACACGTGAATGTCACGGCGAAGCACCTTGAGGTCCACCACGGCGCCCGTCGCGTCGTAGCGGGTTGCCTCGACCTCGAGCCGGTTCCGGACCCCCACTCCGTCGGTGGCAGCTGAGGCCACGCCGTCCAGCGACGTTGCGACTGCCGCGCGGTCACCTTCGTCCGGACTTTGGACAGCAAAACCGAGGATGTGCAGCCGGCCGAGCAGCCGCCATGCCAGCCGCAGGATCTCTTTCGGTACTGTGCCGTCTTCGACGACCTTCTCGACCATCTTCAGAAAATGCCTCTGCCGCTCACGCACCGGCTTCGACCAGCGGCCGTCGACGGCCATGGACGCTTGGAACGACTCCTGGTCGGCATGAGCCCGCGCGATATCGCAGAGCGTTGCTAGGTGGTCCCACTGATTGGACCGGCCGGCGGTTGCGACAGCGACCTGGTGAGTGTCTGTGTCGAACCTTTCGACTTCGGAAAGCAGCGACCCGACGAGCTTCACCGTCTCGTCATGGCTCGGGACGAAATCCGGCGTCGCGCGGCATGCCACGGCGAGGGTGACCTCGCCCGACTCATCGCCGCACTCCACAAGAAGGTCATCCACCGGATGCGCCGGACCAGTTTGGAATGAGACCCTCCGAACCGGCAGCTCAGACGTCTCCGCCCGTCGTGCGCTGGTCAACATGCCGGCGAGATAGACGGCCGCGACGCGGTGCGCGAACGAAACGCCGCCCCCGCCGGTGGCGTAGGTGCTCGATCCTCGTTCCGTGCCACCGGTTACGGCAGTGGCACCCCCAGCGGTCGCATCCTGGGGAGCAGCGGCGGATCCAGATGCCGTCTCGCCTTCGGACCGAGCAGCAGCATCCGGTGCAACGGACTCGTTCATGGGTTCCTCGGTGGCATCGTGCGATATGTGGCCGCACTGCTCACCGTAGCGGTGCGTCGAGAACCGTGAAGGGATATCGCATCACTCTCTGCCCAGTCCGCACACAGTCCGCAGGACACCCGATCAAGACCGTCGCACCCCATCGCCACCCAACAGCAAAAGGCCAGGTCAGCGACCTGCGGCCACCATCGCCGCAGGTCACCGACCCGGCCCATTACTAGGAGACCAAGAAGGCCTGACCTTCGCCCTCCCTGCCGAAGGGGCCCTGCCGTCACGGGCGGTGGGGCCCCTTCGGCGTGTCTACGGCGGGGCCTGGAGGAGGCAGGGGGCGGCGGTGTTGCCGGTGTGGAGCCAGGCGCGGTAGGGGGGCGAGCGGTGGGCGGCTTCGCGGTAGGCGGCGGCGAGGTCGGCGTGGAGGGGGTCCAGGGGCGTGGCGGGGCGGGCGTAGAGGAGCAGGCGGACGGCCAGGGGGTCGCCGCGGAGGGGACGGACCGCCAGGTCCTCGCGGGGGACGGAGGTCGGCTGGCAGGGGGCCACCGCCTCGCCCAGGGAGATGAGGGAGGCGGCCGTGTGGTAGTCGCCGTGGAGGAGGGGCGGGTCGATGCCGGCGGCCGTCAGGACGCGGCGCAGGCCGTCCCATTCGCCGTCCACGTGCGGGTCGACCATCCAGTGGTCGTGGGCCAGGTCCGCGAGGTCCACCACGGGGCGGGCGGCGGCCGGATGGGTGGGGGCCAGGGAGACGAACTGGGGCTCGCGGGCGACGAGGACGCGGTGGACGAGGCCGTCGGGCACCCGGAGGGGGCAGCCCTCGACCTCGTGGACGAAGGCGACGTCGAGGCGGCCGGCCGCCAGCTCCCGCAGCAGCGCGTGCGCGGAGACGTCGACGCGCAGGCCGACGTCGGTGCCGGGGAAGCGGTCGCGCAGGCGCCGCAGCCAGCCGGGCAGGGCCCGGCTGGCGGTGGAGCCCACGCGCAGCCGCGGGCCGTCGGCGCGGGCCGCCTCCGCGCGGGTCTCGGTGACGAGCGCGGCCATGTCGGCCACCAGCGGACGGGCCCGGCTGAGGACGGAGCGGCCGAGCGGGGTGGGGCGGCAGCCGGTGCGGCCCCGGGAGAAGAGTTCGGCGCCGAGCGCGTTCTCGATGCGGCGCAGCTGGGTGGTCAGGGAGGGCTGGCTCATGCCCAGTTGCCGTGCGGCCTTGTGCAGGCTGCCGGTGTCCGCGATGGCGCAGAGCGCGCGCAGGTGTCTCACCTCCAGCTCCATGCGCCGAGCGTAGGGCGGGGTTCCGGTCCCGCACCAGACGACCGGATGCCCCCAACCCGCCTTAAAGGAGGGCCAATTGAGGATTGCCGCAGGGGGTGATGCGTTCGCGTTATCGGGGGTTGGCATCCTTCCCCCAACCCCCTGCCGCCCCGAGACTCACTCCCGACCCCGATCAGGAGGAGCCCCCCATGCGACACCCCAAGGTCCTCACCCGCACCCTGACCGCCGCCCTCGGCCTCGGCCTCGCGGTCTCGCTCGGCGCCGCCGCCCCGGCCGGCGCCGCGCCCGACACCACCGCGAAGGCGAGCGCCGCCACCGCGTACGCCGCCTACGCCGGTTCCGCCGAGGAGGCCAGGGCCAACCAGGCCTTCTTCGACGCCGTCATGAAGTCGGTGGCGAAGAAGCGGGCCGCGAACCCGAGCGCCGCGGCGGCCGTCACCGTCGTCTACAGCGCGGCCAACGCGCCCAGCTTCCGCACCCAGATCGCCCGCTCCACCCAGATATGGAACAGCTCGGTGGTGAACGTGCGGCTCGTCGAGGGCAGCAACCCGGACTTCCGCTACTACGAGGGGAACGACTCCCGGGGCTCGTACGCGAGCACCGACGGGCACGGCAGCGGCTACATCTTCCTCGACTACCGGCAGAACCAGCAGTACAACTCCACCCGCGTGACGGCCCACGAGACGGGGCACGTGCTCGGTCTCCCGGACCACTACAGCGGGCCGTGCAGCGAGCTGATGTCGGGCGGCGGCCCCGGCACGTCCTGCCAGAACGCCACCCCGAACTCCCAGGAGCGGGCCCGCGTCGACCAGTTGTGGCGCTACGGGCTCGCTTCGGCCTTCAAGGGCTGACCGGCCGCGAGGGGCCGGCGCGAGGAACGGCGGCGGCGCCCCTCCCCCGGGGGCGCCGCCGTCACGCGGCCGACAGGATCCGTCGTCCGAAGTCGGCGCCCTCGGGGAGCTGGCCGCGCAGCCGGGCCAGCGCCCCCTCGAAGTCGCCGCCGGCGACGACCGCCTCGAAGGCAGTGCCGCCGTAGTGCAGGGTCAGGCTGAGGTCGGCGCGCTCGCCGAGGGTGAGCAGGCAGCTGAGCGTGGCCTGTTGGGCGGTGCCGTCGGTGACGACGGGGAGCGGCAGGTCCCACTCCAGGACACATCCGGTGAGGGCCTCGCCGCCCTCGCCGGCGGTGAGCGCGGCGAAGCTCGCGCCCGTGTACTCGATTCCCCTGACGCGGGCGGTGACGCGCCCGCCGTCGGCCGTGATGACGATCGCTTCCGCACCGCGGCGGTCCCGGTACCAACCGGTCCAGACTTCTGTCGACTCCGATGACATGCGCGGACTGTAGCGGTATGACCGGCTCCGGCGCGCGGCCGGTCACCCGGTGGCCGGACTTCTCCCGTTCTCGCCGTTCTTGCCGGTGACCTGCGTGGTAGTGGCTTCCGTGCCGTCGGCTTCCACCGGCTCGTAGAGGGGGCAGTCGGGGTTGCGGCAGGGCTGCACCCGCCACTCGGGCACCCAGGCCCCGAGCACCTTGTGCCGGGTGGCCAGGAGGGCCAGGGCGCTTCCGCAGGCCGGGCACTTCGGCGCCGTCAGCGGGTCCCTCGTCGTGCGGGGCGTCTCCTCACCCATGCCTCCAGGGTAGGCCGCCCCGCCGCGGGCCGCCCGCTACCGCTTCCTGGTGTAGGTGCGGACCAGCACGCCGTTGTCGAAGGCGCGGACCGTGCCGAGCCGGAAGTCGCGGGGCTCGAAGCCGGCGCCGAACATCGGCATGCCGGAGCCGTACACCTGCGGGTAGGTCTTGATGACCAGCTCGTCGATCTCGTCGACGAGGGCGCCCGCGACGGTGGAGCCGCCGCAGAGCCAGATGCCGAGTCCGCCGTCCTCGGCCTTGAGCTGCCGGATCCGGCCGACGAGGTCGTCGGCGATCAGCTCGACGTTCGGGTCGGGCGACTCGGTGAGCGAGCGGGTCGCGACGAGTTCGCGGAGGTGGCCGTACGGGCTGGTGATGCCCGCGTCCAGGGCGATCCGGTACGAGGCGAGGCCCTGGACCACCGTGTCGAAGTGCTTGTTGTCGGCGTCGATCCCGACCGTGGCCCGCACGTGGGTGGGGACGGTCTCGGGGTACTCGGCGTTCATCCATGCCTGGTACTCCTCGTTCACGAAGGAGTACAGGGACGAGGCGTCGCCCTGCGGGTCGCCGATGAAGCCGTCGATGGTGCAGGCGATGTAGTACGTCAGCTTGCGCAAACCGGGTCCTGATTCCTCTCGGGGCGTGACCGCGAGCGCGACCACGACAGACATAGTGCTTCATCTGTAGTGGTCGCGCAAGCCCCGAAGGCCGTCCGGCTCCCTCAGCGGGTCCTGCGGGTCACGAACTCCGCCAGCGCCAGCAGGTCCCCGGCCGCCGAGAGGTCCGGCACCGCCCGCGCCAGGTGCTCGACGGCCCGGCCCATCCGCTCGGCCGCCTGGGCCTGGGCCCAGTCCCGGCCGCCGGCCCGCTCCACGGCGTCGGCCGCGGCCCGCACCGCCCGCTCGTCCAGGGCCGTACGGGAGTACAGCTCGGCCAGCTCCTCGCCGGCGGCGGTGCCGGAGGTGAGCGCGGCGACGACGGGCAGCGACTTCTTGCGGGCGACGAGGTCGGCACCGGCCGGCTTCCCGGTGCGCTCCGGGTCGCCCCAGATGCCGATGAGGTCGTCGATCAGCTGGAAGGCGAGACCGGCCTCGCGGCCGAAGGAGTCGAGCGCCGCGACCTCCTCCTCGTCCCCGCCCGCGTAGAGCGCGCCGAGGGCACAGGAACAGCCCAGCAGGGCACCGGTCTTGGCGGTGGCCATGGCGAGGCACTCGTCGAGGGAGATCTCGCGGGGGCCGCGCGCCTCGAAGGCGCAGTCGGCCTGCTGGCCAGCGCAGAGCTCGATGACGCAGGCGGCGAGGCGCGCGGTGGCCGCGGCGGAGGCGGGGTGCGGGTCCTCGGCGAGCAGCCGGAGCGCCAGGGCGTTCATGGCGTCGCCGGCCATCATGGCGTCGGGGATACCGAAGACGGTCCAGGCGGTGGGCCGGTGTCGGCGGGTCGGGTCCTCGTCGACGATGTCGTCGTGGAGCAGGGTGAAGTTGTGGGCCAGCTCGACGGCCGCGGCCGCCTTCACCGCCCGGGTCTCCTCGGCTCCGAGCGCCCGGGCGGCGGCGAGCACCAGGGCGGGGCGGATCGCCTTCCCCGCCTGGCCGTCGGCGGGTGTGCCGTCGGCGTCCTCCCAGCCGAAGTGGTACATCGCCACACGGCGTATCGAGCCCGGCAGGGTCTCGACGGTGGAGCGGATCTGGGGGTCGACGGCGGTCCTCGTCCGGTCGAGGAGCGCCACGGCGCCCGGCCCGTCGGTGACGGGGCCCGCGCTCGTCAGCGTCACGGTCTTTGTCGTCCTTCTTCGCGGCTGGTTGCGTTCACGGCTGGTCCGTCGCGCGCCGGGTCCGGCCGGGCCGGGGGTGGGGCCCCGGCCCGGCCGGGGCTCAGCGGCGGCGGCTGATCTCGACGTTCTCCAGGGCGCCGAGCGCGTCGGGCACGAGGACCGCCGCGGAGTAGTAGGGGGTGACGAGGCAGGAGATGATCGCCCGCCCGTCGATGCCCATGAAGCGGTCGGGGAGGCCGGGCTCCACCTCGTCGCGGAGGCCGGTCCGGTGCGGGCCGATGACGCCCTGGTCGGACTCGCCGGTCCGCGTGCAGATGATCGAGCCGGCACCGGCGGCGGTCACCGGGATCTTGTCGCAGGGGTGGATCGGGACCCGGCGCCGGGCCGGGATCCGGGTGCCGGCCACGTCGAGGGTCTCGGGCACCGGGCCGCGCCGGTCGAGCTCGCGGCCGAGGGCGGCGACGGCCCTCGGGCGGGCGAGGAGGAGCTTGGAGTCCCGGCTGCGGGAGAGCGGTTCGTCGAGGTCGTCGGGGCCGGGACGCCGTCGTGGGGCTGGATCCGCTCCCCGTGGTCGCAGTCGGCGAGGAGCCCGAACCGCCTGTTGTCGACCGGCTCGTGCTCCCGGCGCTCGCGCAGGGCCTCGGCCGTGGGCCGCAGCTGGTGCCCGGTCCGGTTCATCGGGTGGTTGCAGGGGTCGGCCACGCGCGTGGGGACCTTGAGCACGGTCCGGGCGAGGCTCGGTTCGCACTCGGTGGTCGAGGCGGGGTTCCGCGCGGCGGCGGTGCCGAGACTCCGCCGCGGGGTCCGCTCCGCGAGGACCCCGCCGCCAACCGAACCAACGGACATGGAACTCCTTCTCGTACGTCTCGCTTTCGACAGGAAGCCTTTCAGCACGGAGCGTGCCGACGCCATTACACAATCGGGTGGGACTGTTCGGCGATCTTCGGGGCATGTCGGCCGATTTCCCTCCGGCCGGAGGAGCGCGCGACTCGGCCTGACTGTCCGGATCGGCTCGCACACGGTCCGAACGGATGGCGGCGGAAGAGCGGAGTCCGGTACTCCGGAAGCTCGGTCCTCCCTCTGGAAGGAGCACGCCATGGCGGTTCCGCTGTCCGCGAGCAGGGTCCTCCGCGCACTGCGCGACGAAGGCCTGACGGTCGTCGAGGTCGGCGACTGGTCCACCCACAACAGGAACCACAAGGGCCCCTGGGGGCCGGTGCACGGGGTGATGGTCCACCACACCGTCACCCGCGGCACCGCACACACCGTCCGCGTCTGCCGCGACGGCTACGAGGGGCTGCCGGGCCCGCTGTGCCACGGCGTGATCGCCAAGGACGGCACGGTCCACCTGGTCGGCCACGGGCGCGCCAACCACGCCGGGCTCGGCGACGACGAGGTCCTGCGGGCCGTGATCGCCGAGCGGAGGCTGCCGGTGGACGACGAGGCCACCACCGACGGCAACCGGCACTTCTACGGCTTCGAGTGCGAGAACCTCGGCGACGGCGAGGACCCCTGGCCCAAGGTCCAGCTGGAGGCGATCGCGAAGGCGTCGGCGGCACTCTGCCGGGCGCACGGCTGGACCCACCGCTCGGTCATCGGCCACCGCGAGTGGCAGCCGGGCAAGGTGGACCCCCGCGGCTTCACCATGGCCTCCCTCCGCGAGCGGATCGCCGACCTGCTGCGCTGAGCGCCGGCCCGGCCACGCGCGCGTGGCCGGGCCACCCGGCCGTCCGGGCACGCGCGCGTGCGGCGGCCCCGCCGCCGTGCGGCCGGAGCCTCCGCGCCCCCGCCCCGCCCCCGCCCCTGCCCCGCGCGGCCGAGCCGCCCCCGGCTCCTCCACGCGCGCGTGGCCCGCGCGAGAATGGCCGGGTGGACACGGACGACCTCTCCGCCCTGCGACCCCGGATCCCCTCGCCCCTGGAGCCGGTGGAGGACGAGCGGTTCGCCCGGCACGGACTGGCGCTCCTGCTGAAGCGGGACGACCTGATCCACCCCGACCTGCCCGGCAACAAGTGGCGCAAGCTCGCGCTCAACCTCCGCGCGGCGGACGGGCGGCCGGTGCTGACCTTCGGGGGCGCGTACTCCAACCACCTGCGGGCCACCGCCGCCGCCGGGCGCCTCCTGGGCTTCCCCACGATCGGGGTCGTGCGCGGCGACGAGCTGGCCGGGCGGCCGCTGAACCCCTCGCTGGCGCGGTGCGCGGCGGACGGCATGCGGCTGGAGTTCGTGGACCGCGCCACGTACCGGGCGAAGCACGAGCCGGCGGTGCTCGCCGCGCTCCTCGGCCGGGCCCCGGAGGGGACCTACGTGGTGCCCGAGGGCGGCAGCAACGCCCTCGCGGTGGAGGGGTGCGCGGCGCTCGGGCGGGAGCTGGCGGGGCGCGCGGACGTCGCCGCGGTGGCCTGCGGCACCGGCGGCACCCTGGCCGGCCTCGCGGCCGGTTTCGGCGGCCGGACGCTGGGGGTGCCGGTCCTGAAGGGCGGTTTCCTCGGCGGGGAGGTGCGGGCTCTCCAGGAGGCGGCCTTCGGCGGCCCGCGCGGCGACTGGGGGCTGGACGAGCGCTTCCACTGCGGCGGCTACGGCCGGGCGACCCCGGAACTCGACGCGTTCGCACAGGACTTCGAGGCGCGGCATGGACTCGCCATCGAGCGGCTGTATGTCGCCAAAATGCTCCTCGCGCTGGTGACCCTCGCCGAGGAGGGCGCCTTCCCGCCCGGCACCAGGATCGCGGCGGTGGTCACCGGGACCCGGGATCAGCCGGTCTCCTCGCGGTAGGCGGCGGCCTCCTCCAGGTCGAGGCGGCGCAGCAGGCTGCGCATCATCTCGTCGTCGATCCGGCGCTCGTCGCGGAGCCGGACGAAGACCTCCCGCTCGGCCTCGATCATCTCGCGCGAGAGTCGGCGGTAGGTGTCGTCGGCGGTCTCGCCGGTGAGGTCGTTGACCGCGCCGAGGCGCTCCCAGACGCTGTTGCGGCGGCGCTCCAGGACCGTGCGGAGGCGGTCGGCGAGGGGGCCGGGGAGGGCGTTGCGCTCGTCGGCGAGGAGTGCGTCGAGCCGGGCCTCGGCGGCCCGGGACGCCTCGCTCTGGGCCTGCGCCTCGGCCAGGGTCTCCTGGTAGCGGTCGCGGCCGGGGAGCTTCAGGGCGCGGATCAGCGGCGGCAGGGTGAGGCCCTGGACGACGAGGGTGCCGATGACGGTGGTGAAGGTGAGGAAGAGGACGAGGTTGCGGGCGGGGAACTCGACGCCGTCGGTGACGACCGGGATGGAGAAGGCGATGGCGAGGGAGACCACGCCGCGCATGCCGGCCCAGCCGACGACCACGGGCGCCTTCCAGTCGACGCCGGGCTCGCGCTCCCGGACCCGGGCGGAGAGCAGGCGGGGCAGGAAGGTGGCCGGGAAGACCCAGACGAAGCGCACCACGACGACGAAGACGAAGACCCCGAAGGCGTACCAGAGGGCCTCGCCGATGCCGTACTGGCCGAGCCCCTGGACGACGTAGGGCAGCTGGAGGCCGATGAGGGCGAAGACGGCGGACTCCAGGACGAAGGCGACCATCTTCCAGACCGCCTCCTCCTGGAGGCGGGTGGCGAAGTCGACCTTCCACGCCTTGTGGCCGAGGAAGAGGCCGACCACGACGACGGCGAGCACGCCGGAGGCGTGGACCTCCTCGGCCGCCGCGTAGGCGATGAAGGGGATGAGGAGGGAGAGGGTGTTCTGGAGGAGCGGCTCGGTGAGCCGGGTCCGCAGCCAGTGGATGGGCACCATCAGGACCAGGCCGATGCCGACGCCGCCGATCGCGGCGAGGGCGAACTCGCCGAGGCCGCCCGCCCAGCTGATGCCCTCGCCGACGGCGGCGGCGAGGGCGACCTTGTAGGCGGTGATCGCGGTGGCGTCGTTCACCAGGGACTCGCCCTGGAGGATCGTGGTGATCCTGTGCGGCAGGCCGAGGCGGCGGGCGATGGCGGTGGCGGCCACGGCGTCCGGCGGGGCGATCACGGCGCCGAGGACGAGCGCCGCGGTCAGCGGCAGGTCGGGGACGAGGACGTACGCGAGCCAGCCGACGGCCACGGTGGCGAAGAGGACGTACCCGACGGAGAGCAGGGCGACGGGCCGGATGTTGGCCCGCAGGTCCAGGTAGGAGGACTCGACGGCGGCCGTGTAGAGCAGCGGGGGCAGGATCAGCGGCAGCACGACGTGCGGGTCGAGGGTGTAGTCGGGGACGCCGGGGACGTACGAGGCGACCAGGCCGACCGCGACGAGGAGGAGCGGGGCCGGTACGGGGGTGCGGCGGGCCAGTCCCGCCACCGCCGCGCTCGCCGCCACCAGTGCCACCAGCCGCAGTGCGTCCATGCCGCCCCTCCACCGTCCCGTCTCTCGTCGTACGTCTCGTCCGTCCGGTTCGGGCGGTCCGCCACGTACCCTGGCCATCATGATCGAGTGCCCGCACGTAGCAGAAATGCCGCGCCCCGAGCCGGCCCCGCTCCACGAGACCTGTCCCGAGTGCCTGGCCGACGGGACGAACCCGGTGCAGCTGCGGCTCTGTCTGACCTGTGGGCACGTGGGCTGCTGCGACTCCTCGCAGGGGCGGCACGCCACCGGGCATTTCGGCGCGACCGGGCATCCGGTGATGCGGACCTTCGAGCCGGGTGAGACCTGGCGCTGGTGCTTCCTGGACGAGTCGCTGGTCTGAGCCGGCCCCCGTCCGTCCGCGCCGGGGAGGTCTCTTCCGGGGCGGGGCGGTTCGACGGGCGGGCCGTTGGGTACGTCACCCCTCCGCCGGTCGCCGCTCTTTTCGGCCTCCGCACACCCCTGGCCACGGTCCGCGCCCATGGGCCTACCATGAGTGACGAGCCGGGATCGGGGGTCGGGGGGCTTGCGGCGACACGGCAGGATGGATCGCGATAGCGTCACGGCGGACCGCGCAGCCCCTGCGTGACCGCCCGGTCCGGGGGCCTTTCCCCCGGGCCCCGAATGAGCTTGTGCCACCTTGGAGGTGAGGGTGTCCCAGATCGCAGGCGAGCCCGGGACCCAGGACTTCGTGGAAGTCCGGCTGCCCGCTGCGGGTGCCTATCTGTCCGTGCTGCGTACGGCCACGGCCGGTCTCGCGGCGCGTTTGGACTTCACCCTCGACGAGATCGAGGACTTGCGGATCGCGGTGGACGAGGCGTGCGCGATCCTGCTCCAGCAGGCGGTGCCCGGCTCGGTCCTGAGCTGCGTCTTCCGGCTGGTGGGCGACTCCCTCGACGTGACCGTGTCCGCGCCGACGACGGACGGCCGGGCCCCCGAGCGGGACACCTTCGCCTGGACGGTGCTGTCGGCGCTGGCCGGGAAGGTGGAGTCCTCGGTCGCGGCGGACAACACGGTCTCGATCAGCCTGTACAAACAGCGCGGCGCGGGGCCAGGCCCGGCGTGAGGAGCGGGGACGCGACGGCCGGCATCCCTGGGCAGCAGGCACGGCCGCATGAGGTCGCTACGGAGCAGCAGGCGGACCAGATGAGCGAGCACGAGCAGCAGCACGACGAGGCTCCCCCGGCACCGGACGGGAGCGCCGGGCCCCGGACCGCCGCGGCTCCGGCCCCCTCGGACGCGACCCCCTCGGACCCGTCCGCCGGGCCCGTGGCACAGGGCACCGACGCGCGGGAGGCCGAGCCGGCGGACCACGGGGCGGCGGACGACGGGGCCGTCGCCACGCACGGTCATCCTCCGCAGGACCGCAGCGGTGCCCGTGCGCTCTTCGTGGAGCTGCGGTCGCTGCCGGAGGGCTCCCCCGAGAAGGCCGAGCTGCGCAACCGGCTGGTGCGGATGCACCTGCCGCTCGTCGAGCACCTGGCACGGCGCTTCCGCAACCGCGGCGAGCCGCTGGACGACCTGACGCAGGTCGCGACGATCGGCCTGATCAAGTCGGTCGACCGCTTCGACCCGGAGCGGGGCGTGGAGTTCTCCACCTACGCGACGCCGACGGTGGTCGGCGAGATCAAGCGGCACTTCCGCGACAAGGGCTGGGCGGTCCGGGTGCCGCGCCGGCTCCAGGAGCTGCGGCTGTCGCTGACGACGGCGACGGCGGAGCTGTCCCAGCAGCACGGGCGCTCGCCGACCGTGCACGAGCTGGCCGAGCGCCTCGGGATCTCCGAGGAGGAGGTCCTGGAGGGGCTGGAGTCGGCGAACGCCTACTCGACGCTCTCCCTGGACGTGCCGGACACCGACGACGAGTCGCCGGCGGTCGCGGACACCCTGGGCGCCGAGGACGAGGCGCTGGAGGGCGTCGAGTACCGGGAGTCGCTCAAGCCGCTCCTGGAGGACCTGCCGCCCCGGGAGAAGCGGATCCTGCTGCTCCGGTTCTTCGGGAACATGACCCAGTCGCAGATCGCGCAGGAGGTCGGCATCTCGCAGATGCACGTCTCCCGGCTGCTCGCCAGGACCCTGGCGCAGCTGCGGGAGAAGCTCCTCGTGGAGGAGTGAGGCTCAGGAGGCGTCCTGGCCGGGGCGCCGGATGCCGAGCGCCTCGGTCGTGGCCGGGTTCACCAGGAGGACGAGCCCGGTCACGGCGAGCGCGGCGAGCACGATGCCGTACGGGATCACGCCCTCGGACCGGAGCATCTGCCAGGCGACCGGCAGGGCGAGGATCTGGGTGATGACGGCCGGGCCGCGGCTCCAGGAGCGCATCCGCCACAGGCCGCGGGCGGCGGCGAGCGGGATCAGGCCGAGTGCGAGCAGGGTCACACCGCCGGTCGTCCCGCCGGTGAGGTCCCCGCCGTCGGCCAGCGTCCGCACCAGCATGTAGACGCCGCCGGCGAGGAGCCCGAGGGCCTCGACGAGGGCCACGCCCGCGGCGGCGGCCAGGCGGGTGGGGCGGGGGGTCTGCTCCGTACTGCTCATGGAGGGCAGCGTAACGGGGACGGCCGGAGCGCCGGGGCCGGGACCCGGGCCGCCCCTCGGACGCCGGGCCGGGGCCAGGCCGACGGCGGGGCGATCGGTCGGGGTGTCCGGTCGGGGTGTCCGGTCGGGGTGTCCGGCGTTCGGGCGGGACTGGGATCGGTACCGCCGGGTAGGTACGCTGGCGGTCATGCGCGCACTTCTCGTGGTCAACCCGGCAGCCACCACCACCAGTGCCCGCACCCGTGACGTGCTGATCCACGCGCTGGCGAGCGAGATGAAGCTGGAGGCCGTCAGCACCGAGTACCGGGGGCACGCGCGGGACCTCGGCCGGCGGGCCGCCGAGTCGGGGGAGATCGACCTGGTCGTGGCCCTCGGCGGCGACGGCACGGTGAACGAGGTCGTGAACGGGCTGCTGCACGGCGGGCCCGACCCGGACCGGCTGCCGGGCCTCGCGGTCGTGCCGGGCGGTTCGACCAACGTCTTCGCCCGCGCGCTGGGACTGCCGAACGACGCCGTGGAGGCGACCGGCGCCCTGCTGGACGCGCTGCGGGAGCGGAGCGCGCGGACGGTGAGCCTGGGGCTCGCCTCGGGGACGCCGGGGACTCCGGACGAGGAGGTGCCGGCCCGCTGGTTCACCTTCTGCGCCGGTCTCGGCTTCGACGCCGGCGTGGTCGGCCGGGTCGAACAGCAGCGCGAGCGGGGCAAGCGGTCCACGCACGCGCTCTATCTGCGCCAGGTGCTCCGCCAGTTCCTGGAGGACCCGCACCGCCGGCACGGGACGATCACCCTGGAGCGGCCCGGCGCCGAGCCGGTGGAGGACCTGGTCCTCTCCATAATCTGCAACACCTCCCCCTGGACCTACCTGGGCAATCGCCCGGTGTACGCGTCCCCGGAGGCGTCCTTCGAGACCGCGCTCGACGTGCTCGGACTGAGCCGGCTGTCGACCCCGGCGGTGGCCCGGTACGCCACCCAGCTGCTCACTTCCAGCCCCGAGAAGGGGCCTCGCGGCAAGCACGCGACGACCCTGCACGACCTGACCGACTTCACCTTGCATTCGAAGGTGCCGCTCCCGCTCCAGATGGACGGAGACCACCTGGGACTGCGTACGAGCGTGACGTTCACAGGCGTACGCCGTGCACTGCGTGTGATTGTGTGAGTGGAAGGGCCTAAAGTCCTTGCACTCGAACGTTTAGGCGCGCCTCCACCCCTTAGAAGTACGGCTGTGACCTAGCCGACACCGAGGAATCAAAAAAAACTTTCCGGAAGGGGTTGTATCCGCTGCCGAGGTTTGCGAGTCTCTTCTTGGCGATCGGGACGGCCCGCAAGACCGGCCTCCACTGAGAGTCAGAACCCCTCCTCAAACCAAGGACCACACCGGTTCATCCGGCAGTCGGCCCTTCACTTGTTGAGGGATTCGTGAAAGCGTTCACATTCACAAGCAACTTGCACGTAATAACCAAGAGAGGTAGCAGCCATGGACTGGCGTCACAACGCCGTTTGTCGTGAGGAAGACCCCGAGCTGTTCTTCCCCATCGGCAACACCGGTCCTGCGCTGCTGCAGATCGAGGAAGCCAAGGCCGTCTGCCGCCGCTGCCCCGTCATGGAGCAGTGCCTGCAGTGGGCGCTCGAGTCCGGCCAGGACTCCGGCGTCTGGGGTGGCCTCAGCGAGGACGAGCGCCGCGCGATGAAGCGCCGCGCCGCCCGCAACCGGGCGCGCAACGCCAGCGCCTGAGCCACCTGCACAGCCTGAGGCACGCGGCGCGTACACCGTGTACGCATTCACCGCCCCCGAGCCGCAGCGCGCAGCAGTAAGCATTACGCAGTACCCACAGCATTCGAGCCCCGGACCGATTCACTTCGGTCCGGGGCTCGCTGCTGTGCGTCACCACCCCGGAGGGGTGGCACGAGGTCACTTCTGCGGGCGCACCGGGATGTCGAGGACGACCTTGGTGCCGCCCTCGCTGCCGGGCCGCATGTCGAAGGTGCCGCCCAACTCCCCCTCCACCAGGGTCCGTACGATCTGGAGCCCGAGGTTGCCGGCCGTCTGCGGGTCGAAGCCCTCGGGCAGGCCCCGGCCGTCGTCCCGGACGGTGATGAGGAGCCGGGTGTCGGGGCGGGGCTCGCCGCGGACCGCGCTGACCTCGACCGTGCCGTGCTCGCCGGGGGCGAAGGCGTGCTCCAGGGCGTTCTGCAGGATCTCGGTGAGGACCATGGAGAGCGGGGTGGCGACCTCCGCGTCCAGGATGCCGAAGCGACCGTTGCGCCGGCAGGTCACCTTGCCCGGGGAGATCTCGGCGACCATCGCGATGACCCGGTCGGCGATCTCGTCGAACTCGACCCGCTCGTCCAGGTTCTGGGACAGCGTCTCGTGGACGATGGCGATCGAACCGACGCGCCGGACCGCCTCGTTGAGCGCCTCGCGGCCGCGGTCGGAGTCCATCCGGCGGGCCTGGAGGCGCAACAGGGCAGCCACCGTCTGGAGGTTGTTCTTCACCCGGTGGTGGATCTCCCGGATGGTGGCGTCCTTGGTGATCAACTCGCGCTCGCGGCGGCGCAGTTCGGTGACGTCCCGGAGCAGGACCAGGGAACCGATCCGGCTGCCCTTGGGCTTGAGCGGGATGGACCGCAGCTGGATGACCCCGCCACTGCCCTCCACCTCGAAGTTCCGGGGGGCGTAGCCGGAGGCGAGTTTGACCAGCGCCTCGTCGACCGGGCCGCGGGAGGGGGCCAGTTCGGCGGTGATCTGGCCGAGGTGCTGGCCGACCAGGTCGGCGGCGAGGCCGAGCCGGTGGTACGCGGAGAGGGCGTTGGGCGAGGCGTACTGGACCATGCCCTCGGCGTCCAGCCGGACCAGCCCGTCACCGGCCCGCGGCAGCGAGTCCATGTCGGACTGCTCGCCGGGATAGGGGAAGGTGCCGGCCGCGATCATCTGGGCGAGGTCGGAGGCCGACTGGAGGTAGGTGAGCTCCAGCCGGGAGGGGGTGCGGACGGTCAGCAGGTTGGTGTTCCTGGCGATCACGCCGAGGACCCGGCCCTCGCGGCGCACGGGGATGGACTCGACCCGGACCGGGACCTCCTCGCGCCACTCGGGGTCGCCCTCGCGGACGATCCGGCCCTCGTCGAGGGCGGCGTCCAGGAGCGGCCTGCGGCCCCGCGGGACCAGGTGGCCGACCATGTCGTCCTGGTACGAGGTGGGGCCGGTGTTGGGCCGCATCTGGGCGACGGAGACGTAGCGGGTGCCGTCGAGGGTGGGGACCCACAGGACGAGGTCGGCGAAGGAGAGGTCGGAGAGCAGCTGCCACTCCGACACCAGCAGGTGCAGCCACTCCAGGTCGGAGTCGCTCAGGGCGGTGTGCTGGCGGACGAGGTCGTTCATGGAGGGCACGGTGCGAGCGTACCCGCGGAATTAACGGCTGGTGAACCTGGCCCTTCCGGGCTCCGTGTTGGAGGATGGCCCCGTAAACACCGCGTTCAGGTGGATGGACAGACAAGAATGGTCTAGTCCACAATGAGCGCATCGAACTCCACACAGCCTCCATCCTCCCCGCACAGGAGGATGGACGAGGTACCCGGCGCTCTCTGCCCTGACTGCGCCGAGACCTCCCCACACGGCCGAGGGTCCGCACACCCCCGGCCGGGCACACCCGGGCTGCGGTGCCGGGCGGGTTGAGGGTCCCGCCAGGCGCCGCGGCCCGCGGTCTTTTCCGGGCCGTACGGCGGGCCCGGGTCGTCAGGCCGGGGGCCAGGCGAGCATCGCCGCCTCCGCCACCGCCGTGAGCTCCTCCGCCGTCGCCCCGTCGCGGGCCTGCTGGGACATGCCCTGGAGGACGGCCCCGCCGAGGCGCGCCAGGACGCGGGGGTCGGTGCCGGCGGGCAGCGCGCCGGAGTCCACGTCCCGGCGGATCCGGTCCTCGATGGCGGCCAGGTTGGCGTTCCGCCGGTCGCGCAGGGACTCCTCCACCTCGGGGGTGGAGCAGTTGACCGCCGCCGAGATCACCAGGCAGCCGCGGGGGTGACCGGGCTCCGTGTAGTGGAGGGCGGCCTCGCGGAGCATCCGCGCGACGCCGGCGCGGGCCGTCGGCTCCTCCGCGAAGGCCCGGGCGCCGAAGGCCCCGTGCGAGAGCACGTACTCCGCCACGACCTCCTCGAAGAGGGTCCGCTTGTCGCCGAAGGCCGCGTAGAGGCTCGGGGCGCTGATCCCCATCGCGTGGGTGAGGTCGGAGACCGAGGTCGTCTCGTAGCCGCGCTCCCAGAAGGCCATCGTCGCCTGCTCCAGGGCCGTGGGCCGGTCGAAGGAGCGGGGGCGGCCGCGCTGTTTCGTCGCCATGCACCGAATTCTATAGCGCGCGTTACGGATCGTCGTGTACGGTCTTTCTGTAACGACCGCTATCGAATGAGAGGGGCGTCGCCATGGGCGTGCTCACGGGGAAGACGGCACTGGTCACCGGCGCGAGCCGGGGCATCGGGCGGGGTATCGCCGAGCGGCTGGGGCGGGACGGGGCGCGGGTCGCCGTGCACTACGGGACGAACGAGGCGGCGGCGAAGGAGACGGTCGCGGCGATCGAGGCGGCCGGCGGAGAGGCCTTCGCGATCGGGCAGGAGCTGGGGGTGCCGGGGGACGCGGAGGCGCTGTGGGCGGCCTTCGACGCGCGGGCGGACGGCCTGGACATCCTGGTGAACAACGCGGGGATCGGCGCGTCCGCCCCCTTCGCGGCGATCACCGAGGAGGAGTTCGACCGGGTCTTCGCCGTGAACACGAAGGCGCCGTTCTTCCTGGCGCGCCGGGGGGCCGAGCGGCTGCGGGACGGGGGCCGGATCGTCAACGTGTCGACGGGGCTGAGCCGGAGCGCGCTGATGCCGGAGCTGATCGCCTACTCGATGACGAAGGGGGCCCTGGACGTCTTCACCCGGGACCTGTCGAAGCTGCTGGGACCGCGCGGGATCACGGTCAACGCGGTGGCGCCCGGGGTCGTGGCCACGGACAACACGGCCTGGCTGGAGGGAGACGAGGAGGCCCGCGCGCGGGCCGCGGGGTACTCGGCCCTGGGCGGGATCGGGAGCACGGCCGACATAGCCGACGTGGTGGCCTTCCTCGTCTCGGACGACGCGCGCTGGGTGACGGGGGCCTGGATCGACGCCACGGGAGGATCGCTGACCTGAGCGGAGGGAGGGCCGGCCGCCCAAGTGGCTGGTGGGGCGGGGGCGGCCGACCATGGAGAGGGGCCGGGAGGCGCGGGCCGTCCGGGGTGCGGAACGGCATGAGGAGACGGGCCTCACTCTGCTAGATTTGGCTTTGATTGGTCTATACCACATGGCCCCTCCCCAGCCCCTCACCAGATCGGCAGGCACAGCGTGGAAGTTGTCATCGTCAAGGACGCCAAGGCGGGCGGAGAGCTCATCGCGGACGGCATCGCCGACCTCCTGCGCCGCAAGCCCGACGCGCTGCTCGGCGTGGCCACGGGCTCGACCCCGATCCCGATCTACGACGCCCTGATCGCCAAGGTCCGGGCCGGCTCCGTGGACCCCTCGCGGGCGCGCATCGCCCAGCTGGACGAGTACGTGGGCCTGCCCGCCGGGCACCCGGAGTCGTACCGCTCGACCGTCCTGCGCCAGGTCGTGGAGCCCCTCGGGCTGCCCGCGGACCACTTCATGGGCCCCGACGGCTCGGCGGAGGACGTCCAGGCGGCCTGCGAGGCGTACGACAAGGCGCTCGTCGACGCCGGCGGCGTGGACCTCCAGATCCTCGGCATCGGCACCGACGGGCACATCGGCTTCAACGAGCCGTGCTCCTCGCTCGCCTCCCGCACCCGGATCAAGACGCTCACCGAGCAGACTCGGGTGGACAACGCCCGCTTCTTCGACGACGACATCGAGCAGGTCCCGCACCACGTCATCACCCAGGGCATCGGCACCATCCTGGAGGCCCGCCACCTGGTGCTGCTCGCCACCGGCGAGGGCAAGGCCGAGGCCGTCGCGCAGACCGTCGAGGGCCCCGTCGCGGCGCTCGTGCCGGCCTCCGCGCTCCAGCTCCACCCGCACGCCACCGTGGTCGTGGACGAGGCCGCCGCCTCCAAGCTGAAGCTCGCCGACTACTTCCGCCAGACCTACGCGAGCAAGCCCTCCTGGCAGGGCATCTGATCCCCGGACCGCCCACCGGCCCGCGCGGCACACGGAAGGGGCCCGGCACCTGGATCAGGTGCCGGGCCCCTTCGCGCGCGCCTCGTCAGGCGCCGGTGCCTGCCACGGCCTCGGCCGCGGCGCGGCCGCAGACCCGGGCGGCGCCGTGGGTCGCGATGTGCAGGGCGCCCCGGGGCTCCGCCTCGTTGAGCCCCATCTCGACGACCACGGTGTCCGGGCGGACGGCCACCAGGCCGTCCAGGGCCGCGGTCATCCACGGGTGCCGGTGGAGGTCGCGGACGACCGCGACGATCCGCCGCTCCCCCGCCGCCGCGAGCACGGACTCGACCGTGGCACCGGCGTCGAAGGAACCCGAAGCGGTGCCCGGCAGCAGCCGGTCCAGCTCGGCGGCGACGCCCCACGGGGTCTCGTCGCCGACGGCGAAGTTGGCGACCGGGGTGAAGGACGCCACGAACGGAGCGCTCGACACCGGGGTGTAGAGCCCCGACCCCTTGGTGATCCGCAGGGCCCTGCGGGCCGCCACGAGTCCGATGTCGGCGCCGGGCGCGGTCCCCTCCTGCACTGCCGCGCCCGGCGCCGAACCAGCCCCCCTCGCCCGGTGCGCCTGGGTCCAGGCCGCCAGGGCGCGCACGCGCGCCGCGGCGTCGGCCAGCCGCTCCTCGGGCAGTTCACCGGTCCGTACCGCGCCGACGAGCGCGTCGCGCAGCCGCAGTACGGTGTCCTCGTCGCACAGCCCGCCGCCGACGCAGATGGCGTCGGCGCCCGCGGCGATGGCGAGGACGGATCCGCGCTCGATGCCGTACGTCGCCGCGACGGCCTGCATCTCCATGCCGTCCGTGACGATCAGCCCCTCGAAGCCCAGCTCCTGGCGGAGCAGACCGGTGAGGATCTGCGGGCTCAGGGTGGCCGGACGTTCGGTGTCGAGCGCGGAGAGCAGGATATGCGCGCTCATGACCGCTTTGGTACCCGCGGCGACGGCCGCGCGGAAAGGCACCAGCTCACGGGCGTGCAGTGTGGCGAGGTCCACATCGATCCGGGGCAGCGCGTCGTGGGAGTCGACGTTGGTGTCGCCGTGTCCGGGGAAGTGCTTGGTGCAGGCCGCGACCCCGACGGCCTGGAGGCCGTCGACGTACGCCACGGTGTGCCGGGCGACCAGGTCCGGGTCGGGTCCGAAGGAGCGGACCCCGATGACCGGGTTCTCGGCGTTGGAGTTCACGTCGGCCGAGGGGGCCCAGTTGAGGTCGATGCCGCAGGCGACGAGCCGGCGGCCGAGCTCGCGGGCGACGGCCCGGGTCAGCTCGACGTCGTCGACCCGGCCCAGGGCGTAGTTGCCCGGGAAGGACGAGCCCTCGTTGACCTCCAGGCGGGTGACGTCGCCGCCCTCTTCGTCGATGGCGACGAGGACGTCCTCCCGCTCGGCGCGGAGCTGGGCGGTGAGGCGGGCGAGCTGTTCGGGGCTCGCGACGTTCCGGCCGAAGAGGCCGACGGACGACAGGCCCTCGCCGATCCGGCGGAGCAGCCAGTCGGGGGCGGTGGTGCCGACGAAGCCGGGCTGGAGCACCGTGAGGGCGTCACGGGTCAGGGTGTCCGAGCCGTGTACGAGTGTGGTCATGGCGCCGTTATCCCTTCACCGCGCCGGCGGTCATGCCGCCGACGGCCTTGCGCTGGAGGAAGAGGAAGACGATGAGCACCGGGAGGGCGAAGAGCGTCGAGGCGGCCATGGTGGCGCCCCAGTCGTCGCCGAACGCGGTCTGGAACTGGGTGAGCCAGAGCGTCAGGGTCTGGTCCGTCTTTTCCTTGTTGAGCACGAGGACCATGGCGAACTCGTTCCAGGCCGTGATGAAGCCGAAGAGCGAGGTGGACATCAGGCCCGGGGCGAGCAGCGGGAAGATGACCTTGCGGAAGGCTTGGCCGCGGGTGCAGCCGTCGATCTGGGCGGCCTCCTCCAGCTCCACCGGGACGGCGGCGATGAAGCCGCGCAGGGTCCAGATGGTGAAGGGCAGGACCATCACGAAGTAGATCGCGGTGAGCAGCGGGATGCTGTTCAGCATGTCGTTGTCGCGGGCGATCATGTACATCGCGATGACCATGACCTCCCAGGGGGCCATCTGGGCCATCATCACGATGAGGACGATGCCCTTGCGGCCCTTGAACTTCATGCGGGCGATCGCGAAGCTCGCGGCGAGGGCGACGAGCAGGGCCAGGAGGACGGCGCCGACCGTGACGATCAGGCTGTTGGTGACGTACGTCCAGAAGAGGTCGACACCGGTGGCCGTCGAGTAGTTCTCGAAGGTCGGCGTGAAGAAGAAGACCGGGTCCTTGGAGAGGATCTCGCTCTGCGGCTTCAGCGAGGACGAGAACATCCAGTAGACCGGGAAGACGAAGATCACGGCCAGGACGAGCGCGGCGGCGTTCTTCGCCACGGTGCCGACGGTCAGCGGCTTGCGGCGCAGCTTCTGCGGGGCCGGGGCCGGGACCTTGGGGGTCTGTGCGGTGGTGCTCACTGCTCGTCCTCCTGCTTCAGGATCAGGCGGAAGTAGAAGGACATGGCCACGAGGAGCATCACGATGGTGAGGATCGAGATGGCCGCCGCGACGCCGTAGTGCTGCTGGCTCATGCCTTCGATGTACGCGAAGACGGGAAGGGTCTCGGTGGCGCGGTCGGGGCCGCCCTGGTTCATGGCGTAGACCTGGGTGAACGCCTTGAAGACCCAGATGATCTCCAGGAAGGTGGTGATCATGAAGAAGGGCTTGAGGTTGGGGAAGACCACCGACCAGAAGGTCCGCCAGCCGTTCGCGCCGTCCATGCGGGCCGCCTCGTACAGCTCGGAGCCCACGGTGGTGAGGCCGGCGTACATGTTGAGGGCGACGAAGGGGACGGAGCCCCAGACCACCAGGGCCGTGATGATCACGAAGGTGGAGAAGCCGGTCTCGAACCAGTTGTGCTGCTCGTAGCCGGCGAAGCCGAGCGTGCGCATCAGCCAGTTGGCGACGCCGAACTGCTCGTCGAAGAGCCACTGGAAGACCGTGACGGAGGCGACGATCGGCATGGCCCAGGCGAAGGCGAGTGCCAGGGAGAGCACGAGCCGCATCTTCTTGCCGAGGCGGTTGAGGAGCAGGCCGATGCCGGTGCCGATCGCCATGATCAGCGCCACGTTGGCGGCGGTGAAGGCGACCGAGCGGAGGACGACGGTCCAGAACTCGGAGTTGCCGAGCAGCTCCGTGTAGTTGTCGAAGCCGACCCAGGGGGTCTCGCGGCGGATCAGTTCACGCCGGTTGACCGACTGGAAGGAGAGGATCAGGTTGCTGATCAGGGGGTAGAGCAGCAGCACCGCCATGGACAGCAGGGCGGGCGTGACGAGCAGGTACGGCAGTAGCCCACCAGGCAGCGAACGTCTGCCGCGCGAGGGCTGAAGGGCTTCCTTCGCGCCGGAAGGGGGTGGCGGAGTCTGCGACTTCCCTGCCGCCCTCCCGGGCGCGTCCTGGGAACCGGCGGTCGCCGTCCCCTGGGAGTCCACGGTCATGGTCTTCTTCCTCGCGGTTCTGGGGCTCCCGCGCCCACCGGGGTGGGATTACTGCTGGTTGATGCGCTCGGCGATGACCTTGTCGGCCTCTTCGCCGGCCTTCTGCGGGTCCTCGCCCTTCAGGACCTTGGTCATGTAGCCCTTGATCGGGTTGGGCTCGGTCTCGACGTTGGCCCAGCCACCCGTGATCGGGGTGATGCGACCGACCTCGGCGACCTTGACCATGGCCTCGGCGAAGGAGCCGGCCTCGGGGGTGACCTGCGCGGACGTGTCGACGGGGATGATGCCGCCCTTGTTGGCGGTGCCGTACGACTGGAGCTGCTTCTTGTTGGTGACGAAGGCCAGCCACTCCTTCGCGAGCTCCTGGTTCTTGGAGCGCTCGGCGACGGCGAGGTTGGAGCCGCCGAAGAAGACGGAGCCCGGCTTGTCGGCCGTCTTGCCCGGGATCGGGAAGTAGCCGAAGTCGGACTTGCCGCCGGCCTTCTCGATGGCCGCGATCGCGCCGCCGGCCTCCCAGCCGAGGCCGATCCAGGACGCGACGCCGCCCTTGGGGACGATGTCGACGGACTGCTGCGGGGTGGCCTCGTCCTTGTCCTTCGGAGCGGTCGAGTACGACTGCAGCTCCTTGTAGAAGTTCATGGCGGCGGCGGCCTGCGGGGTGGCCAGGCCGCCCTTCCACTTGTCGCCGTCCTTGACCGCGAGCTCGCCGCCCTCGTCCCACAGGAAGCCGGCGAGGACGTACCAGCTCTGGCCCGGGAGGTAGATGGGCTGCGACTTGGCGTCGGCGGCCTTGAGCTTCTTCAGGCCGTCGATCCACTCGGTGCGGGTCTTCGGCGGGGTGACGCCGGCCTTCTTGAAGGCGGCCTTGTCGTAGATCACGACGCGGCTGGCGGCCCACCACGGAGCGGCGTAGAGCTTGCCGTCCAGCTCGGCCGAGGGCAGCATGCCCTTGCTCCAGTTGTTGTAACCGAGCTTGTCCTTGTCGCCCGTGAGGTCGGCGAGACCGCCGGTGACGGCGTAACCCGTGGTCTGGGTGTTGCCGAGCTCCAGGACGTCCGGCGGGGTGTCCTCGGAGAGCGCCGTGGTGACCTTGGTCTGGATGTCGGTCCACTGCTGGACCTCGACGTTGACCTTGGTGCCGGGGTGGGCGGCCTCGAACTCCTTGTTGACGCCGTCGATCCACTCCTTGGGAGCGGAACCGTCCATGACCCAGACGGTGAGCGACTTGTTGCCGCCCTCGGCCTTGTCCTTCTTGTCACCGCTGTCGGAACCGCCACACGCAGCGATAGAGACCATCATGCCCGCGACGCCGATCGCCGCGATGAGCTTGCGCTTCACGCCACCCTCCTCAGGGATGCCTGCAACCCCTGCCCACCGCGCGAAGACATACGTCAGGTAGTGCTCGTGGGGCTGGGACCTGGTCTTTAATGGTTTAGACCAGTACCCGGAGCTTGGCCTAGACCTTTGGGGGTGTCAAGGGTGTATAAGAAGGGCAGTCGCGTCCGTTATCGGACCGACACCTGAGGGAGGCCGACGACCCGTGACCGGTCCGTGCCACCATGTGAGCCGCGACAGACGGAGGAGCCGGTGACGGCAGCAGCACAGTCGGGAAGGCAGGCCATGGCGACGGAGGCGGGCAGCACGGAGACAGAGGGCGGGCCGGCGACCCGCACCGCGCGCGTGCCCAAGTACTACCGGCTGAAAAGGCACCTCCTCGACATGACGGAGACCCTTCCGCCCGGCACCCCGGTGCCGCCCGAGCGGACGCTCGCGGCCGAGTTCGACACCTCGCGCACCACCGTGCGCCAGGCCCTCCAGGAACTGGTCGTCGAGGGCCGGCTGGAGCGCATCCAGGGCAAGGGCACCTTCGTGGCGAAGCCGAAGGTCTCCCAGTCCCTGCAACTCACCTCGTACACCGAGGACATGCGCGCCCAGGGGCTCGAACCGACCTCGCAGCTCCTCGACATCGGGTACGTGACGGCCGACGACACCCTCGCCGGCCTGCTCGACATCTCCGCCGGCGGCCGGGTGCTCCGCATCGAGCGCCTCCGCCTGGCGAACGGCGAGCCGATGGCGATCGAGACCACCCACCTCTCGGCCAAGCGCTTCCCGGCGCTGCGCCGTTCGCTGGTCAAGTACACCTCCCTGTACACCGCGCTGGCCGAGGTCTACGACGTCCACCTCGCCGAGGCCGAGGAGACCATCGAGACCTCGCTCGCGACCCCGCGCGAGGCCGGACTGCTCGGCACCGACGTCGGCCTGCCGATGCTGATGCTCTCCCGGCACTCCCTGGACGCCCAGGGCGAACCCGTCGAGTGGGTGCGCTCGGTCTACCGCGGCGACCGCTACAAGTTCGTCGCGAGGCTCCAGCGGCCCAACGGCTGAAAATCGCCCTGCCGTCGATCTGAACCCGTGCCCCGGCGCATCCGTGTGATGTGTCGGGGCACGTCTTTTCTCCGGGGTGCCGGCAGGCGTCGAGACCTGCCCGATACAAGTCCGTTATTCGGACATGGCTTCCCAGGGAGTGGACGGTCCCCTAAATTTCGTCGGCACCAGCCGGTGATCAGTGAGGGGACTTCTTCGCCATGCCAGAAAGCACCACCGGGAAACAACCGGTCGTCACACCGCTCAGGGCCGTCATCGCGCTCTGTCTGATCGCGCCGTTCGTGGCCATGCTCTGGGTGGGCTCCTACGCGAAGGTCGACCCGCTGCTCGCCGGCATCCCCTTCTTCTACTGGTACCAGATGCTGTGGGTGCTGGTCTCCACCCTGCTCACCGTCGTCGCGTACAAGCTCTGGCAGCGCGACCAGCGCGCCCGCCGCGTCCGTGAGGGTGGTGAGGAGCGATGAAGGACGTCAACGTCGTCGCGCTCTGCGTGTTCGTGTTCTTCTTCCTGGCCGTCACGGTCATGGGCTTCCTCGCCGCGAAGTGGCGCAGGGCGGAGAACGAGAACAGCCTCGACGAATGGGGCCTCGGCGGCCGCTCGTTCGGCACCTGGGTCACCTGGTTCCTGCTCGGCGGCGACCTCTACACCGCGTACACCTTCGTCGCCGTCCCGGCGGCCATCTACGCGGCGGGCGCGGCCGGCTTCTTCGCCGTCCCGTACACCATCCTGGTCTACCCGCTCATCTTCACCTTCCTGCCGCGCCTGTGGTCGGTCTCGCACAAGCACGGCTACGTCACCACCTCCGACTTCGTCCGCGGCCGCTTCGGCTCCAAGGGCCTGTCGCTCGCGGTGGCGGTCACCGGCATCCTCGCCACGATGCCGTACATCGCGCTCCAGCTCGTCGGCATCCAGGCCGTCCTGGACGTGATGGGCGTCGGCGGCGGCGAGAACACCCACTGGTTCGTCAAGGACCTGCCGCTGCTCATCGCCTTCGGCGTGCTCGCCGCGTACACCTACTCCTCGGGCCTGCGCGCCCCCGCGCTCATCGCCTTCGTCAAGGACACCCTGATCTACCTCGTCATCGCGGTGGCGATCATCTACATCCCGATCAAGCTGGGCGGCTTCGACGCCATCTTCGACGCGGCGAACGAGAAGTTCACCACCAACAAGGCGGGCGGGCTCGTGCCGGCCGAGGCCGGGCAGTGGACGTACGCGACGCTGGCGCTCGGCTCCGCGCTCGCGCTCTTCATGTACCCGCACTCCATCACGGCGACCCTGTCGTCGAAGAGCCGCGAGGTCATCCGCCGCAACACCACGATCCTGCCGCTCTACTCGCTGATGCTGGGCCTGCTCGCGCTGCTCGGCTTCATGGCGATCGCCGCCGGGATCAAGGTCCAGAACGGCCAGCTCGCCATCCCGCAGCTCTTCGAGGACATGTTCCCCGCCTGGTTCGCGGGCGTGGCCTTCGCCGCCATCGGCATCGGCGCGCTCGTCCCGGCCGCGATCATGTCGATCGCCGCCGCCAACCTCTTCACGCGGAACATCTACAAGGACTTCATCAAGCCCGGGGCGACCCCCGAGCAGGAGACCAAGGTCTCCAAGCTGGTCTCCCTCCTGGTGAAGGTCGGCGCCCTCGTCTTCGTCCTCACCATGGACAAGACCGTCGCCATCAACTTCCAGCTCCTCGGCGGCATCTGGATCCTCCAGACCTTCCCGGCCCTGGTCGGCGGCCTCTTCACCCGCTGGTTCCACCGCTGGGCGCTGCTCGCCGGCTGGGCGGTCGGCATGCTGTACGGCACGATCGCCGCGTACAACGTGTCGACGCCGAAGCAGGCCCACTTCGCCGGCTCGTCCGCCGAGATCCCCGGCATCGGCGAGATCGGCTACATCGGCCTCACCGCCTTCCTGCTCAACGTCGCGGTGACGGTGGTCCTCACCTTCGTCCTCAAGGCCGTCAAGGCCCCCGAGGGCGTCGACGAGACCTCCCCGTCGGACTACACGGCCGACGCCGGCGACGCCGGTGTCCGCACCGAACTGCCGAAGGTCGGCGCCGGCTCCCACTGAGCCGCCGGCAGGCACGCGGACGAGGGCCCGGGGCGGCGGAAAACCCCGGGCCCTCGCCGTGTCCGCCGGGCAGACTGCCGGGCATGGACTTCACGATCAGGGCCGTACGGCCGGAGGAGTACGAGGAGGTGGGCGAGCTGACCGCCCGTGCCTACCTCGACGACGGGCACCTCACCTTCGGCGAGGACGACGACTACCTGCCGGTGATGAAGGACGTCGCCCGGCGGGCCGCCGAGGCGGAGGTGCTGGTCGCCTCGGACCAGGACGGGGCGCTGCTCGGCGCGGTCACCTTCACGGCGGGCGGCGGCGCGTGGGCGGACATCGCCGTCCCGGGCGAGGCCGAGTTCCGGCTGCTCGCCGTGGCGCACGCGGCGCGCGGCCGGGGCGTCGGCGAGGCGCTGGTACGGGCCTGCGTGGACCGGGCCCGGGCCCTCGACGGGTGCGCGCGGCTGGTGCTCTCCACCCAGGACCGGATGACGACCGCCCACCGGATCTACGGGCGGCTGGGCTTCGCGCGGCTGCCCGAGCGGGACTGGAGCCCGGTGCCGGGCCTGTCCCCGCTGCTCGCCTTCACCCTGGAACTCTGAGCCCCCGCCCCCGTCTCCTGTCCGTCTCACACCCGCGAGGGACACAACATATGGGGGGTGCCGTGATCGGCGCCCCCCACATGTATGCTCGTGCTCGCTGTCGCCGCAGGGGAATCCGGTGCGAATCCGGAACTGTCCCGCAACGGTGTACTTCGTGCGCTTTCGCCACGAAGGGAGTCCGAGGACCTGCCGACGGTGCGCCCGGTCCGTCCGTTCCGGGTGCCGAAGACGTCCGGGCCTCGCGGAATGGGCCGGTGGACGCGGACGCATCCGCGCGTGCGGCTGTCCGTCCGCCCCCTCCCCCGCCGTGGCCCCGGGCCGAGCGAGGGAGAGCCCCCACGTGACCATCGCGCCTGCGGGTCCGTCAGCCGCCGAGGCCGCCGCGAGCGAGAGCGACGGCCCCGGGACCGTACTGCTGCGGACCCTGACCGACCTCACCGCCGACCTCACCGACACCGACCCCGGACGGGTCGCCGCCGCCGCGCTGCGCGGCCGGCACGCCGGTTCGGACGAGGCGGAGCTGCGCGAACTGGCCACCGAGGCCGCGGCCGGGCTCATCTCCGAGGACCCCGCCTACTCCCGGCTCGCCGCCCGCCTCCTGACCCTGACCATCGCCGACGAGGCGGTCTCGCAGGGCGCGGTCTCCTTCTCCGCCTCCGTCGCCACCGGCCACCGCGAGGGCCTGATCGCCGACCGCACCGCGGCCTTCACGGCCCTGCACGCGGACCGGCTCGACGCGCTGGTCGACCCGGCCGCCGACGACCGCTTCGGCTACTTCGGCCTGCGGACGCTCTACTCCCGCTACCTGCTGCGCCACCCGATCACCCGCAAGGTGATCGAGACCCCGCAGCACTTCATGCTCCGCGTCGCCGCCGGCCTCGCCGAGGACGACTCGACGCGCGCGCTCGACGAGGTCGCGGCGCTGTACGGGCTGATGAGCCGGCTCGACTACCTGCCCTCCTCCCCCACGCTCTTCAACTCCGGCACCCGCCACCCGCAGATGTCCTCCTGCTACCTGCTGGACTCCCCGCAGGACGAGCTGGACTCGATCTACGACCGCTACCACCAGGTGGCGCGGCTGTCGAAGCACGCGGGCGGCATCGGCCTGTCGTACTCCCGGATCCGCTCGCGCGGTTCGCTGATCCGCGGCACCAACGGGCACTCCAACGGCATCGTGCCATTCCTCAAGACGCTGGACGCCTCGGTCGCCGCCGTGAACCAGGGCGGCCGCCGCAAGGGCGCCGCCGCCGTCTACCTGGAGACCTGGCACGCGGACATCGAGGAGTTCCTGGAGCTCCGCGACAACACCGGCGAGGACGCCCGCCGCACCCACAACCTGAACCTCGCCCACTGGATCCCGGACGAGTTCATGCGCCGGGTCGACGCCGACGCCGAGTGGTCGCTCTTCTCCCCCGCCGACGTGCCCGAGCTGGTCGACCTGTGGGGCGAGGAGTTCGACGCGGCCTACCGCGCCGCCGAGGCGAAGGGCCTGGCCCGCCGGACCATGCCGGCCCGCGACCTGTACGGCCGGATGATGCGGACGCTGGCGCAGACCGGCAACGGCTGGATGACCTTCAAGGACGCCTCGAACCGCACGGCCAACCAGACCGCCGAGCCCGGCACGGTCGTCCACTCCTCCAACCTGTGCACCGAGATCATCGAGGTCACGAACGACGGCGAGACCGCCGTCTGCAACCTCGGCTCGGTCAACCTCGGCGCGTTCGTGGCCGACGGCGACATCGACTGGGAGCGGCTCGACGCGACCGTCCGCACCGCCGTCACCTTCCTCGACCGGGTCGTCGACATCAACTTCTACCCGACCGAGCAGGCCGGCCGCTCCAACGCGAAGTGGCGGCCGGTGGGCCTGGGCGCGATGGGCCTCCAGGACGTCTTCTTCAAGCTGCGGCTGCCCTTCGACTCGGCTGAGGCGCGGGCGCTCTCCACCCGGATCGCCGAGCGGATCATGCTCGCCGCGTACGAGGCGTCCGCCGACCTCGCCGAGCGCAGCGGCCCGCTGCCGGCCTGGGAGCAGACCCGTACCGCCCGGGGCGTGCTGCACCCCGACCACTACGGCGTCGAGCTGAACTGGCCGGAGCGCTGGGCGGCGCTGCGCGAGCGGATCGCGTCGACCGGCATGCGCAACAGCCTCCTCCTCGCCATCGCGCCGACCGCGACGATCGCCTCGATCGCCGGCGTCTACGAGTGCATCGAGCCGCAGGTCTCCAACCTCTTCAAGCGCGAGACGCTCTCCGGCGAGTTCCTCCAGGTCAACTCGTACCTGGTCGACGAGCTGAAGCGGCTCGGCGTGTGGGACGCGCAGACCCGCGAGGCGCTGCGCGACGCCAACGGCTCGGTGGCCGGCTTCGGCTGGGTCCCCGCCGAGGTGCGCGAGCTGTACCGCACGGCCTGGGAGATCCCGCAGCGCGGCCTCATCGACATGGCGGCCGCCCGCACCCCCTTCCTGGACCAGTCGCAGTCGCTGAACCTGTTCATGGAGACGCCGACGATCGGCAAGCTGTCGTCGATGTACGCGTACGCCTGGAAGCAGGGCCTGAAGACGACGTACTACCTGCGCTCCCGCCCGGCGACCCGGATCGCCCGCGCGGCCCGGGCGTCGACGACGGCCGCCGCCCCCCTCCCCGTCCAGCAGGCGGCCACCGACGCCGACGCGATCGCCTGCTCCCTGGAAAACCCCGAGTCCTGCGAGGCCTGCCAGTAATGAGCTCCACCGAGAACAAGAACCTCCTCGACCCGGGCTTCGAGCTCACCCTCCGCCCGATGCGCTACCCGGACTTCTACGAGCGCTACCGGGACGCCATCAAGAACACCTGGACCGTCGAGGAGGTCGACCTCCACTCGGACGTCGCCGACCTCGCCAGGCTCACCCCCGGCGAGCAGCACATGATCGGCCGGCTGGTCGCGTTCTTCGCGACGGGCGACTCGATCGTGGCCAACAACCTGGTGCTGACGCTCTACAAGCACATCAACTCCCCGGAGGCGCGGCTCTACCTGAGCCGCCAGCTCTTCGAGGAGGCCGTCCACGTCCAGTTCTACCTGACCCTCCTGGACACCTACCTCCCCGACCCGGACGACCGGGCGGCCGCGTTCGCCGCCGTCGAGAACATCCCCTCCATCCGCGAGAAGGCGCAGTTCTGCTTCACGTGGATGGACTCGGTGGAGAAGATCGACCGCCTGGAGACGCAGGCGGACCGCCGTCGCTTCCTGCTCAACCTGATCTGCTTCGCCGCCTGCATCGAGGGCCTCTTCTTCTACGGCGCCTTCGCGTACGTCTACTGGTTCCGCTCCCGCGGCCTGCTGCACGGCCTGGCGACCGGCACCAACTGGGTGTTCCGCGACGAGACCATGCACATGAACTTCGCCTTCGAGGTCGTGGACACGGTCCGCAAGGAGGAGCCGGAGCTCTTCGACGACGCCCTCCGGCAGCAGGTCACGGACATGCTGAAGGAGGCCGTCGAGGCGGAGCTCCAGTTCGGCCGCGACCTGTGCGGCGACGGTCTGCCGGGCATGAACACCGAGTCGATGCGCGCGTACCTCCAGTGCGTCGCCGACCAGCGCCTGGTCCGCCTCGGCTTCCCGCCGGTCTACGGCTCCGAGAACCCCTTCGGCTTCATGGAGCTCCAGGGCGTCCAGGAACTGACCAACTTCTTCGAGCGCCGCCCGTCCGCCTACCAGGTGGCGGTCGAGGGCACGGTCGACCTGGACGAGGACTTCTAGTCCGTCCGGACACGCGAGAGGGCCCCGCGCTCGTGGAGCGCGGGGCCCTTCGGCGTGCGTGCGGGGCGCGTCAGTCGTTGGGGACGACCGGGTAGCGCGGGGTGCCCTCTTCCATCTGGCGCAGGGCGTCCTTGCGGTCGCGCTTGGAGAGCTTGTCGATGTAGAGGAAGCCGTAGAGGTGGTCCGTCTCGTGCTGGAGGCAGCGGGCGAAGTAGCCGGTGCCGCGGACCTTGATGGGGTTGCCGAGGAGGTCCTGGCCGTGGACCTCGGCGAAGTCCGGGCGGGCCAGCTCCGCGTAGGCGGTGGGGACCGAGAGGCAGCCCTCGTTGGAGTCGTCGAGGTGGCGGCGGTCGGCCGGCAGCTCCTGGAGCACCGGGTTGACCACGTGGCCGGTGTGGCGGACGCCCTCGTCGTCGGGGCAGTCGTAGACGAAGACCTTGAGGCCGACGCCGATCTGGTTGGCGGCGAGGCCGACGCCCTCGGCGGTCTTCTGGCTGGCGAACATGTCGTCGACCAGGGCGGCCAGTTCGGGGCCGAACTCGGTGACGTCCTCGCACTCGTGGTGCAGCACCGGGTTGCCGACGACCGTGATGGGCCGGGAGGTGCCCCGCTCGCGGTGCGCGAGCTCACGCTCCTCGCACTGCTCCGTGTCCACGATGTAGCCGTCGTCGTCCAGGGCGTAGCCCGTGAAGATCCGCTCGCCCGACTCCTGCTGCGCCATGTGCCGCCGCGCCTTCCTGAAAACCCGATTCCGTCGGGGACAGCCTACGGGGCCGGGGCGGAAGGCTCAGCAGACCTCTTCGAGATCGCGCCATTCGCGGCTGTCCGGGCTGTCCGCGACCCAGCCGTCGAGGAGCCCGCGCACCAGGTCCGCCGGGGCGGCGATGCCGCACTCGCGCTCGGGGACCCACAGCTCGCCGGGCGAGCGGTGGCCGAGCGGTCCGGGGTGGCCGGGCTCGCTGTGGTCGTGCGGGTCGACGTGGTCGCCCTCGCCCTCGGCGCTGGGCATGGTCGACTCGGAGCAGGCCCGGCACAGGAGCCGTACCGACGAGGACCAGTCCTCGGCGGCGAAGCCCGCCTCGGCGGCGAGCTGCTCCAGGGCGTCCCGGTCGTCCTCGGTGGCGGCCTCCAGGAGGACCACCCAGGTGGGGACGGGCGACGGCGCCCACAGCTCGATCTCGTCGAAGACCGGGTAGGAGGGGCCGGCGCTGGTGGTGCGCTCGCCGTTCGGCACGCCGTCGTGGAGGACGACCTCGCCCCAGCGCCGTCCGGAGGACGGCAGGGGGATGGAGAGGACCTCGATGCGGGCCGGGTCGAGCCTGCGGCCCCACACCACCTCGGCCTCGCCCTCCGGCGAGAGCCGCACGGCGGCGCTGCCCAGCTCCATGCCGGCCGGCTCACCGGTGGCGGAGGAGGCGCCGGGGACCTTCAGGCCGTAGGCCTGCCAGGCGCGGCGGGCCAGCGGCCAGTCCTGGAGCGCGGTGGCGGCGATGCCGACGTTCCACCAGTCGGGGGCGCCGGTCTCCTTGTCGAGCAGGGCCACGGCGCGCAGTCCGGCGGCGCGGGCCTGCTCCCAGTCGTGCCGGAACTTGTGCAGCAGCGCCAGGTTGAACCAGGACTCGGAGAGCCAGGGCTCCAGATCGGCCGCCCGGGTGAGCAGCGCGCCCGCGTCCTCGTACCGTCCGTCGCCGATCAGCGTGAACGCCCGGTCGGTGGCCTGCCGCCACGAGGCGGAGGGCCGATGCCGTACCTTCCCGAAGATCCTCACGATTCCCGCCTGCCGGTCGCTTCACCCTCTTGTTCGCATCCAACCATGCCGGGTCGGACGCGCGCTCATTACCCATGGGTTACCCCGTGGGGACCGAGGTCACCCCCGGGACCGTGCCGCGGGCCAGGACTCGGGCCAGACAGGCGACGACCTCCGGGTGGTAGTCCCGGGCGGTGCCGAGCCGGAGGGTCTCCAGGGCCTCCAGGGCGGCGCCCGCGCCCTCCCCCGCCAGGTCGTCGTAGGCGTTCACGGCGCGGACGATCCGGGCCGCCGTGGGCTGCTCGCGGTACGGGTCGGACTGCCGCTCGACGACGTGGGCGACGGCCGCGGGAACGCCCGTCAGCCGGACCACCTCGCCGCCGAGGAGGGCGATCCGGCGCTGCTCCTCGGCGGGCAGGAGCGCGGTGGCGCCGCCGGCGACGGGGTCGACGAGGGAGAGCTGTCCGATGTCGTGCATGAGCGCCGCGTACTCCAGGACGGTCAGCTCGGCGCCGCCGAGGCCCAGCTCGCGGCCGACGGCGGTGGAGAGGGCGGCGACCCTGCGGGCGTGGCCGGGCGGGGTGCAGCCGGCGATCTCGGTCGCCCGGGCGAGGGAGGCGATGGTCTGCCGGTTGACGGTGCGGACGGCCGCGTAGCGCCGGTACGACACCTGGGTGAGCAGCAGGGGCACGGCGAGGACGGGCAGCGCCCAGAGTCCGGCGGCGGAGACGCCGAGGGCCATGACGACGCCGGTGGCGCAGACGGCGGAGCCGATGCCGAGGAGGGCGCGCAGTTCGTCGCGGAGGAGGGGGCCGTACGGGTACGCGGTGCGGGCGCGGAGCAGCAGGGCGGCGAGGACGGCGTCGCAGAGGCCGGTGAGGACGAGGACGAGGAGCAGGAAGAGGACGTAGGGGGCGCCGGCGCCGAGGTGGCCGGTGACGGCGCCGGCGTTGTAGAGCGGCTGGAAGCAGAGGGCGGCGAAGCCGACGGTGAGGACCCGGCGGGCGAGGTGGTCGGGGTCGGGGCCCCGGCCGCGGGCCGTGTGGGGGACGATCCCGGCGAGCCCGCCGGCGCAGACGACGGCGACGGTCTGGAGGACGCCGTGGGTGGTGGCGGTTCCGGCGTCGTGGCCGAGCAGGGCGTAGGCGAGGGCTCCGGCGGCGGCGAGCGGGGCGGGCTCCCGTTCGCCGGGGTGGGCGCCCCGGCGGGCCAGCTCGCCGAGCGCGATGAGGGTGCCGAAGGCGAGGGCGTTGCCGGGTTCGGCGAGCCCGTGCCAGAGGGTGGCGGCGAGAGCGGCCCCGCCGAGGAGGAGGGCGGCGGCGCGGACCGCGCCGGTGGTGACGGCACCCGGTCTCATGCGGGCTCCCCGGTTCTGGCGGCGAGCGGGCCGGGGGCGCGGGGCGCGGGGACCTGCGGACCGGGTTCGTCGGCGGTGACGGCGGTCTGCCAGCCGTGGCGGGCGAGGGCGCGGACGAGCGCGGCGACCATCCGGGGGTCGAACTGGCTGCCCGCGCACCGCTCCAGTTCGGCGAGGGCGGTGGGGACGGGACGGGCGCGGCTGTAGGAGCGGGTGGAGGTCATGGCGTCGAAGGCGTCGGCGACGGCGACGACCCGGGCGCACTCGGGGATCTCCTCGCCGCGCAGCCCGTAGGGGTAGCCGCTGCCGTCGATGCGCTCGTGGTGGTGGAGGACGGCGTCGCGGGCCTCGCCGAGGAAGCCGATGCCGCGGATCATCTCGTGGCCGTACTCGGGGTGGAGTTCGATGATCCGGCGCTCCTCGGGGGTGAGCGGGCCGTCCTTGCGCAGGACTCGGGTGGGGACGCCGAGCTTGCCGACGTCGTGGAGGATGCCGGCGAAGCGGACGACGTCGAGCCGGTCGCCGGCCATGCCGAGTTCACGGGCGATCAGGACGGAGGCGCGGCCGACGCGTTCGCTGTGGCCGCGGGTGTAGCTGTCCTTGATGTCGACGGCCTGGACGAGGGCGCGGATGGTGGCCTGGTGGGCGGCGCGCTCGTGGTGGTACTGGGCGAAGACCCAGCAGGAGAGGTACATGGGGAGCAGCACGAGGAGGGCGGCGGCGGGGCCGTGGGGGCTGCGCCAGAGGACGCCCATCATGAGTCCGGCGAGGCCGTGGACGAGGTGGGGGGCGAGGGCGCGGCCGAGGAGTCCGCGCCAGGCGGCGCGGAGCGGGAGGCCGTCGGCGGTGGCGCGGACGCCGCCGTCGAGGGCGGTGAGGACCAGGCAGAAGGCGAGGGCGGCGGCGAGGGCGGGCAGGAGCGCGGCGGGGAAGTCCGGGGCGGCGAGGGCGGCGCGGCCGTCGAGGGCGGCGGCGGTGCGGGCGGCGGCCCAAGTGGCGAGGGCGGGGGCGGCGGCGCGCCAGGTGCGGCGCCAGCCGGCGGGGGGTTCCTCGACGCGGGCGAGGAGGCCGCCGGGCAGGGCGGTGAGCGCGGCGGCGGCCGGGGGCAGCAGCAGGGCGGCGGTGAGGAGGACCGGGTAGAAGGAGCCGGTGCCCGGGGGGACGGAGCCGCCGAGGGCGCGGCCGAGGAGGCGGCAGCGGCCGGGCAGCTCGCAGAGCGCGTACAGGGTGGCGAGGAGTCCGGCCGTCGCCCAGGGGGTGGGCGACGGGGGGAGGAGCGCGGGCAGGGCGCACGCTCCGGCGCCGAGGGCGGCGCAGACGATGTACGCGCGGGCCGTTCGCGGGAGGGGCTTCACGACCGTCACGCGGTCACGCTAGCGAGGACGGCGGCCGCTCACGGCGGGCCGCCGTCGATTCCTACCATCGGGTGATACAAGCTGACGGATGCGCGGGCGATGTCCCGCACACCCGTGCGATCACTCCTGGGTGGCCGGGGTCTGCGAGGCCGGAGCGGCGGGACCGGCCGGGCCCGCCTGGGCGGCCGACGCCTCCGGGGCCTGCGGGGCGACCACGTCCTGCTCGGGCACCAGGTGCCCGGCGCGGATCAGGTCGATCCGGCCCATCACCTTGGCGCGCAGGTCGGTGGGGACGTCGTCGCTGCCGCAGCAGCGCTTGACGAGCTTCTTCACCGCCTGCTCCAGGCCGTACTTCTCCAGGCACGGGGAGCACTCCTCGAAGTGCACCTCGAACTTGGTGCACTCACCGTCGGGCATCTCCCGGTCGAGGAACTCGTAGAGATGGTCCAGGACTTCCGAGCAATCCGTCTCGTGCGGGTCTCCGCAGCTCATGAGTCCGCGCCTTTCAGATCCTTGGACGACTCTCCGGCGCCGGCGGGGACGAGGCCTCGCTCGCGGGCATAGTCCTCGAGCATGCCGCGGAGCTGGCGGCGGCCCCGGTGCAGGCGGGACATCACCGTACCGATGGGGGTCCCCATGATGTCCGCGATCTCCTTGTAGGCAAAGCCCTCGACGTCGGCGAGGTACACCGCGATGCGGAACTCCTCGGGGATCGCCTGGAGGGCGGCCTTCACGTCCGAGTCGGGGAGGTGGTCGAGCGCCTGCGACTCGGCGGAGCGCAGACCGGTCGACATGTGCGACTCGGCGCGGGCGAGCTGCCAGTCCTCGATCTCCTCGGCGGCGCTGCGCTGGGGTTCGCGCTGCTTCTTGCGGTACGAGTTGATGAAGGTGTTGGTGAGGATGCGGTACAGCCACGCCTTGAGGTTGGTGCCCTCGCGGAACTGGTGGAAGGAGCCGTACGCCTTCGCGTAGGTCTCCTGCACCAGGTCCTCGGCGTCCGCCGGGTTGCGCGTCATCCGCAGCGCGGCCGAGTACATCTGGTCGAGGAAGCCGAGGGCGTCCCGCTCGAAGCGCGCGTTGCGCTCCTCGGTCGTCTCCTCGGGGCCGTCGTCGGTCCCTGTGTCGGTCCCAGTGACCGGACCCACCTCCTCCAGCGCGGTGACGGGGCCGGTGCCGGACCCGCTCGTCTCGGAGGATAGACGAGGAACGGCTCCGCCCGCCGCCCGAACCGGGGCGGCCTTGGGGGCGGGCAGCACGGTCCAGTCGAGCTCCGCGGACCTGGCCCGCTCCGGGCAGATGGTCGAACCCATGCGACGGACTCCCTCTCTCGCTTCTCACACCGACGCTCTCCACAACAGCGGCCCCCGCCCCGGCATTCCCGGGGTCCCGGTGGGGTTCAGCGCAGGGCGGCGAGCCAGTCGGCGACGCTCCCGACGATCCGTCCGACGGCCTCCTCCTGGTCCACCGGCGCCCGCTTGGGGACGGCGAAGCCGTGGTCGCCGTACGGGATCTCCGCCAGTGCGTACGCGCCTCCGGGCGGGAACTCGGCCGGCTTGCCGAAGGGGTCGTTGCCGCCCTGGACGACGAGCGTGGGCAGTCCGGTGCCGAGCAGTTCGGCGGCGCGGGAGCTCTCCGGCCTGCCCGGCGGGTGGAGCGGGAAGCTCAGCGCGAGGACGGCGGCGGCGCCGAGCTCCGCGCCGGTCCGGCAGGCGACCCGGGCGCCGGCGCTGCGGCCGCCGGCGACGACCGGGAGCCCGGGCGCCGCGAGGGCGGGCCACAGGCCGCGCCACCCGGTGTCGAGGGTCCTCGGCGCGGGCGCGACCTTCCTGCCCGCGACCCGCCAGGGCTGCTCGACCAGGGCGACGGTGACGCCGCGGGCGGGCAGGGCGGCGGCGAGGGCGGCCAGGTCGCGGGCCTCGATGCCGCCGCCCGCCCCGTGGCCGAGGGCGAGGACGCGGCGGGCCTTCGGGGCGGGGTGCCAGGTGATGCGGGCCTCACCGGCGTCGGTGGGCACGGTCTCGGTCTTCGTCACGCCCCCATCCTGCCGTCCCGGGTCCGCGCGGACGGCCTTCAGAACAGCGTGCCGACCTCGGGTCCGGCCAGCTCGGCGAGCAGCTCGGGGCCGTTGTTGCGGACGTTGCTGACGGCGGTGGCGACCGGGAAGGCCCGCATCAGGCCCTCCGGCGGCGGGGCGAGCAGGGCCCGCAGCTCGTCGGGGCCGGTGGTGGCCGGGTCCAGCCAGGCGTCCCAGCGGTCCTCGGTGAGCATCAGCGGCATCCGGGGGTGGATCTCCGCGAGCGTGCCGGGGCCCTCGGCGGGCGCGACGCCGAGCGGGGCGGTCTCCGCCTCCGTGGTGACCACCGAGCAGGTGGCCCACCAGGCGGCCGGGTGCTCGGGCGGCAGAGCGGGGTCGCGCCAGAACTCGTACAGGCCCGCCAGGGCCATGACCGAGCCGTCGGCCGGGGTCACGAAGTAGGGCTGCTTGCGGGCCCGCTTCCGCTTCCCCTCGACCTCCAGGTCGCGCTCGGCGGCGCCGGTCACCCACTCGTAATAGCCGTCGGCGGGCAGGATGCAGCGGCGGGACCGGAAGGCGCTCCGGAAGGAGGGCTTCTCGTGCAGGGTCTCGGCCCTGGCGTTGATCATCCGGGCCGCACCCTCCGGCGACTTCGACCAGGACGGGACCAGTCCCCATCTCAGGGCGCGCAGCTGGCGAACCGGCCGCCGGCTCTCCGCGTCCTTCAGAGGGCGTTCGAGAACGACGTGGACCTCCTTGGTGGGGGCCACGTTCCAGTCCTGCTCCAGGGTCTCCGTCGGCTCCCACTTCTCGATCCCGAAGGTCTCGACGAGTTCCTCGGGGCGCCGGCCGGCCGCAAAACGTCCGCACATACGTGCCACACTGCCACGATCCCCGAGCCCGAGAGGAGCGGACCGAAGGATGGACCTCTTCGCCCCGCAGGCCGCCCCGGCCGAGTGGCTGGTGATCGCCACCGGCGTCGCCGCGCTCGCCGTCACCGTGCCCCGCCGCCTCTGGCTGCTCGCGCGGAACGCGATCACCATCGCCCACGAGGGCGGCCACGCCCTGGTCGCGCTCGCCGCCCGCCGCCGCCTGCAGGCGATCCGGCTGCACTCCGACACCAGCGGCGTCACCGTCACCCGGGGCCGCCCGACCGGCCTCGGCGTCGTCCTCACCCTGGCCGCCGGCTACACGGCGGCCCCGCTGCTCGGCCTCGGCGGGGCGGCACTGCTCGGCGCGGGCCGGGTCACCGTGCTGCTGTGGGCGGCGAGCGCCCTGCTGCTCGCGATGCTGGTGATGGTCCGCAACGCGTACGGGATCCTCAGCGTCGTCCTCACCGGCACGCTCTTCGTCCTGGTGTCCTGGCTGACCTCCCCTCAGGTGCAGGCCGTCTTCGCGTACGCGGTGGTGTGGTTCCTGCTCCTGGGCGGGGTCCGGCCGGTCTTCGAGCTCCAGTCGAAGCGCCGGCACGGCGGGGCCCCCGACTCGGACGCCGACCAGCTCTCGCGGCTCACCCACGTGCCCGCGGGGGTGTGGCTGGCCTTCTTCCACACGGTGTCCCTCTGCTGCCTGATCGGCGGCGCCACCTGGCTTCTGGGGCTGTGACACCCCCGTACAGTGAGGGCATGACCGCAGCTTCCCCCGCGCACCCCGATCCGTCGCACTCCGCCGCCCCCGCCGGCCCGGACCTCTGGCCCGCCCCGTACGCGAGCGGCCCCGTGGACGCGACCGTGACCGTGCCCGGCTCGAAGTCGGTCACCAACCGCGCCCTGGTGCTCGCCGCGCTCGCCGCCGAGCCCGGCTGGGTGCGGCGCCCGCTCCGCTCCCGCGACACCCTCCTGATGGCCGAGGGCCTGCGCACCCTGGGGGTGCGGATCGAGGAGGGCGTGGGCCCGGACGGCACCGGCGAGGCGTGGCGGGTCCTCCCGGCCCCGCTGCGCGGCGACGCCGCGGTCGACGTCGGCAACGCGGGCACGGTCATGCGCTTCCTGCCGCCGGTCGCCGCCCTCGCCGACGGCCCGGTCCGCTTCGACGGCGACCCCCGCTCCCACGAGCGTCCGCTGCACGGCGTGATCGACGCGCTGCGCGCGCTCGGCGCCCGGATCGACGACGAGGGCCGGGGCGCCCTCCCGATGACCGTGCACGGCTCCGGCGGCCTGGAGGGCGGGACGGTCGAGATCGACGCCTCCTCGTCCTCCCAGTTCGTCAGCGCCCTGCTGCTCTCCGGCGCCCGCTTCAACCAGGGCGTCGAGGTCCGGCACGTGGGCGGCCGGCTGCCGTCGATGCCGCACATCCGGATGACGGTCGACATGCTCCGCGCGGTGGGCGCGAAGGTCGACGAGCCGGAGCACGGCGGCGAGCCGGACGTGTGGCGGGTGACCCCGTCGGCGCTGCGCGGCCGCGACCTGGTCGTCGAGCCCGACCTGTCGAACGCGCAGCCGTTCCTGGCGGCCGCGCTGGTCACCGGCGGCCGGGTGACTGTCCCGGACTGGCCGGCCCGCACCACCCAGCCGGGTGACGAGCTGCGCCGGATCTTCACCGAGATGGGCGGCGCCTGCGAGCTCACCGACGCCGGCCTCACCTTCACCGGCACCGGCCGGATCCACGGCATCGACGTGGACCTGGGTGAGGTCGGCGAGCTGACCCCCGGCATCGCGGCCGTGGCCGCCCTCGCCGACTCCCCCTCCACCCTGCGCGGCGTGGCCCACCTGCGGCTCCACGAGACCGACCGGCTCGCGGCGCTCACCCGGGAGATCAACGGCCTGGGCGGGGACGTCACCGAGACCGAGGACGGCCTCCACATCCGCCCGCGCCCGCTCCGCGGCGGCGTCTTCCACACGTACCACGACCACCGGATGGCGACGGCGGGCGCGATCATCGGCCTCGCCGTGGAGGGCGTGGAGATCGAGGACGTGGCGACGACGGCCAAGACCTTGCCGGACTTCCCGGGGATGTGGACCGAAATGCTCGGAGCCTGAACCATGCGGCGCTACGGCAAGCACACCGACGAGGACGACATCCGCCAGCGGCCCAACCGCAAGGGCACCCGGCCCCGGACCTCGATCCGGCCCAAGCACGAGGACGCCGTCGAGGGCATGGTCCTCACCGTGGACCGCGGCCGGCTGACCTGCCTGGTCGAGGACCGGACCGTGATGGCGATGAAGGCCCGCGAGCTGGGCCGCAAGGCGGCCGTCGTCGGCGACCGGGTCTCCCTGGTGGGCGACCTCTCCGGCGAGAAGGACACGCTGGCCCGGATCGTGCGGATCGGCGAGCGGGAGTCGCTGCTGCGCCGCACGGCCGACGACGACGACCCGTACGAGCGGGTGGTCGTCGCCAACGCCGACCAGCTCGCCATTGTCACCGCGCTCGCCGACCCGGAGCCGCGCCCCCGGCTGATCGACCGCTGCCTGGTGGCCGCGTACGACGGCGGCCTGGAGCCCTTCCTGGTGATGACCAAGTCGGACCTGGCGCCCCCGGAGCAGCTCCTGGAGCTCTACGGCGCCCTCGACATCCCGCACGTCGTGGTGAACCGCGAGGAGCTGTACGACGGCGGGGCCGCGGACCGGGTGCGGGAGCACCTGGCCGGGCGGGTCACCGCCTTCGTCGGCCACTCCGGCGTCGGCAAGACGACGCTGGTCAACGCGCTGGTGCCGGAGGAGAAGCGGCGGATCACCGGCCATGTGAACGCGGTGACCGGCCGCGGCCGGCACACCACCACCTCGGCGCTCGCGCTGCCGCTGGACGGGGCCGAGGGCTGGGTCATCGACACCCCGGGCGTGCGCTCCTTCGGCCTGCACCACGTCGATCCCGCCCGGGTCATCCACGCCTTCCCCGACCTGGAGCCGGGCACCGAGAACTGCCCGCGCGCGTGCAGCCACGACGAGCCGGAGTGCGCCCTGGACGCCTGGGTGGCGGAGGGGCACGCGGACCCGGCGCGGCTGTTCTCGCTGCGGCGGCTGCTCGCCACCCGGGAGCGCCGCGAGGGCGACTGACGGCCGCCCGGGGGTGTTTACGCCCGCCTCCAGACCGGTAAGGACATATCCGCACAAGTGCGAGGAATCCGACCGGGTGGGAGGCGGGACGATGGCGTGGCTGCTGGTGGTGGTCGCGGGGATCCTGGAGACGGGCTTCGCGGTCTGCCTGAAGCTCTCCCACGGGTTCACCCGGCTCTGGCCGACGATCGCCTTCGCCTGCTTCGCCCTGGGCAGCTTCGGGCTGCTGACGCTCGCCCTGCGGAAGCTGGACGTGGGGCCGGCGTACGCGGTGTGGACGGGGATCGGCGCGGCCGGCACCGCCATCTACGGCATGCTCTTCCTCGGCGACGTGGTCTCCACGCTCAAGATCGTCTCGATCAGCCTCGTCATCGCCGGGGTCATCGGCCTCCAGCTGTCCGGCTCCGCCCACTGACCCTCCGGCGGCAGCGCCGGGGCCACCACGTGGCTGACGGCGAGCCGCAGGGCCAGCTCGCAGCCGGCCGCCCACCGCTCCCCCGCGCAGAGCGCGGTCGTGGCAAGCAGCTCCCCCGGTGCCGGCGGTCCCCCGTCGGCCCTGCGCTGCGCGGGTACGGGGGCGGGCGGGGCGCCGGGCCGGGCCGGCCGGGGCCGGGGCAGGCCCTCGGTCCAGGCGCCGGTGAGCAGCGCGCGCAGTATCGGGCGGTCGCCGGCCCGGGCGACGGTCCACTCGGCGACGGCCGCGAGGGTGCGCGCGGACGGTTCGGGGGCGGCGAGCAGCCGGCGGACGCCGTCGAGGTAGGCGTCGGCCTCCTGGCGGACGAGGGCGCGGGCCAGTCCCTCCTTGCTGCCGAACTCGTTGTAGAGGGTCTGCCGGGAGACCCGGGCGGCGGCGGCGAGGTCGGCCATCCGGACGGCGGACCAGGGGTGGCGGGCCAGGGCGGCGCGGGCGGCGTCGAGGAGGGCCTCGCGGGCGGTCGGCATGGGCGCCTCCGGGGCCGGACGGTGGCCCCCCAGCGTCGGCAGGCGCGGGGGCGCTGTCAAGAGCGCGGGGGCGCGCGTTCCGCCGGGGCGCACGAGACGTTCACCGGGGGCGGGTGAGACGGTTCACCGGGCGGGTTCCGGGCGGCGCTAGAGTGCCGGGCATGGCCGATTACCACGATGACCTGCGTCTTGCCCATGCCCTCGCGGATGCCGCCGACGCGGCCACCATGGCCCGCTTCCGGGCGCTCGACCTCAAGGTCGAGACGAAGCCGGACATGACCCCGGTGAGCGAGGCGGACCGGGCCGCCGAGGAGCTGATCCGGGCGGGGCTCCAGAAGGAGCGGCCCGCCGACGCGATCCTGGGCGAGGAGTACGGCGTCGAGGGCACCGGCCCGCGCCGCTGGGTGATCGACCCGATCGACGGCACCAAGAACTACGTGCGCGGCGTCCCGGTGTGGGCGACCCTGATCGCGCTGATGGAGGAGGACGAGACCGGCTTCCAGCCGGTGGTGGGCGTGGTGTCGGCGCCCGCGCTCGGCCGCCGCTGGTGGGCGGCGAAGGGGCTGGGCGCCTTCACCGGGGCCGGCCTCGGGTCGGGGACCCGGATCGGGGTGTCCCGGGTGGCCTCGCTGGCCGACGCCTCGTTCGCGTACTCCTCGCTGAGCGGCTGGGAGGAGCGCGGCCGGCTCGACGCGTTCCTGGACCTCACGCGCGCGTGCTGGCGGACCCGGGCGTACGGCGACTTCTGGCCCTACATGATGGTCGCCGAGGGCTCGGTGGACCTGTGCGCGGAGCCGGAGCTGTCGCTGTGGGACATGGCGGCGGTGGCGGTCGTGGTGCAGGAGGCCGGCGGCTCGTACACGGGCCTGGACGGACGGCCCGGCCCGCACAGCGGGAACGCGGCGGCCTCCAACGGCCTGCTGCACGAGGCGCTGCTGGGACACCTGGGGTACGAGGAGGCCCCGGGCGCCTGAACGCGCCCCCGCCCGCCCCCGGGGGCGCCTCGCGCGCCCCCTTGTCGGCCCCCTCCCCCGGTGCGACTCTGAGAGCCCCCCACTTGTGCATTTGTGAACCGCCCTGCGCGGGCGGTTCGCCGAGGAGGTGGCTCCATCCATGCTCGTCCGTGACGCCATGAGCACGGTGGTCCTCACCGTCGGACCCGCCCACACCCTCCGGCAGGCCGCCCGGCTGATGTCGGCCCGCCGGGTCGGCGCGGCCGTCGTCCTCGACGGCGACACCGGGATCGGGATCCTCACCGAGCGCGACATCCTGAACTCCCTCGGGCGGGACGAGGATCCCGACCGCGAGACGGCCGGCTCCCACACCACCCACGAGGTGGTCTTCGCCGCGCCCGGCTGGACCCTGGAGGAGGCGGCCGGGGCGATGACCCGCGGCGGCTTCCGCCACCTGGTCGTCCTCGACGGCCTCGGGCCGGTCGGCATGGTCTCGGTCCGCGACATCATCCGCTGCTGGCTCCCGGCCCACAGCGTGGCGGACTGACCCCCTCCGGGCCCCCTCCGGTCGATCCGCGCGGACGGCCCCGGGCGGCCCCACGGACGGCTCCACGAGCGATCCCACGGACGGGTCCACGGGCCGGAAGCCCGCTCCGCCCCGTTTGCGCCCGCTGTTACCCTGGCCCTCATGAGCGACCTGTTGGAACGACTGCGCGGACGCGGCTGGCGGATGACCGCGCAGCGCCGCGTCGTCGCCGAGGTCCTCGACGGCGACCACGTGCACCTCACCGCCGACGAGGTGCACGCCCGCGCCGTCGAGCGCCTGCCCGAGATCTCCCGCGCGACCGTCTACAACACGCTGGGCGAGATGGTGACGCTCGGCGAGGTCATCGAGGTCGCCACCGACGGCCGCGCCAAGCGCTACGACCCCAACGCCCACCGGCCGCACCAGCACCTGGTCTGCGCGGGCTGCGGCGCGATCCGCGACGTCCACCCGGCGGGCGACCCGCTGCGGGACCTGCCGGCCGGGGAGCGCTTCGGCTTCACGATCTCGAACGTCGAGGTCACCTACCGGGGCCTCTGCCCGAACTGCGCGGCCGCGGCGTAGCCGACCGAACCGAGGGCGCCCCCGCGGGGGCGCCCTTTCCCGTACCGCGACGCCCGGGAACGCCGAAGGCCCGGATCCGCTTCCGGATCCGGGCCTTCGGGCTACTGAGTAGCGGGGACAGGATTTGAACCTGCGACCTCTGGGTTATGAGCCCAGCGAGCTACCGAGCTGCTCCACCCCGCGTCGGTGAACCCAACCTTACGGGACCCGTGGGACAGGAGCAAATCGCTTCTAGGCCGTGAGCTCCTGGTGGAGCGCCTCGCTGAGCCGCGCCGCCCGCTCGGCGACCTCGGCGGGGCCGAGCTCCACGGCGCGGGCGCACCACTTGCGGCCCTCGGACAGCTCGCCCCGGCGGGCAGCGAGCAGCGCGAGCCGGAGCGCGGCGCGGCCGTGCCCGGCCCGGGCGGCCCGGGTCCACCAGAGGGCGGCCTCGCGCTCGCTGCCCTCGCGGGCGAGGAGCAGGCCGAGGTTGAAGGCGCCGTTGCGGCTGCCGGCCTCGGCGGCCTCGCGGTACCAGCGGGCGGCGCCGGCGAGGTCGCCCCGGCCGGCGGCGAGCATGCCGACCCGGACCTGGGCGCGCCGGTGCCCCTGCTGGGCGGCCCGCTCGTACCACTCCTCGCACTCGGTCTTCTGGTCCACGGGCGCGCCGAGGACCACGGGGCCGGGGTCGGGGCGGCGGGCGTCGAGGAGCGTGGCGAGCCGGAAGGCGGCCTCGGGGCTGCCGCCGCCCGCGGCGCAGCGCAGGTGCCGCTCGGCGGTCTGCTCGTCGCCGTCGCGCAGGGCGGCGATGCCGACCTGGAGGGCGGCCTCGGTGTGCCCGGCGGCGGCGGCCCGCTCGTACCAGGCGAGCGCGGAGCGGTCCTCGTCGCGGCCCGCGTGGATGATGCCCAGGTTGAAGGCGGCGTCCACGGAGCCGGCCTCGGCGGCCTTGGAGAACCACGGTTCGGCGCCGTCCGCGTCGCCGGCCTGGAGGAGCAGCACGGCGAGCGCGTTGGCGGCCTCGCGGTGGCCCGCGTAGGCGGCGCGGCGGTACCACTGCTCGGCCTGCGGGAGGCGGTCCTGGGCGGCGCAGAGCAGGCCGAGGTTGTAGGCGCCGTTGACGTCCCCGGCGTCCATGGCGGCGCGGTACCAGCGCTCGGCGGTCTGCTGCTCGCCGCGGGCGGCGTGCAGCGCGCCCAGCGCGTTGGCGGCGTTGCCGTCGCCGTCCTGGGCGGCGCGCAGCCACCAGACGGCGGCGGACTCCTCGTCCCCGGCGTCGCGCAGCAGGAAGCCGAGGGCGCAGGCGGCCTTGGCCTCGCCCTCCTTGGCGGAGCTGAGGTACCAGCGGCCGGCCTCCTTCAGCTCGCCGCGCTGTTCCAGGATGGCTCCGAGGTGCAGCGCGGCCCGGCGGTGTCCCCGGGCGGCCGCCTGCCGGAACCACTGCTCGGCCTCGCCGAGCGGCCCGGCGGCGGCGTCCCCGGTCCGGGGCGGGGCGGCCTCGGGGCGCGGCGCGGCGGCGGGCGGCCGCTCGCCCGCGCGGAGCGGGTCGGCGGCGCGGAGCCGGCCGGCCGTGTCGTACGCGTGCCCCGCGCGGCCCGCGGCGGCGGTGGGGCCGTAGGCGTGCGGGCCGCGGAGGGTCTCGGTGGCGCGCCGCTCCAGGGCGAGGGCGAGGCGGTAGGCGGCCTCGCGGTGGCCCTGCTCGGCGGCGGCGCGCAGCCAGCGCTCGGCGCCGACGTCGCTGCGGTGCTCCAGGAGGTCGGCGAGGGCGTAGGCGCCCAGGGCGTGACCCTGTTCGGCGGCCTGGCGCAGCCAGTACTCGGCGGCGGGCTCGTCGCCGCGCTCGCGGTGGTGGCGGCCCAGGGCGTGGGCGGCCGGGGCGGAGCCGGCGACGGCGGCGACCCGCCACCAGCCGGCGGCCTCGTCGGGGTAGCCGCGCTGGTGGAGGAGGACGCCGAGGTTGTTGGCGGCGGCCCGGTCGCCCTCGGCGGTGGCGGCGCGCAGGAAGGGCTCGGCGCCGTCGAGGTCGCCGCGGCGGAGCAGGAGCGCCCCGAGGGCGCTCATGGCGTCGGTGTCACCGCGCTCGGCGGCCCTGCGGTGCCGGCCCTCGGTCTCGGCGTCGGACTCGGTCTCGGTGTCCGGGCCCGCGTCCGGGACGGCCCCGGTCCTGGCGGTGGTGTCGACGGCCGCATCGACGGCCGGCACGGCCTCGATGATCTCGTCCGCGGCATTTCTGGCATGCCGCTGCACAAACCGCCCTGTCTCCAACAGAGTTGCCCTGTCCCCCATAAATACCATCGTCGCACCACCCGCAACCCGCGCACACCCGGTATACCGCAGCCCTTGAGGTCACCTCAGGCGTTTTGTCGACATGCCCACAGAGAGACAAGTCAAACACGTCACGCCTCAACTCGCCCCTTCCGTACCGCTCTTCGGTGCCCCCCGTCACCACGACACGCGACGAGGGCCCGGATCCTTATGGATCCGAGCCCTCGTGTCAGTAGCGGGGACAGGATTTGAACCTGCGACCTCTGGGTTATGAGCCCAGCGAGCTACCGAGCTGCTCCACCCCGCGTCGGTGAAGTAACACTATCACGACGCGGGGTGAAGCCCGCAGGTCAGCTGCCGGAACCCCCCTGCGGCTGGATCTTGGCGCCCGCCTCGGCCGCCTTCTGGAGCGCGGCCTGGAGGTCCTCCTGGGCCTTGCCGTAGGCCGCCCAGTCGCCCTTGGCGAGGGCCGCCTCGCCCGCGTCGTACGCCTTCTGGGCGTCGGCGATGGCCTGCTTCAGCGCCGCGTCCGCCGAGGCCGGCGGCTGCGGGGTGGTCGGCGGCTGCTCGGTGCCCGGCGGCGTGGTCGGCGGGGTCGTGCCGTCCACCCCGAAGACCGCGTTGAGGGCGTCCGTGAGGTTGTTCTCGAACACCGTGGTGTCCTTGGTGGTGTCGCCGTCCGGCTGGTCGGCGTCCACGTAGGAGACCGCGACCTTCTTCAGGAGCGGGTAGAGCGCGTTCCGCCCCTGGGCGTAGACCGGCTCGACGTACAGGAACCCGCCGTCGAGCGGCACGGTGAGCAGGTTGCCGTACTGGATGTCCGAGTCGGCGCCCTTCATGTCGCGGACGAAGGTGGCCACGTCGGGCAGACCGTTGAGCTTGCTCTGCACCTGCGCCGGGCCCGGCACGTCCTCGGTGACCCGGAGCAGTCTCAGCCGGCCGTACTCCTTGCTGGTGGCGTCGGCGTCGACCGCCATGAAGCCGCCCAGGTTGGGCCGTCCGTTCGGGGTGAAGGTCGTGGTCAGCGAGAAGCGCTGCTCCGCGTCGCCGGGCATCTTCATGCTCAGGTAGTACGGCGGCACGGCCACGTTGTCCTTGTTGGTCGGGTCGTCCGGCACCTGCCAGGCGTCCGAGCCGCTGTAGAACTGGGCCGGGTCGGTGACGTGGTAGCGGGTCAGCAGCTCGCGCTGGACCTTGAACATGTCCTGCGGGTAGCGCAGGTGCTCCAGCAGGTCGCCCTTCACCTCGGACTTGGGCTTCACCGTGTCGGGGAAGGCCTTCATCCAGGTCTTGAGGACCGGGTCCTCGGTGTCCCACTGGTAGAGGGTGACCGTGCCGTCGTAGGCGTCGACGGTGGCCTTGACCGAGTTGCGGATGTAGTTGACCTGGTTCTGCTGGGCGACGACCGCGCGCTGCTGGTTGCCGACGGTCAGCGAGTCGGCCGTGGTGTCGCCGAGCGTGGTCCGCGAGGCGTACGGGTAGCCGTTGCTGGTCGTGTAGGCGTCGACGATCCACTGGATCCTGCCGTCGACGACCGCCGGGTAGGCGTCGCCGTCGATGGTCAGCCAGGGGGCGACGGCCTCGACGCGCTGCTTGGGCGTGCGGTTGTAGAGGATCCGCGAGCCGTCGCCGATGGCCCCGGAGTAGAGGATCTGCGGCTCGCTGAAGGCCACCGCGTAGGCCGCGCGGTTGAAGGCGCTCTCCAGGCTGACGCCGCTCTTGCCGGCGTAGCTGGTGGTCTTCTCGCCGTTCTCCTCGTAGTCCAGCTCCTTCTGGGGGCCGCCCACGATCGAGTACTGGTCGGTCTTCTCGCCGTAGTAGATCCGCTGCTCGTACTTGCCGAGCTCACCGGTGGTCGGCAGGCCCGACTCGGTGAAGACCGGGGAGCCGTTGGCGTCGGTCTGGGTGCCGCGGGCCATGATGGCGCCGTAGCCGTGGGTGTAGGTGAAGTGGTCGTTGATCCAGTTCCGCTTCGGGATGCCGCGGATGTTCAGCTCGCGCAGACCGATGACGACGTCCTGGCCCTGGTAGCGGTCCACGTCGAGCGTCGTCGGGAACTGGTAGTACTTCCGCTTCTGCTCCAGCTGCTGGAAGGTCGGCGAGACGATGTTCGGGTCGAGGACGCGGTAGGCGGCCGCCGTGTCGGCGTCCGCGCGCAGCTTGTCCTTGGCCTTGACCGTCGACTTGCCCGAGTAGTTCTCCAGCTTGGTCTCGTCGATCGCGTACGCCTTGCGGGTCGCATCGATGTTGTTCTGGATGTACGGGGCTTCCTTGGCCTGCTCGTTCGGCTGGACCTGGAACTTCTGCACGATCGCCGGGTACAGGCCGCCGATCAGCACGGCGGAGAGCACCATCAGGCCGAAGCCGATGACCGGCAGCTGCCAGGTGCGGCGCCACAGCGTGGCGAAGAACAGCACGGCGCAGATGACCGCGATGCAGAAGAGGATCGTCTTGGCCGGCAGGTAGGCGTTGGCGTCGACGTACCGCAGGCCCGTCCAGTTGCCGGTGGCCTTGAAGTCGCTGGACTTCACCGCCAGGCCGTACCGGTCGAGCCAGTACGCCACGGCCTTCAGCGCCACGAAGACGCCGAGCAGCACCGAGAGGTGGCCGGTGGCGGCCGCGGTGGCGCGGGCACCAGGGCTGGTGACGCGCAGTCCGCCGTACAGGTAGTGGGTGATCGCCGCGGCGATCAGGGAGAGGACCACGGCGGCGAAGCCGAAGGCGAGCAGGAAGCGGTACCAGGGCAGGTCGAAGGCGTAGAAGGAGACGTCCTTGCCGAACTGGACGTCCTTCTCGCCGAACTTCACCCCGTTGACCCACATGAGCCAGGTGCGCCACTGGCCGGAGGCGGAGGCGCCGGCGATCAGGCCCACCAGGGCGGTGACCGCGAGCAGCACCCACTTCTTGAAGGGGGCGACGCCCATCCGGTACCGGTCGAGGCTCTGCTGCTCCAGCGACATCGCGCTCAGCGGCGGCCGCAGGCGGTACGCCAGCCAGATGTTGAGGCCGACGGCCAGGGCCATGAGCAGGCCGAAGACCGCGAACAAGCCGATCTTGGTCCACAGGGTGGTGGTGAACACGGACGAGTAGTGGACCGAGCGGTACCAGAGCCAGTCCGTCCAGAACCCGGCGAACATCACGAACGCCATGGCCAGGACGGCGAGCACGCCCAGTGTCATCAGCAGGGTGCGGGCCCGCCGGGACGGCCGGCCGACTCTGACCCTTGGCCCGGACGGGCTTCCGCCACGGTCCGGCATCTGGAAAGCCAACGTGCGCCCCTCGGTGTTGATGCGTCGGAAAGCGGGCCCCGCGATCGTAGGGCCCACAGATGCAACTTACCGACGCTTTACCTAGTTCCCGTCCCGGAGGGAAGAGGAGGCAGGATATTGCTCATGTCCAACGTTTCCCCCTCGGGCCCGCCGATGGCCTCCAGTCCCCTCACCCGTGCGGTGCTCGAGATCGACGAGTACGCCTCGGGTCTCGGCTGGGACCGGCCCGCCCGCCTCTTCGCCCTGGTCGACACCGCCCGGCTGCGCGCCCAGGCCCCCTCGCTGAAGCTCGGCGAGGACGCCACCGCCTACACCCCGATCGAGCAGGAGGAGATCCCCAGGGGCAAGCCGCTCGACGAGTTCCTCGGCACGATCGCCTGGCCGGAGGGGGTCGCCGGCTGCGCCCTGACGGTGGAGCGGCTGATGCTGCCGCCGTCGGCGGAGGCCCAGGTCCCCAAGGACCTGAGCGGCGCCAAGCTGAACAAGTGGGTGGCCGGCCACCCGGACCGCCAGGAGGTCCGGATGACGGTGGCCGTGCTGCGGACCGGCGCCCGGGAGGCGGCGATCCGGCTGCGCGAGAAGGACTCGCCGACCGAGGTGCTGACCGGCCCGGACCTGGTGCCGGGGCTCGCCGAGGCGCTGGCCGCGACCTTCGAGGGCTGAGCGGTACGGGTGCGGGGCCCCGCGCGGGGCCCCGTACCGGCGGGGGGTCAGCCCTTCGAGCAGCTCGGCAGGTCCGCGGTGTCGCCCTTGCGGAGCTTCTCCAGCGACGCCGTCGCGTCGGCGATGGTGTCGACCTTGACGAGGGTGAGCCCGTCGGGGGTGTCGCCGGCCGCCGTGGCGCAGTTCTCCGCCGGGGTGAGGAAGTACTCGGCGCCGGCGTTCCGCGCGCCGACCAGCTTCATCTGGATGCCGCCGATCGGGCCGACCTTGCCGTCGTCGTCGATGGTGCCGGTGCCCGCGACGAACTTGCCGCCGGTGAGGCTCTCCGGGGTCAGCTTGTCGACGATGCCGAGTGCGAACATCAGGCCGGCGCTGGGGCCGCCGACGTCGGCCAGCTTGATGTCGATGGTGAACGGGAAGACGTGGTCGGTGCCGGCCTGGATGCCGACGATCGCCCGGTCGCCCTCCTCGGACTTCGCGGTGGTGAGGACCACCTTCCGGGTGGTGGTGGCCTCCTTGTGCGCCTTCTCGGCGGCGGCCGCCTCCTTCGCCGGGACGATGGTGAACTCGACCTTCTGGCCCGGCTTCCGCTTGGTCACCTGCGCGGCGACGTCGGCCGGCTTGACGACCTCCACCCCGTCGACGGCCTTGATCACGTCCCCGGCGTGGAGGGTGCCCTCCGCCGGGGAGTCCTTCACCACGGAGGCGACGACGACCCGGGTGGTGAACGGGATGCCCAGCTCGTCGAGGGCGGCCACCTTGGCGCTCTCCTGCGACTGGCTGAACTCCTCCGCGTTCTCCTGGCTCGACTCCTCCTCGGTCTTCCCGTCCGGGTAGAGGGTGTCGTGCGGCACCACCACGTTGTCGTGGGTCAGCCAGCCGAAGACCGCCTCGACGGCGTTCATCTTGTAGTCCGCGCTGGTGACCCTGACCGTGGTCATGTTGAGGTGGCCGTCGGTCGGGTAGGTCTTGCGGCCGGAGATCTGGAGCACCGGCTCGCCGCGGGCCTCGCCGAGCGTGTTGACCGTGGGGCCGGGGCTCATCTCCGAGTACGGCACCGGGATCAGGACGCCGGCGATCAGCAGGCAGATCAGGACCAGGGTGGAGGCGAGCATCGTCGCGGTGCGGCGTGGCATGGAACGACAGTACGGGACTCGCCTGTGCGCGCACCCCCGGGGCGGGTCCGTACGGGACGCGTCCGGGGCGGCCTCCTGCGGGCCGTCAGGACTCCGCGGGAGCGGCCTCGTGGACCGGGTGGAACGGAGCGGAACCGGGCGCGGTGGGGTGGGAACGTTCCATGGCGTCCCGGAAGCGGGCGTAGCCGGCGAGCTCGGCCACGTCACCTATGGTCTTGTTCCTCTGGACCCAGCTTCCCCATATCGCCGCGCCGACGACTGCGAAAAGCGGAATCAGCAACCAGGCCAGCGCTGCCATCCCGACCTCCCATCCCCAGTGAGTTGATCAGCAGATTATTCATCTGTGCCACCAACGCTCGGGCCTGGGGGCCGGTTACGCAAATCGGGCGTTCGACTACGGCGCGTCGGCGCGTCGCCTTGCCACCCGAAAGGGGGCTCAGCAGGCCCCCACCCACTCCTCGGTGCCGTCCGAGAAGGTCTGGTGCTTCCAGATGGGGACCTCGTGCTTGAGGTCGTCGATCAGCTTGCGGCAGGCCTCGAAGGCCTCGCCGCGGTGGGGGCAGGAGACGGCGACGACGACCGCGAGGTCGCCGACCGACAGGTCGCCGACACGGTGGACGGCGGCCAGGGCGCGGACCGGGTAGTTCGCGACGACCTTCTCGGCGACCCGGCGCAGCTCGGCCTCGGCGCTGGGGTGGCAGGAGTAGCCCAGCGCGTCGACGTCGGCGCCGCCGTCGTGGTTGCGCACGGTGCCGACGAACAGGGTCGTGCCGCCCGCGGCGTCGTCGCCGACGGCCCGGAAGACCTCGTCGACCGAGAGCGGGGTGTCGCGGATCGCGAGCAGCTTGATCGGGTCGTCCGCGGCCTGCTCACCGGGGTGGTCGTGCGTGGTCGTCATGCGGTCCATGGTGCCGCACGCCTCCGACATCCCGGAATAGCGTTTTCGACCGGTGGACCGGGACCCTCCGTAGGAGGGTCCTACAGGCCGCGCCGCTTCCGCATCTGCCGCACCAGGGCCGCGGTGCCCAGGAGGGCCACCGTGGCGCCCGCCGCGCCCGCCGCCGTGGCGTCCTTGCGGCCCAGCCGGCGGCCCGCGACCGTGTGCCGGCCCTGGACCTCCTCCAGGAGCGCCGCCAGGACCTCCTCGTTGGTCCACTTCGGGCGCCAGCCCGCGTCGTGGAGGCGTCCCACGCTCACCACCCAGGGGTGCATGGTGTAGGCGAGGTCCCCGGCCGGGGAGGGCGTGAGGCCGATCCGGTGCAGCCGCGCGGCGGCGCCGAGGGCGACCGCGGAGGGCAGCTCCATCCGGCGGATACCCGACAGCTCCTCGACCTCCTCCTGCTCCAGCCAGCCCTCGCAGCCGACCGCGAACTCTCCGTCGACCTTCTCCAGGGCCGCGTACTCCAGCGCGCTGACCAGGTCGTCCACGTGGCAGAACTGCCAGGTGGGGCGGGAGCCGGCGACGACGAGCAGCCGGGGCGACTCGAAGTAGCGGGTCAGCGCCGTGTCCGTACCGCCGACGAGGACGGCCGGGCGGACCACGGTCACGTTGAGGCCGGGGTGCGCGCGGGAGCCGCGGCGGCCGAGCCGCTCGATCTCCAGGAGGTCGCCGACGCCCGTGGCCTCGGCGGTGGCCCGCAGCTCGGCGTCCTCGGAGAGCGGGATGTCGTTGTCGGGCAGGGCGCCGTAGACCATCGTCGAGGTGCACAGGACCACCCGGTGGACGCCGGCCGCGGCGGCGGCCGTGAGGACCGTCTGGGTGCCGCGCACGTTGTAGGCCGTCCGGGCGGCGGGGTCGGTCTCCAGGTCCAGGTCGACGGCGAGGTGCACGACGACGTCGGCGCCGCGCAGCTTCTCCGCGATGGCCGGATCCCGTACGTCGAGGACGTGCCAGGTCGCCTCCGGCACCTCGCCCCGCCGCTCGTCGAGGGCGATGACCTGCCGGACCTCCTCCGAATCGGCGAGACGCCTGGTCAGCAGGGCTCCGACGCCCGTGGCGGCGCCGGTGACCGCGACGACGGGGCCGCGCGCAGCGGACCGGGTTGAGGTGTTTCGCGCTCCGCGAACCTGCGGATCTGGGGAACTCACCGACCGACTCCAGTGGTTGTCTTCAGTACGTACGGGGATGACGCGTACGTACCAGGTGGCGTCCATCCTGCCGCAGGGCACGGCCCGGCGGAGACTTGAGCCCATATCCGACCCGGATGTCTACGCTGGTGTTGTGCAGCGGGCAGTCGCCGCCGGCAGAGGCCGGCGGCCCTAGGAGCCGAGGAAACCTGTGAGTGACACCCCATTCGGATTCGGCCTTCCGCCGGAGGAGCCGGAGGACGGCGACGAAGGCAAGAAGAAGGACCCCGCCGGAGGTGGCCAGGGGTCCGGCGGTCAGGGCGGCGGCAATCCGTTCGGGGCGAACCCGTTCGGATTCGGCGGCATCCCCGGCCTGGGCGGCGGCCAGGGCGGCGCGGACAATCCGTTCGCCGCGATGTTCGGGTCGATGAACCCGACGGACCTGGGCGCGGCCTTCCAGCAGCTCGGCCAGATGCTCAGCTACGAGGGCGGTCCCGTGAACTGGGACATGGCCAAGCAGATCGCCCGGCAGGTGGTCGCCCAGGGCACCGCCGACGGCGTCAAGGACGCCAGCGTGGGCCCGGCCGAGAAGTCCGCGGTCGAGGAGGCGGTCCGCCTCGCCGACCTCTGGCTCGACCAGGCCACCTCGCTGCCCTCCGGGGCGAACGTCGCGGTGGCGTGGAGCCGCGCCGAGTGGGTCGAGGCGACCCTCCCGGCGTGGAAGGAGCTGGTGGACCCGGTCGCCGAGCGGGTCGGCACGGCCATGGGCGACGTGCTGCCGCAGGAGATGCAGGCCATGGCGGGCCCGCTGATCGGCATGATGCGGTCGATGGGCGGCGCCATGTTCGGCCAGCAGATCGGGCAGGCCGTCGGTGCGCTCGCGGGCGAGGTCGTCGGCTCGACCGACGTCGGCCTGCCGCTCGGCCCGGCCTCCCGGGCCGCGCTGCTCCCGCTGAACGTGGCGTCCTTCGGCAAGGACCTGAGCGTTCCCTCCGACGAGGTGCGGCTCTACCTGGCCCTGCGCGAGGCCGCCCACCAGCGCCTCTTCGCGCACGTGCCGTGGCTGCGGGCGCACCTGTTCGGCGCGGTCGAGGCGTACGCGCGCGGGATCAAGGTCGACACCTCGAAGCTGGAGGAGGCCGTCTCCCAGCTCGACCCGACCCACCCCGAGCAGCTCCAGGAAGCGCTCCAGTCCGGCATGTTCCAGCCGCAGGACACGCCCGAGCAGAAGGCGGCGCTGGCCCGCCTGGAGACGGCGCTCGCGCTGGTCGAGGGCTGGGTGGACGCGGTGGTCCACGAGGCCGCCAAGACCCGGCTGACCTCGGCGGACGCGCTCCGCGAGACGCTGCGGCGGCGCCGGGCCACCGGCGGTCCGGCCGAGCAGACCTTCGCCACCCTGATCGGTCTGGAGCTGCGTCCGCGCCGGCTGCGGGACGCCTCCCGGCTGTGGGCCTCGCTCACCGACGCGCGGGGCGTCGACGGCCGCGACGGCCTGTGGGAGCACCCCGACATGCTGCCGACGGCGACCGACCTGGACGACCCGGACGGCTTCGTGCACCGCGAGCACCTGGACTTCTCCGAGCTGGACAAGATGCTCGGCGAGGCGGCCCGGGGCGACGGACCCGGCCGCGGGGACGAGCCCGAGGGCGGCGACGGGGACGGGGACTCGGAGAAGTGAGCCTGTACGACGACGCGGTCCTCGTCCTCAAGGGGTACGAGGGCCAGCCGGAACTGCGCGAGGTCTACCTGGAGCACCTGGCGGCCCACCCGGACGGCATGTACAAGCCGTGCGGGGCGGGCCACCTCACCAGCAGCGCGCTGGTGATCGACCCCGCGCGCGGGCGGGTGCTGCTCACCCTCCACAAGAAGCTCGGCATGTGGCTCCAGATGGGCGGCCACTGCGAGGAGGGCGATCCGACGGTCGAGGCGGCGGCGCTGCGCGAGGCCGCCGAGGAGTCGGGGATCACGGGTCTGACGCTGCTGCCCGGCGGCCCGGTGCGGCTGGACCGGCATCCGATCCCGGCGCCCTGCCACTGGCACCTCGACGTGCAGTACGCGGCGCTGGCCCCGGCGGACGCGGTCGCGCAGATCAGCGAGGAGTCGCTGGACCTGAGGTGGTACGCGTACGACGAGGTGGCCGGGGTCGCGGACACCTCGGTGGTGCGGCTGCTGGAGGGCACGCTGGCCCGGCTGTGAGCGGACGCGCGAAGAGGCCCCCGGTCTGCCGGGGGCCTCTTCGCGTGCGTGCCGGTCGGCGTCCGGTCAGTTCCAGGCGTTGTTCTGGTTCTGGCCGTGGGCGCCGTGCTGGCCGACGCCGAACTGGGCGGCGGCGCCCTGGCCGATCACCGCGTTCTGCGGGGGCATGATCTCGCTGGGCTGGACCAGGGCGAAGCCCTGGCCGAGGAAGCTGAGCTCCCAGCCCTCGCCGGTGTTGCCGCGGCGGCTGCGGACGCTGCTGTTGTGCGTCTGGGCCTGCATCTGGACCCGCAGCGAGGTGGACCAGGCGACGATCGCGTCCGCGTCGGCGCTCACGTACTTGTCGGGGGTGACCTGGAGCATCAGCGGCTGACCGGAGGTCATGAGGGCGACCTTGCCGCGGCCGGTGATGTTCAGCTGGTACTTGCCGGTGCCGGAGACCCCGTACTGGCTGTCGACGGCGATGACCTCGGTGTGCAGGCTCGTGTCGAGGGCCAGCACGTAGGAGCTGTCCACGGTGAGGCCCTCCTGCTCGACCTCGATGACGTGGATGTACTGGGCGAGGTTGGCGAAGTAGACCGTGCCCTGGCCGGAGCAGCGCATCAGGTCGAGGCCCTCGCCGGTGCGGGCGCGGGCCTGGCGCTGGGAGCTGGACTGGTACTCGCCGTCGAAGTCGACGAGGCCCTGGTAGGCGACCATGGCGCCCTTGCGGGCGAGGACGTCGTCGTGGCCGGTGAGGCTCACCCGCAGCAGCTGCGGGTTCTGGATGACGTACCGCTCCTGGCTCTGCTGCTCGGCGTGGTTGAAAAGCGGGCTCTGCATGATGTGTTCTCGCTCCCCCTCAGCCCCGGACCCGCAGGCGGTCGCTGCTGTCCTCGCTCGGCTGTACGACGACGATGCCCTGGCCCGAGAAGGCCATCTGGTATGCCTCGCCGCTGCCCCGCCCGATGAGGGAGGACGCCTTGAAGCTGCGCTTGCCCTTGACCTTGAGCGCCGGCGACCAGGCGACGAGCGCGTCGGGGTCGACGTACGTCTCGTCCTCGCCGCGGCCGCAGTCGACGACGATCGGGGTGCCGCGCGAGGTGAGCGCGACCCAGCCGGTGCCGGCGATCCCCACGTTGAACAGGCCCTGACCCGCGAACTTGGCGAGGCCCTTGACCCGCTCGACGCCCCACTGGAGGTGGGCGTCGAAGGCGAGGAGGTTGGAGCCGTTGACCGAGATGGCGTCGTTCTGGAGGTTGATCACGACGACGTCGGCGCCGTAGTCGGCGAGGTACAGCAGGCCGTCGCCGGTGCACTTCATGATCGGCGCGCCCTCGCCGGTGGCCCATTCCCTGGCGACCTGGCGGACGGCGGGCGGGTTGGGCTCGTAGCTGATGAAGCCCTCGTAGGCGACCATCGAGCCGGCCCGGGCGTAGAGGTCCTGGCCGGTGGCCATGGCGACCTTGAGCATGGTGCGGCCGTGGTTCTCCATGCGGGCCGCGATGGGGGTCGGGGCATAGCCCGCGAGCTGCTGGTTCATGGTGTCGGGCTCCCTCAGACCTCGTACGGCTGGACGACGATGAAGTTGCCGGGGGCGCCCCGGAACTGGAGGTTCACGGTCTCCCCGCTGTGGCCGGGGTAGGCGTTGCGCCGGAGCCGGACCTGGCTGGAGAGGATCACCTGGGAGGCGGCCGACCAGGCGACGACCGCGTTGCAGTCGGCGAAGGTCGTCGGGGTGACGGGCAGGACCACGGGGACGCCGTGGGTCTTGACGATCACGGTGCCGGTGCCCTGGAACTGCATGGTGAACAGGGCGCCGCCGGGGATGCCGTGGCCCTCGATGCGGCGGACCTCGTACTGGAGGGACTCGTCGAAGGCGAGCACGTTCTCCGCGGAGACGCAGATGGCGTCGCCCTGGAGCTCGATCGGGTGGAGGTGGGCGCCGTTCTCGGCGAGGAAGACCTGGCCGCGGCCGGTGCAGCGCATCAGCTGCATCTCCTGGCCGGTGGCGTTGCCCACGATGCGGCCGGCGAAGCCGGCGCCCTTGTAGGAGAAGTCGACCTTGCCCTGGTACATGACCATGGAGCCCTGGCGGGCGAGGACGGGGGTGCCGCCCATGGCCAGGTCGACCCGCATGAGCTGCTGGTTCTGCGGGGTCCAGCGGGCGCCGTTGGCGGTCTCCTTGTACGGGGCGAGCGCGGCGGCGAGTCCGGCGCCGGCCGCGGGCACGCCCTGGGGGACGCCCTGCGGGGGCATGCCCGGCGGCATCCCGGGCTGCTGCCCGTAGGGGGCCGGCTGGCCGTAGCCCGGCTGCTGGCCGTACGGGGCCTGCGGCGGCTGGCCGTAGGGGGTGCCCGGCGGCGGGGTCTGGCCCGGGATCTGCCCGTAGGGGGCCTGGGGCGGCTGGCCGTACGGGCCGGGGGCGGCGGGGGCCGGAGCCGGCGGCGGCACCGGGGCGGGGGCGAGCGGCGCGACCATCGTGGGCTGGGTGTGCACGGGCTGCGGGGCCGGCGGCGGCGTGGGCGGCTGCGCGCCGTAGCCGGGCTGCGGGGCGCCGTAGCCGGGGGCGGGGGCCGGGGCGGCGGGGGCGGCGAAGGCCGGCGGGGCCGCGGCCTGGGCGGGGGCGCCGAAGGCGGGGGCGGCCTGCTGGGGGGCGGCCTGCTGGGGGGCTGCGGGCTCCTCCTCCAGGACCTCGCCGCCGAAGTTCCGCAGCAGCGCTTCCAGGCCTCCGTCGAAGCCCTGGCCGACGGCGGCGAACCGCCACACGTCCTTCAGGTAGAAGTCGCCGAGCATGACCGCGCGCTCGGTGGAGAACTCCGCACCGGTGAAGGCGTAGCGGGCGACCTCCTCGCCGCCCGCGACGATCCGGATCCAGCCGGGGCCGACCTGCGACATCTGGCCGTCGCCGTCGATGGTGGCGGTGAAGGAGAGCTTGTGGATCTGCGGGGGGATCCGGTCGAGGGTGACGCGGAACGACTCGGTGTCGCCGGACTGCGCCCCGAGCAGCTGGATGGACTCCTCGGGCGACTTCGGCTGGTTGAAGAAGACGAAGTAGCGGTCGTCCGAGAGGCGCTCGTCGGCGTCGAGCCCGAAGCAGCTGATGTCGAAGGTGAGCCCGGGAGCCGCGATCTGCACGCCCACGTACAGATCGGTGCCCGCGGTCAGATCACTGATCTTGGCCTTGTGGCCGCGTTGGAATTCCCTGGCCATGCGTAACGACCGTCCCCCATCCCGATGGCGAATGACTCGCGCCAGGCTAACCGCTGGGGCCGACATTGAGACAGGGGAGGCCCGATCCGGTACGGAATCGGGAAATCGGACGTCAGGCCGCGGGGTCTCCGCCCGGCGGGTGCGGAAGGCGGTCCGCGGCGACCACTCCTTCGAGGTACCCGCGGGCCCGCTCGGTGCGCGGATAGGCCTCCAAGAGCCGCCAGAAGGCCGGTCCGTGGCCGGGGACGAGGAGGTGGGCGAGCTCGTGCAGCAGGACGTAGTCGACGACGTACTCGGGCATCCCCTGGAGGCGGTGGGAGAGCCGGACGGTGCCCTCGGCGGGGGTGCAGGAGCCCCAGCGGCTGTTCTGATTGGTGACCCAGCGCACAGAATCGGGCCGGGCCCTCCCGTCGAGGTACTGGGCGGAGAGGCGGGCGGCCCGCTCGGCCAGCTCGGCGTCGCCGCGGGTGGCGCGGCGCTCCTTGTCCCGGTCCTTGGCGTCGAGCTTCTCCAGCATCACGCCGACCCAGCGGCGCTCCTCGGCCTCCGACATCCGGGCCGGGATGAGGACGATCGTGCGGTCCCCCTCGCGGTAGGCGGAGACGGAACGGGTGCGGCGGGCGCTCCTGCGGATCTCGACTGGCACGCCTTCGACGGTACCCGGCGGGCGCAACGGAATCTCCTTCGTATGACCTATATGACTTTCGGGCGTGCCTGTGGACAACTCTCGGCGCCGTTCCACGGCGGTGGGCAGTCTGGTTCCCGTGGTCCGCGGAATCGGGCGAGGAAGGCGGGGCGGGGATGCATCCGATGGTGAAGCCGGCACTGCGCCGGGCGTGGCGGAGTCTGACCTGCGCGCAGTACGGGGTGACGCCGGCGCACGCGGTGGTGCTGGATCCGGTGGACGCGGCGACGGGCCGGCTGCTCGGGCTGATGGACGGGACGCGAGGGACGGCCTCGCTGCGGCGGGAGGCGGCGGCGCTGGGGCTGCCGGAGGGACGACTCGACGCGCTGCTCGGACGGCTCGGCGCGGCGGGGCTGCTCGTGGAGGCCGCCGCCGGACGGCCGGGCCGGGCGGGGCCCGAGGCGGGGGCGGTGGACGCGGCGCTGGATCCGCTGCGGGCGGACCTGGCCGCGCTGTCGGTGGTGTGCGCGGAGCCGGACCGGGCGCTGGCGGCCCTCGCGGCCCGGCGGGAGCGGCGGGTGCGGGTGCGGGGCGCCGGGCGGGTGGGCGCGATGGTGGCGGCGCTGCTCGCGGCGGGGGGCGTGGGCGGCGTGGAGGTGGTCGACGGGGGGCGGGTCGAGCCCTGGGAGACGGCACCGGGCGGGCTGCCCGCCGAGGCGGTCGGCGAGCGGCGGGTGGCGGCGGCGCGCCGGCTGGTGGGGCGCTGGACCCGCGGCCCGGTGGCCGCGCGGCGGGCGGGCAGGCGGGCGTCGCCGGGTGACGGGGGCGGCGGGGAGGCGGTGTCACTCGTGGTGGTGACGGACCGGGACGGACTGGGGGCGCGGGTGCCGGATCCCGTGGTGGCGGAGCCGTGGATGGCGGCAGGGGTGCCCCACCTGTACGCGGGGGTGCTGGAGGCGACGGGGGTGGTGGGGCCGCTGGTGCTGCCGGGCGGGACGGCGTGCGCGCGGTGTCTCCAGGAGGAGGCGACGGACCGGGACCCGGCGTGGCCGCGGCTGCTCGCGCAGTGGCGCTCGGGCGCCCCGCATCCGCTGCCGGCCTGTGACGTGGCGCTGGCGACGGCGGTGGCGGGGCTCGCCGCCGCGCACGCGCTGGCCTTTCTGGACGGGGAGTTGCCGGCGAGCACGGGGACCCGGTGGGAGGCGGCGATGCCGTCGCTGGGGTGGCGGTCCGAGCGGCTGGTGCCGCACCCGGCCTGTCCCTGCGGGGCCGCGCGCGGCAGGGTGGGGGTGGGCGTCTCGGCTGGCGAGGAGGCGCGGTTCACGACGACGGGGCGCCGCCCCGCACGACAGGGCAGTCTGGGAATTGGAGGGGCGCATGTCTGATCTTCCCCGGAAGGCGGTCACCCGGACCGCCAAGTTGGCCGCGTTGCCGCTGGGCTTCGCGGGGCGCGCGACGTGGGGCCTGGGCAAGCGGATCGGGGGCAAGTCGGCCGAGTTCGTGGCCCGCGAGCTCCAGGAGCGCACGGCGGAGCAGCTGTTCAAGGTGCTCGGCGAACTCAAGGGCGGGGCCATGAAGTTCGGCCAGGCGCTGTCGGTCTTCGAGTCGGCGCTGCCGGAGGAGGTCGCCGGCCCCTACCGGGCGGCCCTGACGAAGCTTCAGGAGGCGGCGCCGCCGATGCCGGTGCGGACGGTGCACGGGGTCCTGGAGGAGCGGCTCGGGGAGGGGTGGCGGGAGCTGTTCCTGGAGTTCGAGGACAAGCCGGCGGCGGCCGCGTCGATCGGGCAGGTGCACCGGGCGGTGTGGCACGACGGGCGCGAGGTCGCGGTGAAGGTGCAGTACCCGGGCGCCGGGGAGGCTCTGCTGGCGGACCTGGCGCAGCTCGGCCGGTTCGCCCGGCTCCTCGGGCCGCTGCTGCCGGGGATCGAGGTGAAGCCGCTCGTCGCGGAGCTGCGCGAGCGGGTGTCGGAGGAGCTGGACTACGCCCTGGAGGCGCGGGCCCAGCGGGAGCACGCGGAGGTCTTCGCGGACGATCCGGACGTGGTGGTGCCGGGGGTGGTGCACCAGGCGGAGCAGGTCCTGGTGACGGAGTGGATGGACGGGATCCCGCTCTCCGAGGTGATCGCGGAGGGCGACCGGGAGCAGCGGGACCGGGCGGGGCAGCTGCTGGCCCGGTTCCTGTTCTCGGGTCCGGCGCGGACGGGACTGCTGCACGCCGATCCGCATCCGGGGAACTTCCGGCTGCTGCCGTCCGGCGACGGGGCGGACGATCCGGCGGGGTGGCGGCTCGGGGTGCTGGACTTCGGCACGGTGGACCGGCTGCCGGGCGGCCTTCCGGAGATGATCGGGACCTGTCTGCGGATGGCGCTGGCCGGTGAGGCGGAGCCGGTGTACGCGCTGCTGCGGTCGGAGGGCTTCGTGAAGGAGTCGGTGGCCCTCGATCCGGAGGAGGTGCTGGACTACCTGCTGCCGATCATCGAGCCGGCGGCGGCGGAGTCCTTCGTCTTCACCCGGGGCTGGATGCGGACGCAGGCGGCCCGGATCGCCGACCCCCGCTCCCCGGCGCACCAGCTGGGGCGGCAGCTGAACCTGCCGCCGGCGTATCTGCTGATCCACCGGGTGACGCTGTCCACGATCGGCGTGCTGTGCCAGCTGAACGCGACGGTCCGGCTGCGGGACGAGCTGTCGTCCTGGCTGCCCGGGTTCGAGCCGGCGCCCTAGCGGGTGGCCGGCTCGTCACCACCAGGAGGAGTCGAGGCGGCCCTCGATGGCCCGGATGTGGGCGCGGGCGCACTCCTCGCAGAAGTACGCGCGGCGCCCGTTCTCGACGGAGCAGGTCCAGGTGATCGGGAGGGTGTCGGCGGTCCTGCCGCAGCGTGCGCAGGCCACGGGCTCCTCCGCGGCGCGGGGCTCGTTCATCCTCGTGACGATAGCCCGGCGGGGCGGCCGCGGCGGGGCAACGCACCGCGGGGGCCGGTCCGTTCGGACCGGCCCCCGCGGGGACGCCTGGTGGGGCGTCAGTGCATGACGGCCATGGCGAGGGCGCGGCGGGCGCGCAGCGAGACGCGCTCGGCGCGGCGCTGCATGCGCCGGGCGGCGATCAGGCGCGCGGCCTGACGTTCCGCGTCGGCCTCACGCCGGCGCTCGTGCATATGGGCACGGGCCAGGGCTTCTGGGATGAGTTGCATGTCACGGGTCCTGTTCTGACGCGGCGCGGGGGCGCCGGCGGTGGAGAAGACGGGGGTAGCGGAGCCGGTGGGCTCGGTGGCGGGCGTGGTCATCGGGGCCTGCTTCTGGGGATCGTGCGTGAGGGGGTGGTCGATCGTTCCGGTGCGCCTGGGGGCCTTGTGGGGTGCCTCCCAGGTGAGGGCGGTCATGCCGCGACCGGGTTCTTGCGCGGGCGGCCGCGGGGCCGCTTGCGGGCGACGACCACGCCCTGGACGAAGAGCTCGCCGCCCCAGACACCCCAGGGCTCACGGCGCTCCTTGGCGCCGGCGAGACAGGCCGCGACCAGCGGGCAGGTCTTGCAGAGGGACTTGGCGTACTCGACGTCGGCCGGGGACTCGGCGAAGAAGACCTCCGGGTCGTAGGCCCGGCAGGGAACCGGGACGCCGAGGTTCTCGATGGCGTCGTCGAGCGCGGTGAGCGATGTCAGGGGGGTCAAGGCGTGGTCCTCCGTGAGGCCGGACGGGGGGATCGTTTCGGAAGGCGGTACGGACGGGGCGTGCGCTTCGAGTTGCACGGGTGTCTTTCCTCGTCTGGTCGTTTCCGGCCGGTCGGCCGGGTCTTCGGCTGGTACCGGGTTTTCTTGTCCCGAGGCCCCCTCGCTCCGTCGTCCCCGTTCGGGGACAAACAGAAGGGCCGCGGATCCCGGGTGGGGTTCCGCGGCCCTGAAGGCGCCGGCCTGATCAGGTCAGGCTGGATCACTCCAGGGTTCGAGCCCACGGAAGGCCCACATCGTGTGGTGCTGCGTCGTCTGCTGCTTGCCGGCACCGGCCGCCGCGAAGCCATAGGCCGTGATTCCGGCCTTGGTCTCTTCAGCCACCCGTGCCTTGGTCGGTCGCTCATCGCGCTCGATGACGGACATGCCGCGGCCGGACAGACCGGTGACGGGCAGACCGCTGCCAAGGAACGCAAAGGCGGAGAGGCCGAGCGAGCAGGCGGAGACGACCGAGCGATCGGTCATTTTGGCGGTGCTGACGATGGTGCTGGTGTTGATGTTGCTGATCACTGGAATCGCCTCCTCTCGGCGTCTCGGAGAGCTCGGGTGTGAGCCGGGCTCTCGATGTTCATTTGGACAAGTACAGCACGAGACAGGGCTTCTCAAGAAGCCGCTGTTGCGTGGTTAAGAACCTATGGGGCTTGACGGGGCGGGCGCAAACTATTTTTCCCACGAGTTTCGATCAGTCGTCCCCTGCACCCGTCACACCCTCTTCACCTGCGCAGATGCTCAGGACATCGGCTCCGAAGCGGTCCAGCTTCCGGGCGCCGACCCCGGCGATCATGGCGAGCTCGCCGCCGGTGGCGGGGACCCGTTCGGCGATGGCCATGAGCGTCTTCTCGGTGAAGACGCAATAGGCGGGCTGGCCGAGCGCCCGGGCGCGCTCCTCGCGCCAGGCGTGCAGCCGCTCGTACAGGCCCTCGTCCATCTCGGAGGGACAGTCCTCGCAACGGAGCAGCTTCATGGCGCCGGCCTCGGTGAGGGTGGTGCCGCAGACCCGGCAGCGGACGGGACCGCGCGGGCGGCGGCGGGGGCCCGTGCCGGACGGGCTGCCCGGGCCGCCCCGCTCGATGCCGCCGGCCGCGCCGTGGCCGCCGGGCCGGCCGCCGGAGCCGGGGCGCAGGCCCTTGAGGAAGCGGCTGGGGACGCGGGAGGCGCGGCCGCCCGGGGAGCGGGAGAGCGCCCAGGAGAGCGTGAGGTGGACACGGGCGCGGGTGACGCCCACGTAGAGCAGCCGGCGCTCCTCCTCGATCTGCTCGTCCGTCCTGGCGTAGGTGATCGGCAGCATGCCGTCGGTGAGGCCGACCAGGAAGACGGCGTCCCACTCCAGGCCCTTGGCGGCGTGCAGGGAGGCGAGGGTGACGCCCTGGACGGTGGGGGCGTGCTGGGCGGCCATCCGCTCGTCCAGCTCGGCGACGAGGTCGGCGAGGGTGACGCCGGGGCGGGCGGCGGCGAAGTCGTCGGCGAGCCGGGCGAGCGCGGCCAGCGACTCCCAGCGGTCCCGGACGGCGCCGGAACCGGCCGGCGGCACGCTGGACCAGCCCTGGCCGGAAAGCACCGCCCGCACCTGGGCGGGGAGGTCGTCGGCGCCGTCGAGGAGGGAGTCGTTCGCCCCGAAGCGGGCGGCGCCGCGCAGGGCCGCGAGCGTCTCGCGCACCTCCTGGCGCTCGAAGAAGCGCTCGGCGCCGCGCAGCTGGTAGGGGACGCCGGCGTCGGCGAGGGCCTGCTCGTAGACCTCCGACTGGGCGTTGATCCGGTAGAGGACGGCGATCTCGCCGGCCGGGACGCCGGCGGCGATCAGGTCGCGGACCCGGCGTGCGGTGCCCTCGGCCTCGGCGGGCTCGTCGCCGTACTCGGTGTGGACGGGCTCGGGGCCGGCCTCGCGCTGGGAGATCAGCTCCAGGCGGTGGTCGGCGGCCCGGCCGGACGCCTGGTTCAGCAGGCCGTTGGCGAGGTGGACGACCTGGGGGGTGGAGCGGTAGTCGCGGACCAGCTTGACCACGGTCGCGTGCGGGTGGCGGGTGCGGAAGTCGAGCAGGTGGTCGGGGGTGGCGCCGGTGAAGGAGTAGATCGTCTGGCTGGCGTCGCCGACCACGCAGAGGCTGTCCCGCTCCCCCAGCCACAGCTCCAGGAGCCGCTGCTGGAGCGGGGAGACGTCCTGGTACTCGTCGACGACGAAGTGCTGGTACTGGCGGCGGATCTGCTCGGCGATGTCCTCCCGGTCCTGGAGGATGCCGACGGTGAGGAGCAGCACGTCCTCGAAGTCGATCACCGAGCGCTCGCCCTTGAGCTGCTCGTACATCGCGTAGAGCTGGCCGATCTCGGCCGGGTCCCGGGGGACGTCGCGGCGGGAGCGGGCGGCGGCGGCCGGGTAGTCGGCGGGCACGGTCTGGGTGACCTTGGCCCATTCGATCTCCGCGGTGACGTCCCGCAGCTCGTTCCGGTCGAGCCGGAGCCGGCAGCGGGCGGCGGCCTCGGCGACGAGCTGGGCCTTGCGCTCGACGAGCCGGGGCAGCGGGCCACCGATCGCTTTCGGCCAGAAGAACTGGAGCTGCCGGAGGGCGGCGGAGTGGAAGGTGCGGGCCTGCACCCCGCCCGCGCCGAGCTGGCGCAGCCGGCCGCGCATCTCGCCCGCGGCGCGGTTGGTGAAGGTGACGGCGAGCACGCTCGCGGGCGGCAGCACGCCCGCCCGCACCCCGTAGGCGATCCGGTGGGTGATCGCCCGCGTCTTGCCCGTCCCCGCGCCGGCGAGGACGCACACCGGGCCGTGCAGGGCCAGGGCGACCTCGCGCTGCTCCGGGTCGAGCCCGTCGAGCACCGCGTCGGCGGTCTCCGGGACCTGCGGGAAGAGAGGGGAGTGCGTTGCTGCTGTCACTCCGCCATGCTGCCAGGTCGGGCGGGGTGGTGCGGCGCGTCGTCCACAGGCCCGGGGCCGTGGCCTTACCGTCGCACGGTCGTACCGTCGTACCGTCACACCGCGCGGTCCCGGACGCGGCGCAGGTCACCCGGCGGGCGGGAATGGCCGGGGCGGTGGCGTACGTTCTTCCTTCGGTACCGACCCCCGACCCCAGAGGAGCGCCTGGCCATGCAGGGCACCGTGACGATGTACAGCACCGAGTGGTGCGGCTACTGCCGCCGGCTGAAGGGCCAGATGGACCGCGAGGGCATCGCGTACACCGAGATCAACATCGAGCAGGACCCCGCGTCGGCCGCCTTCGTCGAGCAGGCCAACGGCGGGAACCAGACCGTTCCGACGGTCCTGGTCGTCGCCCCCTCCGGCACCGAGTCGGTCATGACGAACCCGAGCCTGGCCCAGGTCAAGCAGGCGCTGACCGTCTGAGGCACGCCTCCGCAGGACGTGGGGGGGGGCCCCCCACCCCCCCCGCGCGGGGGCGGCCCCCCACGCACGGGAAAAAAAAAGAAAGGAAAGCCGGAAGGG